>JAALKB010000029.1:1976-27427 GCA_011088265.1 Gammaproteobacteria bacterium
ATACCCGTTGTTGTCGCGGGGCAATACATCAATCCCGGTGACATTATCGTTGCTGTTGTGCAACGGCATCGTGCCGACGAGGTGTTGCAGTCGGGCCAAAAACGCGAGAAAAACGAGGAAGACAAACGCCAAAAACTGGCAGACGGTGTTCTCGGACTGGATATCTACGACATGCGTGGCCGGTTAGCATCGGCAGGATTAGAATATGTAGATACGCTGGATGAATTGCCAGGGCGAAGCTAATGCTTGAAATTCCCTGCACCTGGATGCGTGGTGGCACTTCAAAGGGCGCTTATTTTCTTAAGGAAGACTTGCCCAGTAACGAAGTTGAACGCAGTGCCATACTGATGGGAATTATGGGTTCCCCTGACCCCAGACAAATCGACGGTATCGGAGGAGCGGACCCTCTGACCAGCAAAGTTGCAATCGTGTCCCGGTCTTTGCGCCCCGGTGCGGATATCGATTATCTTTTCCTACAGGTTTTTATCGATCAGCCCATCGTTACAGATAAGCAAAATTGCGGCAATATCCTCGCCGGAGTGGCGCAATTCGCTGTGGAAAAAGGCTTGGTGAAGGCGGTTGCTGACCAAACCGCCGTGGCGGTTTATATGGTGAACAGTGATCAGATCGCTAATGTGAAAATTCAGACGCCGGGGGGTAGGGTGACCTACCAGGGTGATACCAAAATTGACGGTATGCCTAGCACATCTGCGCCGGTCCTGGAAAATTTTCCCGAAGCGGCCGGGGCAACCTGCGGCGCTTTATTGCCAACGGGAAATTCGGTAGACATAATAGATGATATTGAAGTGACTTGTATCGATAATGGAATGCCGGTGGTGATTATCGATGCTCGACGAATGGGAATATCGGGCTATGAATCACGAGAACAACTCGATAAAAACGAAGAGCTTAAGGGAAAACTTGAGTCCATTCGGCTCCCGGCGGGTAGATTGATGAATCTCGGTGACGTGACCGATGCTTCGATTCCAAAGCTTTCATTGGTTGCACCGCCTCGCAGTGGTGGAACAATTTGCACACGCACCTTTATTCCCCATCGCTGTCACGCTTCCATCGGTGTATTGGGCGCGGTGAGCGTAGCAACCGCGTGCATGATCCCGGGCACAGTTGCAGCATCCCATGCCAGACTTTCAGCAGGAACTACGCAGTTGGTCTCGGTGGAACATCCCATTGGCGAGACCAGCGTGATGATGGACATAACCCTGGGCCAGAGTACCGTGAAAGTGCATCAGGCAGGGATACTGAGAACGGCGCGTAAGCTGTTTGAAGGTCTAGCGTTTTACCCGAACCCAGTCGAACCCCAGTAGAAATTTATTTCTGCACCTAAATTGATTGCTCGATCTCATGTCCACATTTGAAGTAAGCTGATTATTGCCAATCCAAACAGATGCTGACCCAATGAATAATACTCCCTCCACCTCCGAGAACCACAATGGATATAATGGCAAGTTCATCCACACACGGACATGATCTTCCAATGAAATCATTCACACGTAGAGACCTGCTTAAAAGCACCATTGCCATGGTCGGCGGATCTGCCTTATCGGCTCCCGCAAGTGCCGCAACAACGACCCCTGGTGCGGCAGAGGGGCCATTTTATCCAACTGTGTCCATGCGTATGAACGATGTGGATAATGACCTCGTGAAAGTCGCTGGAATGGTAACTGAAGCGGGTGGTGAAATCATTCGACTTAACGGGAAGGTGACTTCCAAAGAGGGTGATCCCCTGGCGGGCTATCGGGTTGAGATCTGGCAATGCGACGTGAACGGAAGATACCTACACACTAGTGATAATCGCAACGTCACCTATGACAAGGGATTTCAAGGGTTTGGACATGACATAACTGACAGTGATGGAAGCTATCGTTTTAGAACGATAAAACCAACGACATATCCGAGTCGGACGCCACACATTCACGTCAAGGTATATGACGGGAATCGTGAGCGGCTTACGACACAATTTTATCTCCATGGCCATGCACTCAATAGTTCCGACTTCCTTTACCGCCGAATGTCGACAGAACAGGCCCTTAGTGTTTCCATGGTTTTCGATAAGAATAACGATGTACCTGAAACCACCGTTAACATGACCATTTAGCTGTTGAACTCCGGATAGTCTCGAAATAGGAACAAAAAGAGTAAACGAAGGCATTGCCTAAAAAAGTAGGCTGTTCGTCCCCTACATTCCTACCCCTTTCTGTGTCCATTAGAAGACCGCCGCATGGTCACAAAAGAACGCCCCGTTTTGATGGACTAAAACCATTTCAGCGACGAATTCACCTTTTGCTTTAGTAAATGACTGTTTCCAAATAATCGCGGCGGAGTTAGGGCGTCTGAAAACAGCAACTGGTTCACGATCGGTAAAATATCCTTTTTCTGCCTGATATTGTTTACACACTTTTTGTAGGTATTCGTGAGTGACAATCGCTTTCATTCTATCCGTGAAATTGATCACATGTCTTTCGTGATCAATCTTCGTAGATGCATCCATCAGGTTATCCATAATGGGAGTCGCAATTTCCAATATTTCATTTTCCGACATCTCTTCGAAGTTCATGCTTACTCCTTATCTTTTTATTTATCTCTTATTCGCTAATCGTATTTTTAGAGCATAAACACCCATAAAAATTATGGCGGGAACTATCATCACCCTTGCTGATTTGAGGCTGTTTTTATAATCCCCCCACCGAGACACACATCGCCCTGATAAAAAACGATGGATTGACCAGGAGTTATAGCCCATTGGGGTTCATCAAAGTCCACAGTGGTTTGATGGGAATCCATGGCGGTAATCACGCAGGGCTGTTCTGTTTGACGATAACGGGTTTTAGCTTTGCATCGCAACGGGGCTTTTGGGGCTTTACCATTCACCCAATACAGGTCCTCAGCCACCACTGTTGTTTTCATTAGCGATGGATGATCATGTCCCTGAGTGACCAGGACGATGTTTTTTTTAACATCTTTGTCTACCACATACCAGGGACCTTCGACGCCTCCAATCTGACCGCCGATACCCAGGCCATGGCGCTGGCCGATAGTGTAGTAATAGGCTCCGTGATGGGTGCCCATTTTCTGCCCAGAAAGATCTCGTATTTCTCCGGGCTGAGCGGGAAGATATTGGCTCAGGAAGTCGCGAAAACGGCGTTCGCCGATAAAACAGATGCCGGTACTGTCTTTCTTGCTATGGGTCGCTAGCGCCATACTTTCGGCCATTTCCCTGACAGCACTTTTTTGCATTTCTCCAATGGGAAATTTCGCATATTGCAGCGCTTCCTGATCCAGAGTGTGCAGAAAGTAACTTTGGTCTTTATTAGGATCCAGTCCTTTTTGCAACAGAAATTCATTACCGCATCGTTTCAATCGAACATAGTGTCCGGTGGCAATGTAGTCCGCCCCCAGGTGCAATGCCCATTTTAGAAACTCCTTAAATTTTATCTCCTTATTGCATACTACATCCGGATTCGGGGTTCTACCTCGACGATATTCATCCAGAAACATCTGAAAGACCCGATCCCAATATTCATGGGAAAAGTTAACTGTCCTTAATTCAATTCCAAGTTGTTTACACACCGCTTCTGCATCGGCGAGATCTTCACTTGCTGAACAATATTCCGCAGTGTCATCCTCTTCCCAATTCTTCATGAACAGCCCCGTCACGTCATATCCCTGCTCAATTAGCCTGGCCGCGGCAATGGAAGAATCCACTCCACCAGACATGCCGACGATAACTTTACTCACTATAACTATTCCTGGAATTTTTCAGACGATTTGATGAATTGGGATTTTGGGAGCGCAACAGAAGTAAAATTGGGTTCCGGGATTCCCTAATTTTCAGGCTTTATGATATTTTTTCGCTAACGCCTTCCTGACGCTTATTCTTTCCTAAATAGACGCTTCCAGAACGATGGTTTTTTTTGTTCCCGGGAATCATCCACAACCGCAGTAAGAAGATTGATGTCCTCCCATTCCTCAGAGGCCTGAATCACCGGAAGATAACCATTCGGCTGAAACCAAGAGTCTACGACCCATCGTTTTCCGGTAACGAGTTCTTTGACCTGCCCTGCCCAATGCTGATCCAGTATGGCTTTTCGATATGCCTGTTCAATGACGGTATGGTGTTTTAGCAGACCACTTTGTTCAAACAGCCTTAAGTAGGTTGTGGTATTTACTGCCTCATCGATACAGTCCTGTTGTCCGGGAAAAAGGTGACTTACGTCATCTTGCGCTGGTAAGTCAAACGCCAGATCCTTATGGGTAGGAGTGTGTTGGCCAATGAGTACTTCCATCCATCCAATAGCCCGCATAATTTGCTCTCTTTCCTGGTCTGGCGTTATTGCCTCGGGCGCAAACCATCCTGTGACTCCTTGCCAGTCGGTAAGGGGCAAATTAACCACTGAGCGATTCTTACAACCAAAATCATAACAAACAGGGATGGCATCCAAGGTAACAAAGGCGGGCGCTTTAACTTCCTGGTCCGTGGCGAAAGCCGTTTGCCCCCCGAACAAAACACCAATTAGTAAAATAGCGGTAATGGATTTTCCTGACGGTCTATACTGTCTATTTGTTTTCAATGTTATAGATGGTCGAATACCTGACATCAGCTTTCCCCTCCTATCAATTGAAGGACCGTATTCAGCGGATACCGCTGTCCGCATTCATGATCTTCGACACACCGCAAAACACTTTGGCTTCTTAGTAAGCGACTCTCAGACATCCCCGCTCTGTCCATCCATACGATCTTTTCTATCACGGGGTCAATTGACGCCCGAGCATTGTGATGAGTCAATTCCCCAAAAAAAGTAAAACGAAAATAGGTTTCACCATTAGCTGCAACGTATTGATAGATACCACTGATGTGAATTGGTTCAAATCCCCAACCGGTTTCTTCGGCAGTTTCGCGAATAACCGCCTGCTCCAGCGTCTCACCTTTCTCAACATGTCCTGCAGGCTGATTAATGACCGTCTTACCATCAATGGTCTCCTGAACAAGGAGATATTTTCCATCTAAAACAGCGATGGCTGCCACAGTAACATGAGGACTCCAGCGAGGGTTCATCGGCGGGTTTTACTAATCAAGAACCGCATCAACGCCATCCACTCCCAGGGTTTCATTCACCGACCTGGAAGACAGTTCCGCATTAGAGCCCGCCCGATGGAAATAGTCCGGAGCCAACATTTCAATGAATCTTTTCGCTTGAGCCGGAATAAATTTTCCTCTGCGGATGACCACGCCGTAACTTCTTACCGGAAAATATTCTTTTACCGGAATTTTTGCGAGCTTGTCCGCATCTTCCAGGCAAATGTCCGTGACGATGGACATGCCCAGTCCTGTTTCCACGTATTTCTTGATAACCTCCCAACCACCAGCTTCCAATGTAACTTTGTGTTGAATGTTGTATTGCTGGAATACGGACTTTACCAGGCCCTAGGTACTGAGGTATCGAGGAGGCAACACTAGGTCATACTGGGCAATGTCTTCCAGCGTGACATGATCGCGGTTAGCGAGCGGGTGATCCAAAGGAGTAATGAGCGTCGGATTGAAGTGGAAAACCGGGTGATAACTCACGTCATCAGGCATATCCAGCATTGAGCCTACCGCAAAATCCGCTTCGTCCGCTCGCAACATCGCCATTCCGTCTGCCCCGGTAACATTGTGTAATCGTATGCGCACTCCTGGATATTGATCGGAAAACTGTTTGAGGTATTTGGGAAGGATATAAAGAATCGTGGACTCGCCCGCAGCAATGTTTAGAAAACCACTATTTAGGTCACCACAGCGTTCTGCAAAAGTATCCCTTAGCGAATCCATTCCCTCTACCATGGGTAGCGCGATTTCCAATAACGCCTGCCCATCCGGGGTTAATCGAATTTTTGGGCCACGCCGCTCAAAGAGCATGGTATTTAGCTCTCTTTCGAGTGCTTGAATCTGGAGGGAAACCGACGGTTGGCTGAGATAGAGCTGATCCGCCGCTCGCGAGATACTGCCGGTTTTTGCCGCATAACAAAACGCTCGCAACTGCTTGAGTCGGTTCTGCTTGTAATAGGACGCGGCCTTGGGCTTCATTGTTTCATGTTCCTGATCCTCTCTCGCCGTAGCCCCTTAGATCAATGGAGTCTTTCGGGTCGTTGTGACCTGATCCCACCTGATTTGATCTTATAAGACACATCAGATGCATGGGCCTATTGGTGATGGTATTCCGCTCTATTGTATCAATAACCCAATTACAAAGCGGCAGTCCCGGCGCCTAATTACTCTCTTTTTTCCTTCCATTCATCTGGCATAACAATACCATCGCCAAATAGAAAGGATTCCATCTGGTTGGCCAGATATTGTTTATGCTCTGCATCCCTTGGGTTTAGCTTATATTCGTTAATCAGGATTGTTTGTTGTCGTAGCCAGTCCTGCCAGGCTTCTTTTGAAATTTCCTGTAAAATTCGCTGACCCAATTCTCCGGCCCAGGGCGCAAAATCCAGCCCTTCTGCCTGCTTGCCTAACTTAACGCAATCCACCATTTCACCCATTACTATTCCTCATTACCAAATTGGACAGAGAGTGTACCAAATATTTTTTTGATTGCCCCAGGGAAACCCAATGCTACCGGGCGATCAGGGTGACACCATTTCAATAGAGGGTGATCCCCGATTTGGTCGCATTCTCCGATTCTAACGCAGACAACAGGGTCAATTTTTAGATCAAAATGGCTGAAGACATGCCGAAAATGGGGCAGCTTTTTTCGCTCTTCTACTCTTACCCCGAGATTCTTTTCACACCAAGGTGCAATATCCAGTGTGGGGTCTGCGATTTCTGGCAAGCTCCAAAGTCCTCCCCAGATTCCGCTGGGCGGTCGTTTAACAACCAGTACTTCGCCCAGGTCATTTTTAATTACCAACATCCTTACCGCCTTCATGAGCCGATCAGTTTTGGGCTTTCGATAGGGAAATTCAGTTTGTCGGTGATTTTTTCTGGCGAGGCAATCCCGGTGGAAAGGACATAGATCACACAAAGGCCTACTTCGCGAGCAAACCGTGGCTCCTAAATCCATAATGGCCTGGGTATATTCAGACGACCGATTATCAGGCGTTAATCCATCCGCGACTTCCCATAATCGATTCTCCACGGCTTTTTTCCCCGGATAGCCTTCAATCGCCAGGTATCGTGTTAAAACCCGTTTTACATTCCCATCCAAAATGGCATGTCGCTGACCAAAAGAAAATGCCAGAATCGCTCCCGCAGTAGACTTACCGATTCCTGGCAGCGCGATCACGTCATCGAAATTCTGAGGAAAACGACCTTCATACCGATCTCGTATTACTTGCGCCGCTTTATGTAAATTTCTGGCCCTTGCATAGTATCCAAGTCCGGACCAGTGGTGCAGAACATCATCTTCCAGAGCATTAGCCAATTCGTTAATCGTTGGAAATCGATCGATAAAATTTTCGAAATAGGGGATGACGGTCACAACCTGCGTCTGCTGCAACATGATTTCAGACACCCAGATTTTGTAGGGATCCTTGTCATGATGCCACGGCAATGACTTTCTGCCATGGACATCGTACCAATCAAGCAACCGAGAGGAAAAATAGCTATCCGCATTCATTGAGGGTGAAATATTACAATATGGTAATTGACGTTAATTGAACTTGCCCAGCTTATCATGGCTCGAAGTCATTAAACCTCTTACTTGTCCCGGGAGAGGATACCGGGAGTGAACGCCGGGCGAAAATGTTTGTGAAGAAACGACATTTGTACAACAGGATCATAGCCAAAATATACAGATTTCGATAGCCATGCCAGATATTCAAACGGACAGTCTGTGTTATCTTCCGGATGTTAACTTTATACGGTGAATGTCACGGGGCTGTCTCTATGTAATCTGGGGCTATTGTTTAACAAGCTCCTGACCACCTGTCTTCGTTAAAGACCGACAACGGAAATCCAGAATCAATGAAAACCAATTATTTTACTCCGCTTGTCAGAATGCATCGTCGAGGTTTTTCGGCTTTCGTTTTGGCAACCTGCTCGTTTTTCACCCTGATCAATACCGGGTCCGCTCAGGATAGTGGAACGGGAGAAAACATCAATAAAAAATGGGCAATTTCCCAGTTTGGCGAACCTCGACATATCGATGGTTTAACCCATTGGCCCTATGTCAACCCAAATGCTGAAAAAGGGGGAAGCATTGTTATGAGCGATTTCGGTTCATTCGATACCCTCAATTTTTACGTGCTAAAGGGAGATTGGCCGAATAGCATCGGCGCGGTCTACGACGATCTTATGGTGTCCTCCGACGATGAGATTGATGCGCTGTATGGGTTAATTGCCGAAAGTGTGGAATATCCTGATGACAAAAGCTGGGCAATTTTTAACATTCGACCAGAGGCGAAATACCATGATGGAGAACCCATCCTAGCCAAGGATTTCGTTTTTTCACTTAATACCATAAAGGAGAATGGAAGACCTTTTATTAAATCCTTTTATATGGAAGTGGTCTCTGCGGAGGCTTTGGAAGATCGACGGCTGAAATTTACTTTTTCCACCGTGAATAACATGAAGCCCATTACTATCGCTGCGGGTCTCTCACCATTACCTGTGCATTATTGGGAAGGCAAGGACCCCACCGCGCCCAATCTTGAGCCTCCTCTGACAAGCGGCCCCTATCGAATCAAGTCCCTGGAAGCAGGTCGGTCAATTACCTATGAGCGAGTAAAAGACTACTGGGCAAAGGATTTGCCGATCAAACGGGGCCTCCATAATATTGATGAAATACGTTACGAATATTACAAAGACCTCACTGTGGAATTCGAGGCATTTAAAGCTGGAGAAATTGATTTTCGACAGGAGACCAGCGCCAAACGCTGGATGACAGAATATGATCTGCCCCAAATCGAAGACGGCACCATCATTAAAGCAGAAGTCCCTAGTAAAAAACCCAGAGGAATGGGAGGATACTTTTTTAATTTGAAACGCGATAAGTTCAAGGATCTTCGTGTCCGGGAAGCGATCATGACCATGTATGATTTTGAAGCGATTCAACGGACTCTGCTTTTTGGACAATACAAACGAATCAATACGAACTTTCCCAATTCCGACTATGGCGCGAAAGGCAAGCCCACCCCCGCAGAAATAGCCATCCTCACACCTTTCGCAGATCAGCTGCTCGAAGGTACCCTAGACAAGGAGTTCGTTCCGCCAAAAACCGATGGCAGTGGAAGAGATAGAAGAACGACTCGTAAAGCATTATCTCTATTTAAACAGGCCGGATGGGAGCTGAAAAATAATCAGATGATCTCCAGCGAAACCGGTGAGCAGTTTCAACTGGAGCTAATGACCGGGTATCCCGAGGCCCAACGAACCGCACTGCCCTTCATCGAAAACCTGAAAAAAATTGGCATTGATGCTTCAATCAGGCTCGTGGATAGTTCCCAGTGGAGAGTCCGGGTACACGATTCAGACTTCGATCTATTCGTCGCAGGATACAATTTTTTCCCTCCTCCTGGCAGCGAGCTTAGAAACTATTATGGATCCGAGTCTGCGGAGGTACGGGGGGGAAATTCCGGCGGAATCAGGAATCCCGTTGTTGATGCGCTAATTGAACAGGTCGTCGAGGCCAAAGACCTTGAGACTCTGCAAAACGCAACGCGTGCGCTGGATCGGGTTTTACTTTGGAATCACTATGCAATTCCTGCTTATTACAACGACGAAGTCTGGATCGCCTATCGCGACCGTTTCGGTCGCCCGGATCGAGCTCCGACGTATAAAATTGGTTTTCCCTCTACCTGGTGGATTGATTCTGCCAAAGACCAAAAAATGCAGTGATTATTTTTACTCCCTGGTTTTCTTGCCAATTTGTTTTTAGTTTGCTGACGTCGTAATCACGTATGTTGACCTATATTATTCGGCGCCTGCTGCTCATGATTCCCACTCTGTTTGGGATCATGGTCATCAATTTTGCCATTATCCAGTTTGCCCCCGGAGGCCCGGTGGAGCAGTCGATTGCCGAGTGGCAAGGACATGCCGTTGATGCGACCAGTCGCTTTTCTGGTACCGGCTCAGACACCCCAGGGACTACTCAGTCTGTTTCCGGATCAGGTGGCGTCAATAAATACCGGGGAGCTCAGGGTCTGCGGCCAGAGATCATTGCGGAAATCGAAAAACAGTTTGGCTTTGACAAACCAGCCTACGAACGCTTTTTTCTAATGATCCGCAATTATCTCCAATTCGACTTCGGTGAGAGCTACTTCACTAATAAACGGGTCGTTGATCTAATTATCGAAAAGATGCCGGTCTCCATTTCTCTTGGGCTTTGGAGCACTTTGATCATTTATTCCATCTCCATCCCCATGGGAATTCGTAAAGCGGTAAGAGACAATAGCCGGTTCGATATTTGGACCAGCGGGGTCATTGTCGCAGGCTATGCCATTCCTGGGTTTTTGTTCGCTATTTTGTTAATCGTCCTTTTCTCGGGAGGGCAATACCTCGACTGGTTTCCATTAAGGGGGCTAACCTCCGAAGGATGGGAGAACATGTCCTGGTGGGGGCAGGTTAAAGATTATTTCTGGCATATCACCCTTCCTGTTCTTTCTCTAGTTATCGGTGGGTTCGCAGGACTCACCATGCTCACTAAAAATTCCTTTCTCGATCAAATCAAGCTGCAATATGTGCAGACAGCCTATGCCAAGGGATTGGATGAAAAACAGGTTTTATATGGACATGTTTTCAGAAACGCCATGTTAATAGTCATCGCTGGGTTTCCCGCAATGTTCATCGGAATACTGTTTACTGGCGCATTGTTGATCGAAGTCATTTTCTCTCTTGACGGGCTTGGGTTGCTGGGCTACGAGGCAGCAATTAATCGAGACTATCCCGTCATGTTCGCTATTTTATTTCTATTTACTCTGGTGGGGATGCTCACTCAGATTATTCGTGATGTGATGTATACCATCATTGATCCCCGAATTGATTTTGCAGGGAGATAGCATCGTGTCGAAGACCCCTGCCTTTGGCATCACTCTTTCTCCTTTGAGTACACGACGACTGGAAAATTTTAAGGCCAATAAAAGAGGGTACTGGTCATTATGGGTTTTTCTGTTTCTATTTGCTATTGCATTGGGTGCTGAGTTTTTCGCCAATGACAAACCGTTGATGATCCGGTTTCAGGAAGAAACCTATTTGCCGGTTTTGTTCGAGTATTCGGAGACAGATTTCGGTGGAGAATTTGAACTAGCCGCAGATTATCACGATCCCTATATCAGGGATCTGATTGAGGCCGATGGCTGGATGGTCTGGCCGCTAGTTCCCTATTCCTACCACACCATTGACTATGATTTGACCAAACCAGCGCCATCGGCCCCATCTGCAAGACATTGGTTAGGAACGGATGATCAGGCTCGGGACGTATTGGCTAGGGTGCTATATGGTTTCCGGATCTCAATTCTTTTTGGTTTGGTTTTGACTCTTTTTAGTTCAGTGATCGGTATTGCCGCGGGAGCCGTTCAGGGCTATTTCGGTGGTTTGCTGGATTTATTTGTCCAACGCTTTATTGAAATATGGGAGGGATTACCCGTTCTTTATTTGTTAATCATTATGGCCGCCGTCATACAGCCCGGGTTTTTTAGCCTGCTCTTTCTCATGTTATTGTTTTCGTGGACCGGATTGGTCGCGGTGGTACGAGCGGAGTTTTTGAGAGTCAGAAATTTCGAATACGTCAGAGCGGCAAAAGCCCTGGGGGTTAGCGATACCAGAATCATGATCAAACACGTGCTACCCAATGCCATGGTAGCAACGCTTACATTCATGCCATTCATCTTAAGTGGTTCGGTAACTACCTTGACCGGTCTTGATTTTCTCGGTTTCGGTTTGCCATCGGGATCGCCCTCCCTGGGAGAACTACTTAATCAGGGCAAGAACAATCTTCAGGCTCCATGGCTTGGAATCACGGGCTTTCTCGTCATCGGCATTATGCTGTCATTGCTGGTTTTTATTGGCGAAGCCGTCCGGGATGCCTTCGATCCGCGAAAACTTTTCTCCTAGTGGAAGATATCAACATGCATAGTTCGGCGGCGGGTATGATGTTCCTCATGAGAATGGCGTTGGAGATAATTATCGATGGGTAAACCATTACTCAGCGTCAACGACCTGGCCGTCAGTTTTCGTCGCACCGAAAACAAGCAAACCATTGTTACGGACGTCGTCAAAAACGTTAGTTTTGATATTCATTCTGTCGAGACTGTGGCATTGGTGGGTGAATCGGGTTCCGGTAAGTCTTTATCAGCATTGTCGATATTACAGTTGCTACCTTATCCCCAGGCATTTCATCCGTCTGGGTCTATCCAATATGGGGGAACCGAATTGATTGGGGCGGACTCACAAACCCTTCAACGAGTTCGGGGAAATGACATTTCCATGATTTTTCAGGAGCCGATGACGGCACTGAACCCCCTTCATACCATCGAAAAACAGATTGGCGAATCACTATCCCTGCATCAGGGGCTTTCGGGATCTGGAGCCACTCAGTCCATTATCGAACTAATGGATCGTGTTGGCATAAGAAATCCGAAAAGCCGGCTTGGCGCCTATCCCCACCAGCTCTCGGGTGGTCAAAGACAACGGATAATGATCGCAATGGCGCTGGCGAATAAACCTGAAATTCTTCTTGCGGATGAACCTACTACTGCATTGGATGTTACGGTTCAGGCCCGAATCCTGAAACTGCTGATGTCTATCCAGCGGCAAGAAGGGCTGGGAATTTTGCTCATTTCCCACGACTTGAATATGGTTCGCAAAGTCGCCGATCGAGTGCTGGTTTTACAAAACGGTTCCATGGTTGAAAAAGGCATCACAAAACAACTTTTTATGTCGCCCCAACACTCCTATACAAAAACCCTGATATCTGCCGAGCCCCCGGACCGGGATCCGCCTACTAAAAAAGGAGATATTATTTTTCAGGCTCGAAACCTGCAAGTGTGGTTTCCCGTAAAAAAAGGCCTTCTCAGAAAAACCGTGGATCATATTAAGGCGGTTAACGACGCCTCTGTAACACTTTATCCCGGACATACCCTGGGCGTGGTTGGTGAATCAGGTTCTGGAAAAACCACACTGGCTTTGGCATTACTAAGACTGGTTCATTCCCAGGGGAAGATCTCCCTGAAAGGGCAATCCATTGACCGGCCCGATAAAGCATCAATGAAAATGATTCGAAGACAACTACAAATCGTTTTTCAGGATCCTTTCGGCTCCCTGTCTCCGAGAATGTCTATCAGTGACATTATTAGTGAGGGACTAGACGCCCATGGTCTTGTAACCAATGCAGCAAAAAGGGATACCCGGGTTATCGATATCCTGGAGCAGGTAGAAATAGATCCTGACGTTCGTTTCCGATATCCCCATGAACTGTCAGGAGGACAACGACAGCGAATCGCTATTGCCCGAGCCCTGATATTGGAACCGGCTATTTTGGTGCTTGACGAACCCACTTCTGCCCTGGATCGGACTGTTCAGGTTCAAATACTGGATCTATTGAATCGCATTCAGCGCCAACAGGATCTGGCATATGTGTTTATCTCCCATGATTTGAGTGTGGTGAAATTCATTGCAGACCATCTTATGGTAATGCAAAATGGCGACGTAGTGGAGGCGGGAGATGCCAGCGAAATCTTCCATCGACCGCAACACTCCTATACGCAAGAGTTACTGGCGGCTGCGCTGAGCTGACTTTTCGCTACCACTCAATCTTCTTTATCTGATGACATGACCAGCCCATTACTTAGCTTGAACTCCCAGCAATGGGAGAGCCTTTGTGACGGGTGCGGTCGATGCTGTCTGGTAAAACTTCAGGACGAAGACACTGACGAGCTGTACTACACCAACCTGGCTTGCGAGTTTCTGGATCACAATACCTGCCGCTGCACCGAATACCCAGATCGCCATAACAAAAAGCCTGAATGTGTCGTTCTGTCGAAACAGAACCTTGATGTCCTTGAATGGTTACCCACAACCTGCGCTTATCGTCGGTTTGATAGGGGAGAGGCGCCGTTACAGAATCTGGCAGAAATCAGCGTTAGAAACAGGGTTGTTTGCGAAAAGGGAATTCATCCAGACCTCCATGAAGACCATATCATCGACTGGATCGATTACAACTAGCTAGTACCGGAGACACTCCCCATGAAGTTTTCTATCGCCGTTAACATGAATCGATTCAGTGCGGAATCGTCCATGAAGACAGTGATTGCGGATACTCTGGAGTTGGTCAAAATGGCGGATCAGGGTGGTTTTGAAATCGCCTGGGGCTCAGAACATCACTGTATTGAAATGACCATTGCTCCCAATCCTTTTGTGCAGCTAACATATTGGTCTCAACATACCCGGGACATCCGACTCGGTACCACGGTCATTTGTGCTCCCTATTGGCATCCAATCCGGGCTGCTGAAGAGGCCGCCCTGGTTGATTTATACACCAATGGCCGATTGGAATTAGGATTGGCCCGAGGGGCGTTCCAGTATGAATTCGACCGTATGGCAAATGGTGTTTCTCAAAAAGAACAGGGCGGAGAATATCTTTATGAACTCTTACCGGCCCTAAAGTCCCTTTGGGCTGGAGACTATTCCCACCAGGGCAAACACTGGCAGTTTCCCAGGGCCACTTCCGTTCCAAAACCATTGCAGCAACCCCATCCGCCATTATGGGTAGCCGCCCGGGGTCCAGATACCTTCGATTGGGCAATCGAGAACGACCTTAATGTTATGTCTACCCCATTACAAAAACCGTTCGAAGAAGTCCTTGATCTCGGGAGCAAACTTAAACACGCCATGGCCAAATACCCCAAAAAGCCACGCCCTCGGTGGTTGGTGTTAAGAAATGCCTGTGTTTACGACAATAAATCTCAATGGAGGATACCGGTAGCTGCAGCGACCCGTTATGCCGCTCAGTTTCAGGGTTTATTCACTACGGATGGAGAGGTGGTTGACGGGTTTCCCCAGGAATTACCATTGGAACGCTCCTCTTCTTCGGATTACGCAGATAATGCCTTATGGAATAATATGCTATTCGGCACTCCAGAGCAGGTTACCGAAAAGTTGATGATGTATCAACACGCTGGTGTTGACTCGTTTTGTTATGGCGCGAATTTTGGTATGGATACCCGCACTGCGCTACGCTCTCTAGAGCTATTTATCACCAAAGTAAAACCCAATTTCGACTAGAACTCCATGTCCACACTAAAGTTACACTAGGAATCTGTTTTGGACTCATGGCTCGATGCTTATGGCCACTTGAATGAGGCTTATTATCTGGTGCCCTTTTCCAATGCCACCTGGAAATTGCAAGACTATTTTGGGGTCGGGGTGGACTATTTCGATCAAACTGGATGCGCCATGTATACTGTTGAGACTCACCTTCGTTATCTTAATGATGTAAGGAAACCCGCGGTTATGGAGATTGAAAGCATCATTCTTGGTGCTGATAGTAAACGCATTTGGTTCGCCCACAAAATGATTGTCAACGGTACATTATGCGCTACCGGGGAATTCATGGTTCTGCATTACGATACCCGGGCAAACCGAACCACCGCCATGCCAGAATCAGTTCTTGAGACGCTTCAACAGGCCGAAGTTGATGACAAACCAGAATGGGTTGGCAGGAGCCTAAAGCTGGCGAAACCATAACTTCGTGGAGCAGGGGGGAAACCACGCTAGACTGCGGGTTTACTTTGCTTAGACTATTCCTGGCTGTACAGATATACTTTTGCCCTCAAAACTTTTCTCCAAATTCAGACCCACATGCAACAATCACCTAACATTGTCGACTCCGATCAATTTACTTTTGACGCAGATGTTATCGAGGCCTCGAACCACCAGCTCATTTTGGTTGATTTTTGGGCGGAATGGTGCGGCCCTTGTCGGTCCCTGGGACCCATCCTGGAGCAGTTGATCGAAGAATACGACGGCGCTTTAAAGCTGGTTAAAATCAATGCGGATGAGCAACAAAACCTTTGCGCCCATTATGGGGTCCGTAGTTTGCCCACAGTCTATTTTTTCAAGGATGGTGCTGTTGTAGAGCAATTCATGGGGCTTCAGCAGGAACAGGATATCAGAACCCTTATCGATAAACATGTGGCTAGTAAAGTGGACCCCGCTTTGGAGCTTGCGATATCGGAATATGAAAGTGGAGAGCATGAAAAAGCCATTTCCACATTGCGTCAGTTGCTTGAGAGTGATTCGGAAAACGACCAGATTAAGCAGCTGCTCGCAGGATGGTTATCCACTGAAGGTCGCTGGGATGAAACTCGAACAGTGATTAACTCACTATCTCAGGAAGCCAAAGAGACGCCAGAATATCGTGCTTTTGTAGCCCGATTAGACTTCAATGAGTCCGCGAGCGACGGGCCGTCAGACGACGTGTTGTTTGAAGCGATCAGGATCGACGAAAATGATTTGGAATCCCGTTGCCAGCTTGCAGATCGGCTCGTGATTCAACAACGCTACGCTGATGCCATGGATCAATTGCTGGAGGTCATTCAGCGTGATCGAACATTCAAAGACGACGCCCCTCGCGAATCCATGATCAGAATTTTCCACATGCTCGGAGGCAGCGGAGAGTTAGTTTCCCGATACCGTAGTCTGCTGGCCAGAACCTTGAATTAGTGGCGAGAACTAACTCCAACCCAAAAAAAGAACAAAGAAAAAACCTGGCACAGAACCTCCATTCGCTCAGGGCCCTTCCATCTTTCCAGTTGGCCTTTTGTGTTATGCTGGCTTCGGATTTTAAGGGATAATGTGCCCCTAATTTGATCTCCCGACCTCACAAATAACATATTGTCATCATTGGTTCTGTGCTCAATCTTCTTATTAAATCTGTGCTCAATCTTCTTATTAAAATTGTCAGTGTCTTCTTATTAACTGCTTCTCAGGTTAATGCTCAACAGGCCGCTCTGGTATCAGTAGACGAAGTCATCGAACAACCCTTTACCCAGACTTCTCCCATACTTGGTCGCCTGGTTGCCATTCGCTCCGGCACGGTAGCCGCTCAAACCAGTGGCAGTGTTTCTGAAATTCTGGTTCGGCTGGGTGATTCGGTCACTCAAGGACAGGTACTCGCTACTATTGACGCATCCACCTTGCTATTGCAAAAGCAACTCACAGATTCCAGACTGTTAGAAGCAAAGAGTCGATTAAAAACTGCCAGGGCCGAACTCGCGTTAGCGGTACAGGAAACCCGTCGACTCGAAGGGCTGAAGTCTACCGCCTCTATCAGTAGGGCCGTTTATGATGATGCGAAACAACAACAGAATATCGCCTACTCCCGGGTAGATGAAGCGGAAGCCGCGATTAACTCCAGCAAAGCCAGCTCCAGGCTCGCTGAACTGGAATTGAGCTATACCAGTATTACTGCACCTTTCGATGGCACGGTCATTGGGAAAATGACGGAAACCGGTAACTATCTACAAAAAGGACAAGCCGTTTTACAACTCATCTCTGATAGGAGTCTCGAGCTTGAAGCTGATATTCCTTCTTCCCAACTAGAGGGGCTTAATACAGGATCCGCTTTGTCATTTAGCCTAGACAACGGCACCATGCATAGCGCCACCTTTCGTGCCATTATCCCAGAGGAAAACCTAAGGACCCGAACCAGAAAGGTAAGATTTACTCCTGATTTTTCACCCGATGCCGGAATTCTCGTCAATGACCAAAGCGTCACACTATTTGTTCCGGTAGGTAAAAAAGAACCGGTTATTTCTGTTCATAAAGATGGGATTGTTCGACAGGGTAATCGAGAGATTGTTTATGTAGTTGTGGAAGAGAAAGCCAATGCAACAGAAATACAAACCGGGCGGTCCATTGGAAACCGACTTGAGATTCAGCAAGGTCTAAGCGTTGGGGACCTGGTTGTGGTTAGGGGAAATGAACGCCTAAGACCCAATCAATCGGTGAAGGTTAAACCGTGAATCTAATCCGAACAGCAATCGAAAGACCGATTGCAGTTATCTCCGCAGTACTGCTGGTTGTACTGTTTGGATTGGTCGCCCTTAAAACCATTCCGATTCAGCTAGCTCCTGACGTTAATCGCCCAGTCATCACTGTTTCCACTAGCTGGTTTGGCGCCGCACCAGCAGAGATAGAACGAGAAATCATCAATCCTCAGGAAGAACAGCTCGCTGGCCTTCAGGGGCTTGCCTCTATCACGGGAAGCGCAGAGCCGGGTAGGGCGAGAATAACCCTGGAATTCAAGGTCGGCACTAATATGGATCGTGCCTTATTACTCGTCGCCAACCGTCTTGACCGGGTTCCTGGTTACCCCGATGAAGCAGATCAACCAACTCTGGATACCGCCGGTAGCGAAGACAATGCCATCGCATGGATGATTATCAAAAAGGTGGAGGGCAATGAAAAACCCATTCACGAATACGGAAATTTTGTAGAAGATATCGTTAAGGAGCGACTTGAGCGGGTCCCAGGTATCGGCAGGATTAATGTGTACGGAGGAAGTGAAAGGCAAATACAGGTTATTGTGGACCCGGAATCCCTCGCCAGATACCAACTCACAGTGAATAATCTCATTATCGCTTTGAGAAGATCAAACATCTCTTTAGGCGCTGGAGAAGTTAACGAAGGCAAACGCCGATATGTCGTTCGCACAGAGGGTCAACTCGATAATCTTAATGTTATCAGACAGGTTCCCGTTAGAAGCAGCAGCGGCTCGGGAGGTTTGGGTAGAGTTGTGGTTTCTGATGTAGCGGAGGTAAAGTTTGGTTTTAAGACACCAACTTCGTCCATTCGTTTACTTGGAAACCCTTCTTTGGCAATGAGTGCGGAGAGACAAACCGGGGCTAACGTCATTGAGACCATGGAGGGATTACGGGCGGCAATTGATAGTCTTAACGAAAGCGCTATTCCCAACGCCGGGCTAACGTTAACCCAGGTATACGATGAAACGGTTTACATTGAGTCAGCCATTGATCTGGTGCAGCAGAATATCTGGGTTGGCGGGTCACTTGCAGCGCTAATTTTGTTGCTGTTTTTACGCTCATTCAGGGCCACCATCGTTATTTCCCTGGCGATTCCCGTTTCGGTGGTTGGTGCATTCGTCGCTATGGCCGCACTGGGTCGTTCTATAAATGTTATCTCCCTGGCGGGTCTAGCCTTTGCGGTAGGAATGGTCGTCGACGCAGCTATTGTGGTACTTGAAAATATTTACCGACATAAGGAGGCTGGACACTCCAACGCTAAAGCAGCTTATCTCGGTGCCCAACAGGTATGGGGGGCTGTTCTGGTATCCGCGTTAACAACTGTTATGGTTTTTATTCCCATTTTGGTAATGGAATTGGAGGCTGGACAACTTTTCCGGGATATCGCTGTGGCTATTTCTGTCGCGGTGGTACTCTCTCTAATCGTTTCCATCTCTGTGATTCCTGCTTTGTCCAATCGCTTGTTGCGCGAAACCGGCGGGGCCAGTGACAATGCTCCTCACAAGCCCGGGTTTAAACTACCTGTCATTGACTGGCTAGCTTCCTCATTCGCTAAACTGGTAACCGGGTTTGTAAATGGCATTGTCAAGTATCGACTTAGGGCTTTTCTGGTTACCGCTTTTGTAACCATCGTTGCCAGTTACGGCTCTTATGTTCTCTTACCAAAACTCGAATATTTACCCGAGGGGAATCGGAACCTCCTATTCGGTATCATGATTCCTCCTCCCGGGTACAACCTAGAAACCACTACCCGTATCGCACAGGATATTGAAAGCGAAGTCCGACATCTATGGGCAAGCGAAACCGGCCCGGAGTCCGAGCCTGGCGGACCGCCCAAAATTGAACGTTTCTTCTATGTGGCAACCCGAGCTCGCACTTTCCTGGGTGCTGTGTCGGTAGAACCAGAACGTATTGCCGAACTTAAACCTCCTTTAAGGGCACCGGTGTTTAGAGAACCCGGAACCTTCGGTTTTATTTCACAACCCTCGGTATTTGGCCGGGGAATCGGGGGTGGAAGAAAAATTGATCTCGATGTTTCCGGTCCAAACCTGGAGACGATCCTACAGGTCTCCAATCAGGCCTTTGGAAAAATTGTCGGATTGTTTCCCAGATCAGACGGGCATGAGTGGAGACCCAAACCTGGGCTCGAGATGGGTGCTCCAGAAGTGAGAGTAGTACCTCAACGAACCCGACTTAGCGATAGCGGCGTTAGCACCGTAGAACTTGCTCAAAGCATTGATGCGTTTAACGATGGATTGAGAGCAACCCAATCCACCGTGGAAGGCAGATTGATGGACGTTGTGCTTAAGGGCAATAGTGGGGTAAATCAAACCCAGGACATTGGTACCTTACCCCTAGTGACTCCTGGTGGACAGGTGGTTCCGATTTCTTCGGTTGCGGATATTGAACTTACTGCGGGTCCCACTGAAATTCGACACCGGGAACGGTTTCGAACAATCACTCTTGAAATTCGACCCAGTCAATCTCTACCTCTCGAATCTGCCATTGAATTAATTCAAACGGAAATTGTCGACAAACTTTCCCAGGAAGGATTGCCCGACGGCATAAAGATGAGAATTTCCGGCACGGCGGATAAGCTTATGGAAACCAGTAACGCCATGGCGATCAATCTGGCACTATCCATCGTCATTGTCTTTCTTGTGATGGCTGTTTTGTTCGAAAGCTTTGTCTACCCACTGATTATTATGTTATCTGTTCCCGTTGCGGCGGTTGGGGGTATTGCCGGTCTGGCAATACTTAATCTTTATACTTATCAGGCTCTCGATATGTTAACGATGCTTGGTTTTGTAATACTGATCGGCATCGTGGTGAACAACGCGATCCTGTTAATTCACCAAACTCTTCATCATATAAGGCTGGACAGCATGGAAGCCGGGGAAGCCATTCGATTAGCAACCCAAAACCGTATACGCCCGATATTCATGTCAACATTAACCAGCGTTTTTGGTATGCTGCCTTTGGTTTTGTTTCCCGGGGCCGGCTCTGAGCTCTATCGAGGCCTTGGGTCGGTGGTGGTTGGGGGTTTAAGCCTTTCTGCGGTGATTACTCTACTGATCGTACCCCCAATGATGTCTCTACTTGTCGTTCCCCTTGAAAACAAACGTAGACGAAAGCCAAAAACCATTGATCCCAAACCCATCGCCAGTTAACCCTCTGGAAAAAGCCTTTGATCCAAAATCGTTATGTGATCGGTGTCTGTGTCGTTTTACTTGGCGGCGCTTTTCTTAGTCTATCTGGAATTTTCTTGCGCCATATTGAACAGGCAAATGGATGGACGATTCTGTTTTATCGTTCCAGCGCTTTTTTCATTACGATGTCTACCATTCTGGCTTTCCAATACCGACGCCGAACGACTCTTGCTTTCAGGGCAGTTGGCAAGAAGGGAGTGTATGCCGCAATCCTGTTAAGTCTCGGAAACGTGTTTTACATTTTCGCCATGCTAAACACAACGGTTGCAAATGTGGTGTTTATTATTGGATCTGCTCCACTGATTACCGCTTTGCTGTGCTGGCTATTTTTGAAAGAAAGGATTAGCGTTTGGGGCATGGTGGCAATGGTATTGGCGTTTTTCGGGATCGGTTTGATGTTTGCCGATGGTTTCAACACAGGTAGTTGGTTTGGTAGCCTACTGGCCCTGGCAATGGTGGTGATGTATGCGTTTTACCTGCTATTGCTGAGAGGCAACCAGTCAGTTGATATGGTTCCGGCAACCTGTCTTTCAGGTCTGATCACCGCTCTAATCGCGTTTCCCATGCTTTCGGGTTTCAATATTTCCCAACACGATTTGATAATTTGCATTCTTTTGGGAACCGTTCAATTTGGCGCAGGATTTTGGCTTCTTACCATCGGTGTTCGCTATATACCCGCCGCTGAAGTAGCACTTTTTTCATTGAGTGAGTCTATCCTTAACCCCATCTGGGTTTTTCTTGGGGTCGGGGAAATTCCAAGCAAATTAACCATATACGGAAGCGCCATTGTTCTCATATCCGTGGTGGTCTACAGTACTATTGCGATCCAACGAGAGAGAATGGGACTGGCATCAAATTCTCTTGAGACATAATTTTTTAATATTTGGACCATCGAAACCAGCAATGAATATCTTTAATAATGACTTCCCCTATCCTTCACAGCGCATGCCGGTGATGGCGAGGAACATGGTCGCCTCGTCCCAGCCTCTCGCTGTACAGGCAGGAGTTGATGCGCTTCGACAAGGAGGTAATGCCGTGGACGCAGCCCTTGCCACCGCAATTACACTATCTGTTGTTGAGCCCACTAGCAATGGAATTGGTAGCGATGCCTTTTGCATTGTTTGGGACGGTGAGAAGCTCCACGGACTCAATGCTTCCGGCCGTAGCCCTGCAGGAGTTAGTGCAGATCAGTTTACGGGCTCTACCAACATGCCGTTGTGGGGATGGGATTCGGTAACGGTCCCTGGCTGTGTGAGCGCCTGGGTAGCATTGTCCGACCGTTTCGGAAAACTACCCTTCGAAAACCTGTTTCAGGCTGCTATTTACTATGCCCGGGAAGGCTATATGGTGTCTCCTATCACCGCAAAAGCCTGGGCACAGATTCCGGATGCATATTACCAATTCCCAGATTTTGCTTCCTTTTTACCCGATGGTAAACCACCGTTGGCAGGGCAACTTTTCAGATTTCCAGCACAGGCTGATACTCTTGAATCCATTGCGAGCACCAGGGGCAATGATTTTTATAAAGGAAGCATTTCTGAAAAACTCGAAAAGACGGCAAGGAAGGCCGGCGCAAAACTTAGTGCTGAAGACATGGCTTCCCACCAATGTGATTGGGTCGATTTAATATCCGTGGAATACAATGGTGTGGAGTTGCATGAGATCCCGCCCAACGGACAGGGTCTCGCCGCTCTCATTATGCTCGGTATTCTTAAGCACCATAATATCTCCCAGTATCCCATTGATTCGATTGAAAGTTTGCACTGCCAAATTGAAGCCATGAAGCTCGCCTTCGCAGATGCACACCGATATATTGCGGATCCCGCTTTTATGGATATCTCAGTTGATGAATTGCTTAATGGTGATTATCTCGCCGAACGCTCAAAACTAATTGACATGAATAAAGCAAATCTACCAACCCACGGCTCTTTCTCCAAAGGGGGTACCGTATATCTAAGTACTGCAGATCAAGCCGGAATGATGGTTTCAATGATCCAAAGCAATTATTATGGTTTTGGTTCAGGTATTGTGATTCCAGAAACAGGAATTAGTTTGCAAAACCGGGGGGCGGGGTTTTCTTTGACGGAAGGGCACCCCAACCAGTTTGGCCCTTCGAAGCGACCTTATCATACAATTATTCCCGCTTTTTTGACTCAACAGGGAAAACCCAGGATGAGTTTTGGGGTAATGGGTGGTCCTATGCAACCCCAGGGACATGCGCAGATGGTTGTTAGGGCCGTGGATTACGATCAAAATCCCCAGGTAGCCAGCGATGCTCCTCGATGGCAGGTCATGGAGAATCAGGAAATTGCTCTCGACGCAGGCTATGGGGAAGATATACGAGTTGGATTAGTGAATAAAGGCCATGTTCTCTATCCCAGTGAGCTGGACCCCTCTTTTTCCATGGGTGGGGCTCAGCTAATTCAAAAAACCAGCGACGGTTATATCGCAGGATCGGATCATCGGAAAGATGGTATGGCTGCTGGTTTCTAGGCGATTGACGGGTTTTGGTGAATTGAACTCGTGCTAACTAAGGAAAGCATGAAGAATATCAAGCGATTTTTACATAAAAAGCTGCTTTTTTATTTCCGTAATCTCCTGATTGTCATTGTCGTCGTTCCGACCCTGGCAATTATCTGTCTTCGGTGGATAGACCCTGTTACCAGCACCGTAATGCTTTGGCATGACATTCAATCCCTTTTTGATGACAAAAAGGAGTGGTCGGAGTACCAGTGGTTAAGTTGGGAAGACATCTCCATACAGTTTCCCCTCGCCGTGATCGCTGCGGAAGATCAGCGGTTTCCTGATCACTTTGGCCTGGATTTTACCGAACTTAGACGAGCGATTTCAGATAACCGTGGTAAACCACGAGGCGCCAGCACCATTACCCAACAAGTGGCAAAAAACCTTTTCCTCTGGAACGGCAGGAGTTATATCAGAAAGGGCCTGGAAGCCGGATTGGCGATACTGATGGAGATGATTCTCGGTAAAAAGCGGATTCTGGAAATTTATATCAATATTGCTCAGCTTGGGGAAAACACTTATGGCGTTGGTGTTGGCTCCCTGCTTTTTTTTAACAAACCCGCTGGCAAAATTAACCGTTACGAAGCCGCGAGAATGGCAGCAGTTTTACCGAATCCCCAGATTTTTTCCGCTGACAAACTAGGTAAATACGTACTTTCCCGACAAAAATGGATTATGAAGCAAATGAAACAACTCGGTGGTCCTGAGTATATCGAAAGGGCGATTCGAACGGATTAACCCCCTGGAAATGATTGGGTTGTTTGCTAGCGCGCGCAGTATCCACCGTCAACGGTTAAGGTATGCCCGCTTACGAACGAGGAGGCCTCCGACGCGAGAAAAATCACCGGACCAACGAATTCATGAAGTTCTCCCCGACGTTGCAAGGGCGTTTTGTTCTTTATTTCCTGCTCCATTTCCTGGGTCACGGTGCTAGTCGGTCTGCCACTCATGGGGTTTTTCGTATAACCGGGGTTGATCGTGTTGACTCGGATGTTGTATTTACCCCATTCAGAGGAAAGTTGTCGGCAGAGTTGATCAACTCCTCCTTTCGATGCTCCGTAAGCAGACAAACCGTCAAACCCAACCATACTCCCGTTTGAAGACGTCATAATTATTGAGCCTCCTTCTCTCTGTTTTATCATTTGTTTTCCCGCGGCCTGGGCACAGTAAAAGCAACTCGTTAGATTGGTTGAGATCACGTTGTTCCAATCCCTTTCACTGGTTTTCTCTGGTGTATCCACCGCGATGATTCCATGATTGATAACCATGACATCCAGTCGTCCAAAACTTTTCATCGTCGCGTTTATTAGTTCGCCACAGCTTTCCCTATCCGTTGCATCAAAGGCAAAGTAGTTTGCTTTTGCGCCTTCTTTTTCAATCAACGCCATGGTCTCCATCAGATAGGTGTCCGTTCGGCTCGCGATCATCACATTCGCGCCTGCCGCACCAAGACCGATGGCCATTTCTCGACCTAAGCCATAGCCGGCACCGGTAACAACGATGTTTTTTCCGCTTAGATCAAATTGCTTATGAACGCTACTGGCTAAATTTTTCATTAAATAGGACTCATCATCTAGTTTCCTCCCATCATAACTCGAAACAACAATTTTGCTTTGGTTTCCGGGCAATCAAGAGGATAGTGTCCAAAGGGAACATACTGCCCAGTTTTTTCTATTCAATTCTATCTTTTCATGTTATATACAAATATAAAGATATCTTTATATTTGTATATAACATGAA
>JAALKB010000265.1 GCA_011088265.1 Gammaproteobacteria bacterium
CACCCGCTTTGCTTGGCATATCGAACCAATCTCGCAGCACTTTCACGCACCTGAGAAACACTTCCCGGAGCAGCGGTCAGGGCATCGCTATAAAACGTCTGTATAGAGTCGGCAACCAGAATCGAAGGCCCCTCTTTTAGTGCCGCCTCTAATAGCGATTCCAATCGGTTTTCTGCCATCACCTTGAGATCATCTCCGTTCAATTCCAGACGTCGGGCCCGCAATGCAATTTGTTCAGCAGATTCTTCTCCACTGACATAGAGTACACGCAGTTGCTGACTGAGAGACGACAGATACTGCAAAAGCAGGGTTGATTTCCCAATTCCAGGATCCCCTCCGATTAATATAACGGATCCGGGAACCAACCCTCCTCCCAATACCCGGTCGAATTCCGCACTTCCACTGGAAATGCGAGTAACCTGGGTAATATCCACTTCACTGATCTTTCTTACAGCTGAAGACGGAGCAAAACCGGCGAACCGCTGATTTGAGGTGGTAGCAACGGCGCTCAAGACCTGTTCCACCAGCGTATTCCATTGACCACATTCAGCACACTGACCAGACCATTTCGGGCTTTCTGCGCCACAATCAGAACAATTAAACACCGTTTTACGTTTCGACATATCCAGACCTATTATCCGTTTGCGATCACTCGGGGAATACGCATTGTGACCTTACAAAGCAATTCATAGGGAATCGTGCCAGCCCATTTCGCGACTTCGTCAACGGTTAAACCCGGACCCCATAATGTTACTTCGTCCCCCATTTTCGCCCAAGGCAAATCGGTAAGATCCACGGTGATCATATCCATGGACACACGACCTATAATTGGAGCCCGACACCCACCAATAACAACACACGCCCGATCATCCACTACCCTCGGATAACCGTCACCATAGCCAATGCCAATCATTCCTAACAGTGTCTTTCTCCGGGTAATATAGGATCCTCCATATCCCACGGGTTGATCGCTCCCAGTCTGCTTGATTGACAAAATTCGAGCCTTAAGATGCATCACAGGCCTCAGGTCCAATTGATCAACAGTTTGGTCTATCACAGGAGAACCACCATAGAGCATCAAGCCTGGTCTTACCCATTGGTATGTTCTCTGCGGTCGTTGGATCAATCCCGCTGAATTACAGAGGCTTCGGTCATGTTCCAAATTTACCGTAGCAGCTTCGAATTCAGCAATCTGATGGTCGGTAAAGCCATCCGTCACGTCATCGGCATTAGCAAGGTGGGATAAAATGCTGATGGACTTCACCGGTCGTAGCTGAGATAGTTGTTGATAAACAGCCTGATACTGATCAAGAGAAATACCCAGTCGATTCATACCGGTATCTATTTTTAACCAAACATCGAGTGCGTCACCGTTAAATTGTGCATCATGCTGCGATATCCAGTGAAGCTGCTCGAGACTATGAATAACCGGCTGTAGTTGGCATTCAACAAAGGTAATAATTTGCTGTTCGTACCACCATTCAGATAGAACAACAATCGGTTTTTTTTCTTGAATCTGTCGGCATTCCACTCCTTCTGCCAGGGTAGCAACTGCAAAACCATCTACTTTATCTGCAATTGCACCGGTGATGATCTGCAAACCGTGGCCGTAAGCGTTCGCTTTGATAACAGCCATGATCCGGGTACTTCGACACCGATCCCGTATCTTTAGGACATTATGATTCAAAGCCTGAATATCAATCAGTGCCTGAGCACGCCATTTTTCAACCCCATCAATCATGCATAAAGACTGTGGATAAGCATAAGAAAAACCCACCTCCAAATGACGGGATACCTGGATCGGTTGGATAGCAAAGACGGGGTAAAAACACGATTTACCGATGCAACTCTAATGAAATAGATGGACGAAATAGATAAACGAAAGCGGCAATAAAAGGGGTGTGGATACAAGCCCGTCAGGCGTGATCGAACCCAGTGCTGGCATAACTTTCAAAACGGGTAAACTCTCCTCTGAAAGTTAATTTGGTTGTGCCGATCGGACCATTACGTTGTTTTCCTATAATGACTTCAGCTATCCCTTTTTGGTCACTATCTTCGTTATATACTTCATCGCGGTAAATAAAAAGAATCACGTCAGCATCTTGCTCAATCGCTCCGGACTCTCTTAAATCTGACATTACCGGGCGTTTATTTGGCCTCTGCTCCAAACTCCGATTCAATTGAGACAGTGCGATAACCGGCACATTTAGTTCCTTTGCCAGCATTTTCAAAGAGCGAGTGATGGCGGAAATTTCCGTGGCCCGGTTCTCATTTGAATCACTGGCCTGCATGAGCTGCAGGTAGTCGATGACAATCAATCCTAATGACTTGTTATCCTTGAGCAAACGACGTGCCCTGGAGCGTAGATCAAGGGGGTTGAGTCCCACTGAATCATCGATGAACATTGGCGCCCTGTCTAGCATACCCACTGCGGAATTCACTCTGGGCCAGTCGTCCTCCTTCAGCTGCCCTGAGCGTACCCGGTTTGAATTTATTCGGCCAAGAGAGGATAGCATTCTCATTGCCAACTGCTCTCCTGGCATCTCCATACTGAAAATTGCCACGGGCTCCTGCTTTTCTACCGCCACATATTCAGCGATATTCATGGCGAAGGATGTTTTCCCCATAGACGGTCTCCCTGCCACGATAACCAGATCTCCCCGCTGCATTCCAGATGTCATCTCATCCAGGTCGTGAAATCCCGTTGCCACACCGGTAATAGACTCCCCGGATTCGAACAACTCTTCGATTCTGTCGATGGAACGGGTCAATAGATCCTGAATAGGCGTAAAGCCCTGTCTGCTTCTACCATCGCGCTCTGAAATATCGAAAACAAGTTTCTCTGCGTGATCAAGGACTTCCCGGGGGGTTCGCCCCTCAGGGCTATAGGCAGTATCCGAAATATCGTTCGCCGCAGCGATTAAGGATCGCAATATTGCTCTCTCACGAACAATTCTGGCATAGGTCAGGATATTAGCAGTACTTGGCGTATTATTCGCCAGGGTGCCAAGATAGGCCAATCCACCAGCCTGTTCAAGAGTTCCATCCTTATCTAGCCATTCCGAAGCTGTGACAACATCTGCGGGGTCTCCAGCGGATTGTAAACCCTGAATGGCCTCAAAGATTAAGCGATGATTTTGGCTATAGAAATCCCGGCTGCCCACTTCTTCCGTCACATCATCCCATTTTCGATTGTCTAGCAACAACCCCCCCAGCAGGGATTGTTCGGCTTCCAGGGCCTGGGGCGGCAATTTGGCAGAGGAAGATGCGAGTTTTATGGTTTCAGCCAATTTTCTGAAGATTTAGTGTAGAAGTAAAAAGTGTTGATTCGTGAAAGCCCCGGTCATGAAAGCCCTGCTCTTGAAAGACTTGGAGATCCCAATCCTCGGCCGGAAATCATAACAAAAAAAGCCCATTCTGGATATTGTCTTCACTGCCTGATAAGTACCCCTAGGCCTGTTATTACACTGTCAAACAAAAAAGCGCCCCAAGGGCGCTTTTCGGTGGTGAATAACACAATATGATATTGTGATGACATTGTGTGTATCCATGCTTCAAGCCTGGGTTTCCTCAGGAGAAGCGCCTTCTTCCCCAACAACGGAGATGGTAATGGTAAAACGCACTTCTGGATGCAGAATAACGTCGGCTGAGAATTCACCGGTTTGCTTGATAGGCCCATCTGGTAGAAAGACTTCTGACTTCTCGATAACGGCAGCACCTTCGGTCAATGCTTCTGCTATATCTGCTGGAGAAACTGAACCATAAAGCTGGCCTTCTTCTCCGCACAAACGGGTCAACGAAATAGACCTGGATGCCAACTCTGCCCGAGCCCTGGCGCCATCCAAACGCTTCCCTTCTTCCTCAGCAAGTTGTCTGCGGCGATCTTCAACTTTGGACTTTGCTTCTTCCGTCGCCCGAACCGCTTTCTTTTGGGGAATCAGGAAATTTCTGGCATATCCATTTTTGACATTAACCGCGTCACCCAAATCTCCCAGGTTTTTAATTTTTTCTAAAAGAATGATTTCCATGTTACCCCCTAGTTATCATGCTGATCAGTGTAAGGAATCAAGGCAATAAAGCGAGCTCGTTTGACGGCTGTTGATAGCTGACGTTGAAAGTGAGGGGGTGGGGCGGGGGGGGGGGGGGGGGGGGGGGGGGGGGG
>JAALKB010000266.1 GCA_011088265.1 Gammaproteobacteria bacterium
TTGTAGATTGAAATTTAGACATGAAACATTCTCTGGAACGCGTAAAATTGGCTCTAGCCTCGATCTCTTACTGAAACCAATCCTTAACGGGAGACGCTAAGCTTTTCCGCAAATGCTGTTACGTATGATTAACCTGGTTAATATTTCCTGATATGCTACATCAATTGCGTGGGTTTCTATGTAAGTAACACAGCATGTAACACAACCTTTATAAAACGCTATAAAACAACCTTCTAAATCGACCTCTGTTCTCTTACTTTCGACCCAAAATCTTCTTTATAATAAACTTGCAATGGATAAGACGTCTAGCGTTAAGCTATAGATTCTACGCAAATGTTCATCATTAATTGAAACTCATGTCAGATCTGATGCATGAGCGAATTGAATCAAGCCGCGACCTCTTCAGTCTATCTTCAATCTATTGGAGCCTCCCCTCCAACCGAATATGAATTGATGTATTATCAAACCGAGTCAAGCGGCTTCGCTTGACTCAAATAAAACCGCCTACCACAAACCCGGGGCGATTCAGTCGAACGAATGCAGTCCGATTCTACGCGCCGGTTTCGGTTATAGCTCAATAGAAAAAGAGACGGCACTACTACCGGATGCCCATACTAACAGTCAAATGAAAAACAGTAACAACACATACGTATATTCGGAAATATTTGATTCAGTGCAAGGCGAAGGACACTATGCCGGTTTTCCTTCTGCTTGGCTAAGATTGTTCTTATGCAATCTACAATGTAACGGTTTTGGCCAGGACGATCCCACCGATCCAAGTACATACAAACTGCCCTACAAAGACTTTGATGCAGTTGAACTTAATCGACTAGAAGAATTACCGGTATGGGAATATGGTTGTGATAGTTCATATTCCTGGTCTAAAAAGTTTAAGCATCTACAACATAGGAAAACATCAAGAGAGATAGCTGATTTAGTTAGAGCAGAGTTTGCTAATGAATGGAATGGTGGTAAGTGGTTAGATAGACATATGTGCTTTACTGGTGGAGAACCTTTAATGAAACATGCACAGTTATGTACTATGGAAATAATGAGGCATTGGTTTGATGATGAAGATTATCCTCTATTTGTCACATACGAATCTAACGGAACACAAATACCTGGACCAGAGTTTATTGATTTTTGGAAAGATGCAAGAGACAGGATGGGCGTTGAGTTGTTTATATCATGTAGCCCTAAACTTTGGAACGTCGCCGGGGAAACAACCAGGAAAGCCATTAAACCAGAAACAGTAGCAAGGTACCTTGACTTCTCATCTAACGGTCAGCTCAAATTTGTTGTTAATGGATCTCAGGCATGCTGGGATGAGTTAGATTCCACCATAGCACGATTCAGACAGGCCGGGGTAGATTGGCCTATATGGATTATGCCCGTGGGCGCAACCGTAGAGGGGCAAAAGTTGCTTGATGGGGATGTTGCCAGGATGGCGTATCAAAGAGGATATAAAGTAAGCGCAAGAGTGCACACTTACTTATGGGGGAATCTAATAGGTGTCTGACGAATTATATTGAAATGAGTTTTCACCCATCTTTCAGGTTACATGCCTCGGCATAGTCTCATTTCTATATCAACCCAGGCCCACATCGGCCCTCTCGTCGGCCCAGACTCACATCGACTCCAGGATCAGGGGGAAAAATCAGGATTTTCAACTGGTGATGGTCCTGGTTGGTGGTGGCCTCGATCAGTCAGTCCTATGTCCTATTTCGCTGGGATCCAGTACATCGGACCAGGCATTTGACTAGACATCGGACTAGCTGATTTTTCCAATTAGGAATGACAAAACCACCTGTTTTGGTTGGTGAAGTTTGTCATGATTAGACTTGTTCATATTCAACTGAATCTTCGGTATCAAAAATATGAAACGCAGAGCGACGCATATAGCAGGGACCACACTGCCCGCAGTGCTTTTCATTGCCATGGTAGCATGACCATGAGAGATGAATCGGTGCGTCCATTTCAAGTGCGTCCTTTATTATTTCATGCTTAACCAAATTAGCCAGCGGACTCAATAAGCGTGGGCGACTAGTGGTTCCGATATTCAGAACATGGTCAAGGGTTTGGTAAAATTCCACTGTATTATCCGGGTATGCCCCAGACTCTTCCAGATTCAGTCCCAATACAAGAGTATCGTAGCCATAACGGTCGCACAAACCAGCCGCTAGTGACGTCATAATCAGATTTCGAGCAGGAACCCATTCATGGGCGAATTCGGCACCGGTTTCGTTTTCGGTTACAGAAATAGTTTCATCAGTAAGTGAAGAGCCGCCTACCTTTTTTAGCCAATTTAGTTCCTCAAAACGATAATCACATCCAAGCACCTCGGCAACTTGACGGACGGACTCCATTTCCCGTTTTTCTGCACGACATCCGTATAAAAAATACAAGAGCGTAATATCATAGCCTTGCAGCTGCGCCCATTTGGCTGTTGTTACACTATCTAATCCGCCGCTACAGATCACCAGCGCTTGTTTATTTCGGTCCCGGGGAGCTATTGTTTCCTGGGATATTTCGCCGCTGTCTCCATCAATCTCCAGGAAAGAATAAGTTTGAGGAGAAATAACTGGAGGCTGTGTTAACTGAGATTGAATATCCTGCTCAGGAAGAAGATGTTCTGCCAGTGAGGCAAAGAAAATGGCGCCCAGATCAGACCTTACTTGCAAAACCAGCGGATTATAGTTACGCGCCAGCCGCAATTTGCGAGGTTGTCGACTGTCTGCAATCGCTAAGGCAAAGGAACCTGTGATTTCCTGAATGGCATTTTCGACACCTATCTGATAAATGAGCTCCGGACACACAGCGGAATCAATTTTCGTATCTGTCTGGATGTTATAACGCTGTCTTAGTTCGTTGTCGTTGGCAATAGTGCCGTTATGGCTGACAAACACCGTTCCATTTCCAAAGGGCTGAACATCAGCTTCAGTTTTGGTTCTGACATATTCAGTGGTTAATTCCGCCTGGTTATTTGCAATCAGCAAGCTGCAATCCTGCGTAATTGATTCATAAATAAAATCAAACTGTTGAGGATATATCTGGACACTGCGCCGGGATACACCATTGGTATCTATACTCAACACACCAGCAGCATCTTTTCCGCGCTCGTATCCGCGTTCCAATATTTTTATATAGTGTTCCGCAATACGTTGCCGGTCTGCCTGAAGGTCTGTAACAATAAAGCCGGATATTGCACACATGATTTCAAATCTCTCCGAAAAAATTACCAATGACTTGGATGGTGCTATCTATTCGCAATAGCATCAATTTTATAGCTAACCTCCTTATCCCTGTTTTCAACAAGCCTGATATCCCAAATCCTTTAGGGCTCTAAACGTTCCCAACACATTCCCGAAACGTTCTCAAAACATTCGCTGGAAACGATATTATACAATTTAGATCAAAAAAAGAGCAATCTGGGGACAGTACCCATTTGACCCGCCAGCCCCGATCCGGGCAATGGCGATAATAGTCTTCAGCCTTTCATGGGCTGCGAAGGTTCTCGGGGGTTCTACCGATACTCGTCCTTACTTCATTGTCATTTCAGTATAATGACAAACATAGCTGCTCTTGTCATTCAGTAACTCTGTCTTGCCTACATAAAGGCCAATTCATGATGGTGGAGTGGTAAATGAATGCGCCTTAAAATGCGCTCTAGCAGGTATACTGTCCCCAGAATTCAGGTCCCAGAACTCCTGAAACGCCTGGCCTCCATTGCCTGATTTCCATCGCCTAGTCTCCATCAGCGATACCATCTTTCCTGGCTTTCGCCTTCAGTTTTCTTTGTCGATAAATCGGCATCAAGATCAATAACAGTCCAACAATCAACAGGCCTAAGGTCATGGGACGTTCCCACATGAAAGCCACCCCATCAGTCAGGTTGACTGCCCTGGCGAAGTTGTTCTCCATCATACCGCCAAGGATAAATCCGATCAAAAGCGGCGCCAGCGGGTAGTCGGCAAACCTCAGGATGGTTGCACCCAGGCCCAAGGCGACAAGTATAAGTAATTCGGTGGCATTGTTCTGGCCGATATAGGCACCCATGAGAGTGAAGAACAGAATGAAAGGTATGAGGTAATTTCTCGGTACACTCAGCAGTTTTGCGATATAGAGAACAGAAGAGCGGGGGGGGAGGGGGGGGGGGGGGGGGGGGGGGGGGGGGGGGGGGGGGGGGG
>JAALKB010000030.1:0-23778 GCA_011088265.1 Gammaproteobacteria bacterium
GGGCAACGGCGGAGTGCTGACCTGTGAAGACTTTTTATTTAGTCCGTCCTGAAAAGCTTCAATCAGTCCGTATTTCATCCCAGTGCCACCATGTACCGCTAACCCAGATGGTTTATTCACCACCAACAGATCATTGTCCTCATAAAGAACGGGAACATGGTCGAGTAGCCTCGGAGGAATACTGACATCGTCCTTATTTATTGCATAGCGAATTGGCGGTATTCTAACCTTGTCTCCAGCGGCAAGATGATATACCGCCTTTTTCCTCGAACCATTAACCCTAACCTCTCCTTTTCTGAGGGCTTTGTATATTCGGGTTCTGGGAACTCCCTTTAGCATTTTGATCAAATAATTATCGATTCTCTGTCCATGAGAATCCTCGCTGATTTCTACAGTCCTCGCCTTGAAGGCGCTTTCTGACGACCCGGATTGAGGCTCACCTATCTTTGGGCGGGGTTTTTTTTTACCATTGCTGGGAGGAACTTCCTGCTTCATTGGGACTGTTTAACTCGATCAATGACCATTAGCAAATTACTGCCTATAAATAGTCCTTAAGTTTATAGTAGCTCATGGCAGCAACCAAAGCAGGGGTGCGCAACCAGCTCCCCCCTGGAAATCGTTTGTGTGGAATTTTCTCGAAACAGGCGATTCTTTCCCTATCCACGGTGATGGCTTCACTAAGTAACTTACCAACGTATCCACTAAGCGCCATCCCATGACCAGAAAAACCCTGTGCATACCAGATTCCATGATCCAATTGGCCGATATGGGGAGCCCGATTAATGGTGATCGACACATAACCGCCCCAGGAAAACTCGATTTTTGTATTCCCCAGTTGAGGAAAAACATTTTTCATTCGCTTCTTTAGTGACTCTGTCAGCTTTAAGGGTTGTAATGTTGAATAACTGACTCTGCCACCGAACAGCATTCGGTTGTCTTTTGACAACCGAAAATAGTCCAGAACGAAATTGGTATCCGCCACCGCTTCCCTTTGGGGAATAAGAGAAAGAGCTTGTGACTCTGACAAGGGTTCCGTGGCCACGATATAAGTCCCCACCGGCATGCTCTTTTTGCCAATTTCAGGTTCAAGTCCATCAAGATAAGCATTACAGGCATAAACCACCTGATCGCAGCGAATTGTCCCTTTTGCGCAGTGCACAATTTTCCCCCTGGAATCACTAGTGATTCGATCAACCGAAGAACGCTCATAAAGCCTTGCTCCTGCATCTCTGGCTGCCCTAACAACCCCTAAACAATAGTTCAAAGGATGAAGATGCCCGCTACCTGCATCAAAAACTCCTCCTGAGTATCGCTCAGAAGCCAAACGAGTACGCAATGAATCCCGTTCGAGAAATGTCATATCTTCATATCCGTATACCCGTGACAAATGCTCGGCCCATTGTTCCAACTCCTGGGCCTGTTTGGGCTTCACCCCCACATGCAGATAGCCCATTTTTAAATCACAATCGATGTTGTATTCAAAGATAAGCTGCCTTGTGTATTCAACGGCACCAAGAGAATGTTCCCATAGTTCTCTGGCAGTCTCCATTCCCACCAACTCCTCTAATGTATCCTGCTCCGCTGCATAGCCATTAATGATTTGTCCGCCACTTCTTCCCGATGCCCCCCAGCCAAAATGCTCGGCTTCAAGCAAAATGACGTCCACTCCGCTTTTTGCCAGATTTAGCGCGGTGGAAGAACCTGTCAATCCACCACCAATCACGACCACATCCCCACTTAGATCGCCATCCACCATGGCAGCATCAATATTCAAATTTCTTGATGCTTCATAATACGAATCGGCAGTTTTTCTATCTTTTATGGGCATATTTTTTGTCTTTTTTCAGGGTACATCAAATACCGTAGCTGGGAGTTCATTGAATTAAAAGCTGGAGAAAACGATCCTAAAAGACGATAAAAGCGACCTTTGGGACCGCACGACAAAGGCAGTTCGCACATCAATAATCAGAATATTGGCATTCAAAAAGGAAATCAAAATTATTTTTTTCATACAGTTATCGAAACACATGAAAATAAATGACTAAAACTGAAACAGATCCGATTTAAAAGTCGTTCATGCAGTTATTTCTCCATGCAGTTATTTCTATGCCTGTTTCCAGGTTGCCTGAGAAATTGTCTTTGATTAACCGGATCTTTCGTTTGTGATCACAAAGTCAGTATAATAGGCCCAATTTAATCCATTTAAATCACTGTATGTCAAGCACACCAAATCTGGTAAACAAAGCCCGGGGGAAATTACCTAAGGATCTTAGAGAATGGCTGAATGAAAACAATATAGAAGAGATTGAAGCCGTTATCCCGGATACCACTGGAGTTGCCAAAGGGAAAATTCTGCCGGCAAAAAAATACCAGGAAGATGTTGGTCTCCGACTGCCTGAAAGTATTTTTGGACAAACTGTGGATGGAAACTTCCCTTCTAACTGGGATGTATTGAGCGAAGCAGACGGTGACATTTTTCTAAAACCTGATCCAGCAACCGTCAGACTGGTTCCTTTTGCCAGTGAACCCACCGCTGTGATTATCCATGATTGTTACCATTTTGACGGAAAACCCGTGGAAGTTGCTCCCAGACAGGTTCTACGACGAGTGCTTAACCTCTATCGGAAACAGGGATGGAATCCCATTGTAGCACCGGAAGTGGAGTTTTACCTGGTGCGACCCAACCCTGACGCAGATTACCCCTTGGAGCCCCCAGTGGGGCTATCTGGGAGACCTGAAGCAGGCCGTCAGTCTTATAGCATTGACGCTGTCAATGAATTCGAACCCTTGTTCGAGGAATTGTACGATTATTGTGAAACCTAGGAAATTGGAATAGAAACTCTTATTCACGAATCCGGAGTAGCACAAATGGAAATAAATCTTGAACATGGGGACGCCATGGATCTTGCGGACCAGGTCTTTCTATTTAAGCGAGGCCTTCGACAGGTTGCGATGAGACATAAAATCTATGCCACATTTATGGCAGCGCCGATTGAACAACAACCCGGCAGCGCCTTGCATATCCACCAAAGTGTTGTTGATAACGAAACCGGCGACAATATTTTTGTTAACCGAAGCGGCAGAGAAAGCAATCTTTTCAAATGGTATATCGGTGGATTACAAAAATATTTACCCAGCGTAATGGCACTAATCGCACCCAACGTCAATTCCTATCGCAGACTGGCGCCAGATGAATTTGGCTCACCAATTAACATTGAATGGGGATACGATAATCGAACGGCGGGTCTGCGTGTACCTGTTTCCCAACCTGAGGCAAGGCGGGTAGAAAACCGCATCGCGGGTGCAGATGTGAATCCATATTTGGCCATTGCAGCCTCATTAGCTTGCGGGTATCTCGGAATGATGGAACAGGTCAAACCGAAAAAGCCAGTAGAAGACAATGCATACGACATGGCAACAACTCTACCCCATACCTTGTTAGAAGCAGTAAACGCATTGCTGGATTGCAAAGAGCTACACCCCATTCTTGGTGAGAAATTTGTCCGCCTATATAGCAGCGTAAGGAATCATGAATACAATACGTTTTTGAACGTTATCAGTGCCTGGGAACGAGAGTATCTCCTACTCACGGTTTAGCCCGGTCGATATAATGGATCTTTCCATAGAAAATCCAAATGGAAAGATCCATCAGTTCTATTCCTGTAATGATGCATAACAGGCTAAACCTGGAACTCGATTTTTAGTCATGAAAGTTTCATATCCTACTGATAAACAGGAATAAATATAATTAAAAGCGAAGCCATTAAAAAATCAACTATTACTTTAGCTTTACTCCCTATCCCTCATTAAACGGGACCCCTCTTTACAAGGACATCAAGCTATCCCGGATTCTAAAAAGATGATAGTCATGCCTTTTTTAGAAGAAAATCATGGAAGAAAATCACGGAAGAAAATCATGTTTGAAAAAGAAGACCTGATCAGAATTGCCAATGAAACCATGCCATTTGGAAAATACAAAGGCATGCGTTTGATTGATTTACCGGAGCCCTATTTACTTTGGTTTTCAAACAAAGGGTTTCCTAACGGTCGCCTTGGAGAACAGATGGCATTAACCCTGGCAATCAAAACAGAAGGACTAGAAGGTTTGGTTAAGCCCTTAAAACAACCGTTAACATAGACTCAAATTGTAAAGACCCAAATTGCAAAAATCTGAACCGGGTTTTACAGAATTGCCTAATGTTAACGAGAATTACCCATCTCTCTAAAGTCTGCTTTACAATGACTCCGCCGCGCCCAAATTACGTGCTTTTTTAGCCGATATTTTCTCACTATATGGTGTCATCAGAATAATATTATCGAAGTAATGTTACCGGACTTTGTAAACATGAATTCGATGAGTAATCTCTGGTTCGGAGTAAGGCATGGAGTGGAAACCTAGTCCTTCAAATACTGACTCCCATTTACCCTCATTCTCCAATTTGCCAAGCATTGCCGGGTATTCTGGTTCCTGCAATGGATCGTCGCGCATACTGAAAATAATGGGAGCGTCTGCCCTGGTTACTCTGACTAATTCCTCAAAGGAGTGTGGTGGAGCGTGTTTTGGGGTAATGGTTCCTGAGGAAATGACGGCACCAAAATAGTTATCGGGGAAATCAAGGGTCTCACCTAAAGTTGCCTGTTTCAGCTCCGAGTAGAAATTCTTTGAACTTGCGACCTCAAGCATACTGTCCGATAGATCTATTCCAACGATAGGGCCGTATCCCAGCATCGCTAATGGTCCTGCCTGAATTCCACCCCCGCAACCAGCATCGAGTATAGGAAAGCAACCTTGTGGTACGTATCTGACAAACACAGCGGCAATCATTGCAGGAATACGATACCCCATGGCACAAAGATCAGCTTCATACCGTGCCGCCCAGTTATCATAAGCTTCTCGTTGCTCTTCGACGCTTTTAGCGTGATAGGATTTCGATACATCTGTTCTGATTTTCATTCATTATCCTCTAAACTTTCTTCTATAACCCCGTTTCTTCTACGACCCTGTGCTTTATAGGCCTATGCTGTATAGCCCTGTGCTTTGTCCCTGGTTTCTGTGATCTTGTGTCAGTCGATGTTAGTACCTGCTAACAGATGTTTAGGTATCAGGGTAACTTTGTAAAAATACAATAATATGGGTTTGATTTTAGTATAAATTGCCGGAACGAAAAATGTGAAAGGGCTGTGTGAAAGAACTAAAGGACTATATTATGTAGTGCTGTAAAGCACCTATTCTCCGGGTTTAACCACCACCAGGCCAATCCTTCTCTGACAGAGATCCAATTCCGTGGCGGATATCTGCTTCTATCGCAAACCCCAGTCCTGTTGCATCCCGATCACCACGTGCCTGTATGATCTCTACATGACGGTCATTAGGTATTGTAACTTTGCAGGTGCTCTAAACTGAGAGTAAGGCTTAGGAAAGGACTTACCTGTAGCCACACGCTTTCAATGAGAGGCATAAAAACATCCGATGGTGCTGCTTGATAAAGTGTGAAATGAAACCGTCGGTGCTTTTGCAGGTATGCCTGGTAATCGTTCCGCTCAATACACTGGTCAATTTCATCGTTCAATAATGACAAGGCTTCGATCATCTCATCATCGATGTAGGGAATGGCATCAATCGCGGCTTGCTTTTCCAGGCAGATTCTCGCACTGACCAGTTGATTGAGCTTTTTCCTCGTCATGCAAGGCACCCTAACCCGGCCTGTCGGCGTTAATACCAACGCCCTTTCAGTTGTCAGTCTCCGTAGCGCTTCCCTAATAGGCATCGCACTAACACCCAATTCTTCTGCCAACCCCCTAATTGTTACACTGACACCGGGCTTGAACTCTCCATTCAAGAGGCCAAGCTTCAGGTTTTCATAAACCTGTTCCTGTAACGTTTTATCTTTTAATGATTTAGTCATTTCCAATCAGAAGATAATTAGCAAAAAACGGCAGTTTATAGTTTCACAAATACGCGGCTCTGCCGATCAGATTACCAATAAATAAGTATGAATAATTGCCAATTCAGGAAACAAACGATATCAGCTAAAAAAAGCATAATCCAGTTTTTGTGATCACAAATATTGCCATTCACTCATGTTGTCGTTATTATCCGCTCAGAATGTTTTTCATTGGCCAGATATCGACACTGAAAACGATGAGGTAGCCTGGCTTTCCTCATTTCAGGAACTCAATCACCTTAGCATTAGCAAATTACCATGTTAGCTCAAGAAAGATCCTATAACACAGCGGAATTGCAAGCGCTGGATAGAAAACACCACTTTCATCCTTTCACCGATCATAAGGAGATGAATAAGAAAGGTACCCGGGTAATTGCTGGTGCAGAGAATGTTTATATCTATGATACCGATGGCAATAAATACCTTGATGCCATGTCTGGTTTATGGTGCGTTAACATCGGATATGGACGAACCGAACTTGCTGAAGTTGCCAAACTTCAGATGGAGCAATTACCCTACTACAATAGTTTCTTCCAAACCGCGCAACTCCCCGCCATCGAGCTGGCAGAGATGCTTGCCGAGGTAACACCTCCGCAGTTCAATCGCGTATTTTTTGGGTGTTCAGGGTCTGATGGAAATGACACTGTCGTAAGACTGGTTCGCTATTACTGGCAACTCCAGGGCCAGGAAAATCGCAACATTATTATCAGCCGCCACAATGCTTACCATGGCAGTACACTGGCCGGCGCCAGTCTTGGAGGAATGCAGGCCATGCATGCCCAGGGCGGCATGCCGATCCCCAACATTGAACATATCGAACAACCCTATCATTACCGCGAAGGCGGCGGTTTAAGCAAACATGATTTTGGCATAAAGGCAGCACAGGCGCTCGAAGAACGAATTCTAAAGGTCGGTGCCGACCGTGTCGCCGCTTTTATTGGAGAACCAATACAAGGAGCAGGAGGAGTCATTGTTCCCCCCGCAAGTTATTGGCCAGAAATACAGAGAATTTGTAAAAAATATGACATCCTGCTGGTGGCTGACGAAGTAATCTGCGGATTTGGCAGAACCGGAAATTGGTTCGGCAGCGAAACCTTTGGTATCGAAGCTGACATCATGACCATGGCCAAAGGCCTTTCTTCCGGATATCAACCTATTGGCGCGGTAATGATTGCTGATCGCGTTGCGGAATTACTCGATGAAAAAGGCGAGGAATTCTCCCATGGATACACCTATTCAGGACATCCTGTGGCCTGTGCGGTGGCATTAAAGAACCTGCAAATCATGCGCGATGAACGGATTATTGAAAATGCTCGAGCGGAGACCATGGATTATCTACAGAACCAGATCCGTTCACTCAGTGACCATGCCCTGATTGGAGAAATCCGGGGGATTGGATTTTTGGGGGCAATAGAGCTGGTTGCGAATAAGGAAACCAGAGACACATTTGATGATAAAGGCAGTGCCGGAATCGCATGCCGGGATGCGTGTAGCGAAAATGGACTGATAATGCGAGCCGTTGGTGATACCATGATTCTATGCCCACCACTGGTCATTACCCGCCCACAAATTGATGAAATGGTGTCTAAAATCAGACAAAGCCTTGACACTGCCGAACGTACACTGGTTTAACTAATCCGTTTCAGCTAATCGCTGATTAAATTATCCGGTACTTTATGAAATATACCTGGTTAAGGTTGGTCTAAATGAAATCAGCCAGCAGGTCTTATGGACTCTATCGATAGGAATACTGATTGATCGAATTGCTGTCTCAACGAGCATCATTACAAGTCATTTCATTACAAGCCATCAATGACACTTTGATAACATTTTGACCCAAATGGGAGTTCTGGTTAAGAAATAAATTCAGATCCTCAAGGCAACGTTCTATCACTAATTCACAAAGTTCACTAGAATAGATTTACCCACGGAACTGAGCACGATTATGGCGAATGAAATCGAGAACGGCGAGATTCGAAAGTTCAATGGGGTTGATCATATCTTCTACGACGACTATTGGATTCGATATTATCAACCTCCGGAAGAAACCCTATCAGAGAAAAAAAAGCTCCTTGACGCTCTAACCAGAAGAACATTTCATCACACAGAATCCGGAATTAATACACCTGGTAGCAAACTGGAAAACGCACGAATGGCGTTTGACAATGAACAGGATCCCCAGCGAAAGCGTATTAATGCCGCCATGCTCGCTGGAGCGCTCTTCAATCGCGCAACAGACATCTTCACAGCCATTGTTGATCTCGAACAAAGCGGCATTCATATCACTCGACAAAATGAACTGATGCGACAGTGCTCAGAGTGCTTTTTAGAGGCACTCTCCCTCAGCCAGAATGTTAAACATCATAGCGGGGAGGAAGGGGTCGATGAGCTTTGGGGTGAGCCAGTAAAGGTATTCACCATGACGATTGCAGATTACTATTCGAGCAGATATAGAAAAATTGCGCTGGCGATGAGGGAAATCGATCACATTGGGCGATCCATTCATAAAACCTTATGCGACCAACCCTGGTTTTGCAACGCATCGGAATTAGTTGATGATTTCATAAAGATTGCCAAAAATGAATGCGAAGTCCTAAGAAGCGATCCTGACTACTTCTCAATCTGGCCAGAATTCGTGGCAGACGGAGAAAAAATCACCGAATTTCTGGCTGAGATTCCTCGGGATGCCAGTGTTGAATTGGAAAGGCACATAAAACGGGGAGTCTTGCTGCTGAGATCTGGAAAAGACATTATTTCGTGGATTGCAAACGTTAGAGTACCAATACCAGTGAGTACCCAACGGTACCTCGCCCAGTGCAAAAAATATCATGAAGACACCCATCAGTTGCTCACTTCGTTCTAATTACAAAACATGAGTTTTTAATTCGGTGATACTCCTCATCATACCCTACCTTCATACCAGACTCCCCTCAGGTCATTTGAAAAACAAATACATAAATTTAATCAATTAATTTTTAATATGCATCAGTTTGATTTATGATCCTCTCAAATTAGAACTATCTCCTGGATCCCTGATGAACGACCAGAAATCGCTGAAACAAACCGCTCTTCTCGACTTTCATAAATCGGCGAATGCCAGGATTGTCCCATTTGCTGGTTATGAAATGCCAGTAAATTATGAAATGGGAATCATCAAGGAACATCTCCACACTCGAGAGAAGGCCGGTCTATTCGACGTATCACACATGGGTCAGATTTCAGTTAGAGGCAACAACGCCGCACAATTGCTTGAGAGCCTCATTCCTGTGGATATTCAATCTCTGGGAGTCGGTCGCCAAAAGTATGGAATGTTCCTCAATGAACAAGGTGGGATATTGGATGATCTAATGATTATCAACCACGGAGACGAAATCATCCTGGTCGTCAATGCTGGCTGCAAAGAAGAGGATTTCGACTATTTGCATGGACGACTGGCTGATAGGTTATCCGTTGAGAAAATGGAAGACAAGGCCTTATTGGCGCTGCAGGGCCCCCTCGCCAGCTCAGTTGCCCAATCCCTCACAAACACAGACCTGTCTAACATGAAGTTTATGGACGTCAGGGAAATTAGCTTTAATGGAATTCCGTGCCTGGTCTCCCGTTCTGGATACACCGGGGAAGATGGTTTTGAAATTTCGGTATCCAATGATCAGTCCGTAGAACTTGCTGAAACGCTGATCGACAAACCCGAAGTAGAGCTAATTGGACTGGGTGCCCGGGATTCACTCCGACTGGAGGCCGGGCTATGTTTATATGGTCACGATATTAATGAAGACACAACCCCCATTGAAGCAAATCTCAATTGGGCCATATCCCCATCTCGTAGAACAAACGGTGAACGGGTTGGCAATTTCCCTGGTGCTGACATCATTCTGTCCCAAATGCCGAAAAATGTCTCGCGTCTGTTAGTTGGCTTACTGCCTCAGGGTAGGGCTCCTATGCGAGAAGGAGTGGAAATCGTGGACAACGATCATAACGTCATTGGACAGATTACCAGTGGTGGTTTTAGCCCTAGCTTGGGTTGTCCAATTAGCATGGGATATGTCGACATTGAGTATGCGAAAAAAGGCAATGAACTACATGGGATAGTGAGAAATAAACATTTACCGATAACGGTTTCCAACTCTGTTTTTGTTCCTCATCGCTACTATCGTTAGACACTTTATCGCTAAACGTATTGATACAACCGTTTTAAAACAGAAAAGTAACAGTTCGAAAATTAACAACGCCGAGCCAAGGCAATTAACCGACGAGAAAAACCAATGTCAATAAAATACACAGAAGATCATGAATGGGCCAAGCTGGAAAATGGAGAAGTAACTGTTGGAATTACGGACTTTGCTCAAGAACAATTAGGAGAAATTGTGTTCGTGGAGCTGCCAGAAGTGGGGCAGCAAATCACCGTCGGTGAAGAAGCTGCCGTTGTTGAATCAGTAAAGGCGGCTGGAGAAGTCAAATGCCCCGTAGGGGGAACAGTTACGGCAATCAATGAAATACTGGCTGACTCTCCTGAAAAAGTGAATGACGATCCAATGGACACCGGCTGGTTTTACAAACTAACGATCAATGAAGGCGAAAACCTTGACTCCCTGCTAGATGAAGGCGAATACAAAAAGTTTGTCGAGTCACAGGAATGATCGATCAATATGACTGCTAATCCATCGTAATAACCCTCCACGTTGAATTGCCCTGAATATCAACCATCCATAGAGACCAATCATGCCACGCTCAGACGATTTCACAACCAGACACATTGGTTCGAATCCGGATCACATCACTATTATGCTGGAAAAACTCGGTTTAACGTCACTGAATGAGTTAATCGATGAAACCATTCCCTCATCAATTAAAAGTGAAAAGGCATTTTCATTACCTGCGGCTTTGGATGAAAACCGGCTGAATAAGCTAAGTCGGCAAATCGCTTCAGACAACACCGCAGCGGTTTCCATGATTGGTCTTGGCTATTATGGAACCGTAACACCTCCAGTTATCCGTCGTAATGTGATGGAGAATCCCGATTGGTACACAGCCTACACACCATATCAACATGAAGTTAGTCAGGCACGACTTGAAATTCTGATTACTTTTCAACAGATGATCATGGATCTGACAAAAATGGAGTTGGCCAATGCATCATTGCTTGACGAAGCAACCGCTGCTGCAGAAGCGATGATGATGGCCCACCGAGTGAGTAAAAGTAAATCTAATCGTTTCCTGGTTGACGAAGATTGCCTACCCCAAACCATCGCCGTAGTGAAGACCCGTGCTGAACCTATTGGCATCGATGTTGTGGTTGGCAATAGCGATAAAGAAATCTACAACGGAGAATACTTCGCTGCGCTGGTCCAGTACCCAGGCGCTTCGGGACGAATAAAAGACTATGCGGAAACCATTGAGCAACTTAAAGCAAAAAATTCTCTGGTCATTATGGCCGCGGACCTATTGTCATTGACACTGCTAAAGCCTCCTGGCGAATTGGGAGCGGATATTGCGGTGGGCAGCACCCAGCGATTTGGTGTACCCATGGGATTTGGTGGTCCCCATGCAGCGTACTTTGCGACTCATGAAAAGTTCAAACGCTCCATTCCCGGAAGGCTAATAGGTACTACCATTGATGCTAATGGGAACCTGGCCTATCGGATGGCATTACAGACAAGGGAACAGCACATTCGACGGGATAAAGCCACCAGCAATATCTGTACTTCCCAGGTCCTACTCGCGGTTATCGCCACTGTTTATACCATGTACCATGGACCTGAAGGTCTACTGAGAATCGCTAGTGGTGTTAATCGACTGACCCGGGCACTTGCCGACAGCTTAAGAGAATTGGGTTATAAAATTATTCATGGTGATTTTTTTGACACGGTCACTGTATATACACCGGGCAATGCCCAAAAAATGCTGGATAAGGCTGAACAGGCACGATATAACCTGCGTTTCATTGATAAGGATCATTTGGGAATCAGTCTCGATGAAACCAGTTCCAGGGAAAAAGTAGAAGAGCTTTTGCATGTTTTTGCTGGCGACACCGCAGGCCATGTCAACGGAGAAGTATTTAATAAGGACTTAAAAAGGTCGATTCCCGAACACCTTGAAAGAACCTCTGAATATCTACAACATCCCATCTTTCATCGCTATCGATCTGAAACCGAATTCATGCGGTATCTGAGAAGGACCGCCAGCAAGGATATTACCCTTGCAAGATCCATGATACCTCTTGGCTCCTGTACCATGAAGCTCAACGCAGCAAGTGAAATGGAACCCATTTCCAACCCTCTTTTTGCTCACATCCACCCCTTTGCACCAACAAAACACGCCAAAGGGTACCATCGCATTATCAATCGACTGGATTCAATGTTATCGGATTTGACCGGATTTGCCGGATTCAGTTTTCAGCCGAATGCAGGTTCTCAAGGAGAGTATGCAGGATTGCTAAGTATACGGGCCTGGCATAAATCCCGGGACGACGGACTACGTAACGTTTGCCTGATTCCCTCTTCTGCCCATGGTACTAACCCAGCTAGCGCAATTATGGCTGGCATGTCAGTGGTAGTCGTGAAATGCGATTCCAGTGGAAATATTGATATCGATGATTTTCGCGAAAAAGCAGAAAAACATCGAGACACTCTCGCAGCAACCATGGTGACTTATCCGTCTACCCACGGCGTTTTCGAAGAGTCCATTCGAGAAATTTGTAACATCGTCCATGAAAATGGCGGTCAGGTTTATATGGACGGTGCTAATATGAATGCCATGGTCGGCATTTGTCGACCGGCTGAAATTGGTGCTGATGTCATGCATCTTAATTTGCATAAGACCTTTGCTATTCCCCATGGGGGTGGCGGGCCCGGTATGGGACCCATTGGTGTAAGAAAGCATCTGCTTCCATTCCTACCAGATCATCCCGTTGTGAGCTGTAACCGGGGAGGATCAAGTCTGCTTGGTACGGTTTCTGCAGCTCCCTGGGGATCGCCACTGATTTTACCCATTTCATGGGCCTATATGAGACTGCTTGGCAAACACGGTCTGAAAAGATCAACACAGGTTGCCATTTTACATGCTAACTATGTCGCTCACCGACTGGATGCCCATTATCCCGTAGTTTATCGAGGAAAGAACGGACGGGTTGCCCATGAGTGTGTTATTAGCCTGTCACAGATCAAAGACGACTGTGGAGTTACCGTGGAAGATGTTGCAAAAAGATTGATCGACTATGGCTTTCACGCCCCAACCATGTCCTGGCCAGTGCCCGATTCGCTAATGATTGAACCTACCGAAAGCGAATCTCTGGATGAATTGGATCGGTTTTGTGATGCCATGATATCAATTCGTGAAGAAATCAGAGAGATTGAGACAGGTAGAGCCACACTGGAGAACAGCTTGTTAACCAATGCCCCCCATAGCTATCATTTATTGGTCAGTGATAGCTGGGACGTGCCATACTCCCGTGAGCAGGCATTTTTCCCAACCAAAGAAGCGCGGGATAACAAATACTGGCCACCGGTTGGCCGCGTGGACAACGTTTATGGAGATAAAAATCTTGTTTGCAGCTGTCCGCCTATGTCTGACTACGAATAAAATTGGAAAAGTTGGCATTGCCCCTGGTTTTACTCTCCCTTGGCTTTACTCTCAAGAGGCTTAACCACCCGGTCCAATGATTCCTTTTCATCATTTAGCAACCAATCGCAGTTGATGGTTCTTAAACGATTCCGTTTCTCTGATAATTGAAGAACCTTCACCCGGCAAGCACACCAGTTTGAATTAATTGTGGAACAAAAAGTATCAAAACCCAGGACCGTGGTCGCTGGAGAAAAATTAAGAGGGGCAGATAAAACCGCTCGAATTCCGGTAAAAATAGTCCCTCAACCTAAAGAGCAACGACTCCGAAAACCCAAATGGATTCGCGCTGAGTTTTCAGGAAAAAAGGAAGTCCTTGAACTAAAGAAAGTTCTCCGATCCAAAGGGTTGTTTACGGTTTGCGAGGAAGCAGCATGCCCGAATATTGGGGAGTGCTTTTCAAACGGAACAGCCACATTTTTGATTATGGGAGACATCTGCACCCGACGTTGCCCGTTTTGTGATGTTGCCCATGGTCGGCCCAATCCGCTGGATCCTCAAGAGCCCCAACACCTCGCTGAAACCATTGAAGCGATGAAGCTCAAATACGTGGTAATTACCTCCGTGGATCGGGACGACTTACGAGATGGTGGAGCCACTCATTTTACTAAGTGCATCAGTGCCGTGAGAGAACGCTGCCCGAACACGAAAATTGAGATTCTGGTTCCTGATTTTAGAGGTCGAATGGATATCGCCATGGAAATATTGAAAACCTCTCCATCAGATGTGTTCAACCACAATCTTGAGACCGTGACACGACTATATAAGAAGGTGCGCCCTGGTTCTGATTATGCCTACTCCCTGGAGTTGCTAAGACAATCCAAAATCACGAACCCAGACGTCCCTACCAAATCTGGGATTATGCTTGGATTGGGCGAATCCCAGCAGGAGGTAGAGCAGGTGATGAGAGATCTTAGAGAACACAGAGTGGATATGCTAACCCTCGGCCAATATCTCCAACCCAGTCAACACCATCTAGCCGTGGAACGATACTGGACACCGGAAGAGTTTACGGAGTTGGGAAAAATCGGCAATTCGATGGGATTTACCAACGTTGCATCTGGTCCAATGGTTCGTTCTTCTTATCACGCGGATTTGCAGGCGAACGCCTAAAAAGTATCACCTAATATCTTGGAAGTTTAGTTACTCCTCTGAAATAAAAACATTTTTTTGACTATCAATATTCCACAAACTCAATAGTTTTCCAAAATAAGCAAATCCAAACATACCAAGTGCATCGCATTAACGTCGTTTGTCGATATAAATAGCTGAACTAATGCGATACAATTCGCGCATTCCGGTTCGAACCGGGCACCATTTTATTATTAGAATTTTTTATTATTAGAATTTATTATTAGAACAGTGCCGGAGTTGCATATAACCGGAGTATCTTAACCATAACTCAAAATAAATAGAGGAGAAATCTAATGAGAGTTACTCAATTTGCAGCTCTTGGCGCTGCACTATCGCTGACAGCGATGACTGCACAAGCAGGTACATTGGAAGATGTACAAGCTCGTGGAGAGTTGAACTGCGTTGTAACCGTAGGTGTTGCTGGTTTCGCCGCCCCTGATGAAAACGGCAAATGGACTGGCTTCGACGTTGACTTCTGTCGTGCAGTTGCTGCTGCTGTTTTGGGCGACGGCGAGAAAGTAAAATTCGTTCCTACCACTGGTAAAACCCGTTTCACTGTATTGAACTCTGGCGAAGGTGATATCCTGTTCCGTAACACAACTGAAACCATGAGTCGTGATGCAGACCTGAAACTGACCTTTCTACCTGTTAACTACTATGACGGACAAGGCTTTTTGATTCGTAAAGAGCTGGGCATTACATCTGCCAAAGATCTTGGTGGCGCTTCTATCTGCATTCAAACTGGTACGACCACAGAGCTCAACCTGGCCGACTACTTCCGTGTAAACGGCATCGACTATGAGCCAGTAGCCATTGAAACCAACGAAGAAGGTATCACCAACTACAGCGCCAACCGTTGCGATGTTTATACCACTGATGCTTCCGGACTGGCTTCTACCCGTGCAGCACTGGATGATCCATCTGCTCACATGATTCTTCCTGAAATTATTTCAAAAGAACCTCTGGGTGGTGCTGTTCGTAACGGTGACGACCAATGGGCTGACATTGGTTTATGGGTAGTCAATGCCTCGATCATCGCTGAAGAGCTAGGCGTTACTTCTGCTAACGTTGCAGAACATGCTGCTGCAGCTGGTAATAACCCAAGCATCAATCGACTGTTAGGCACTGAAGGTGACATGGGCGCCATGATTGGTCTGGACAAAGAGTGGGCTGTCCGAGCTATCTCTGCTGGCGGTAACTACGCTGAGTCTTTCGACAGAAACATCGGCCCTGATACCCCAATCGGTCTTTCGCGTGGCCTGAATGCGCTTTGGACAAACGGCGGTATTCTATACGCTGCACCTATTCGCTAAGCGAATATTTCCATCAGTTGGGGCGCTTAAGGCGCCCCAACTGCTATGGAATCGTTAATATTCAGGTCCTAACTGTTGTATTTGCCCATCACTTCCAGATCCAATCTAATTGTTCCCGAACAAAATGGTTTAATAAAAGGGTTTATTGATATAGAGATATCTCTAACTCCTTAGTGCGAAGAGTTGTATGGGTTTGATAGTTAACAACGTATTCAACTGACCTAAACGTTGTCAAAATTACAGAAAACTGAGCAGACCCCATGAGTGAAACCGCCCTGTCTCAACCGCAAAGAAATATTGTTTCCAGATTATGGAACGATAAGGAAACGCGATCCGTAATCATCCAGATTATTGCATTCGCAGCCATCTTTGCGTTGTTCTTTTATATGATACGCAACGCAGTAATCAATCTTGAAGCGATAGGAAAGGACATTGACTTCGCCTTTCTTACCCAGCCTGCGAGCTATGATATCGGTCAAACATTGATTGAATATACCTCCAGATCCAGTCACTTCACAGCAATGATCGTGGGGATAATCAACACACTTCTGATTGCAGTATTCGGAATTTTTCTTTCAACTATCCTGGGCTTCACTCTCGGAGTATTACGCCTATCCAAAAACTGGTTAACCAACAAACTGGCTTATGTTTACATCGAATACACTCGAAACGTTCCGGTTTTGTTACACATTCTGCTTATCCACGGTCTGATCGTCCACGCACTGCCATTACCCAAAAATGCACTAAATGTTGGTGACGCAGCGTTCCTGACTAATCGGGGTTTCTTTCTGCCCAGCCCTCAATTCGAGTTCCTGTTCTGGCTTGTACTGGGACTATTCATCATTGGCATTATCTTTAGCCTCTGGTTCAGAAGTTATGCAAAAAAGATTCAGGACTCTACCGGAAAATATTATCCGGTTTTCTGGATAAGCCTCGGTGCCATAGTCGGCATTCCGTTAATTGCGTACTTCATTCTGGGTAGTCCAATACAGTGGCAAATTCCAGAACTCAAGGGATTTAATTACAAGGGAGGAATGGTCGTGCGACCAGAGTTTATTGCACTTTGGATTGCCCTATCCTGTTATACAGCGGCATTTATCGGCGAGATTGTCCGGGCCGGTATTACTGCAGTAAGCTGGGGCCAGACCGAAGCATCTTCTGCCTTCGGGATAAACCGAAGCAGAACGCTAAGCCTTGTTGTCATTCCTCAAGCGCTTCGTATCATCATTCCCCCATTAACCAGTCAGTATCTCAATATCACCAAAAACTCATCCTTAGCCATTGCCATTGGATACATGGATATAGTGGCTACTATTGGAGGAATCTCCCTAAACCAGACGGGTCGCGAGATGGAGTGTATGACTATCGTACTGCTGCTGTATTTATCTTTCTCATTGTTAATTTCAGCCTTCATGAACTGGTACAACAAACGCATTAAGCTGACTGAGCGATAGGAGAAAAAGTAATGAATAACGAGAACACATCAGCCATGAATGCGTCAATAAAACCAGATTACACGGTTGGGGAACACCCCGATCTACCACCACCATCCAACACGGTTGGAACTATTGCGTGGGTAAGAGAGAATCTACTTTCCTCTCCCGCCAACATTATCATGACAATCCTGTCAATCTACTTTCTCTACAAAGTATTGCCTCCTTCCCTTAACTGGATGTTTTTCGATGCAGCCTATGTTGGTGAAGATCGCAATGCCTGTCGAGCGGTGGCGAATGGAGCCTGTTGGGCCTTTATCAGCGAACGCTTCCAATTGTTCACCTATGGGTTCTACCCTATTGAGCATCGCTGGCGGGTAGATTTGTCATTCGTTTTGCTGGTGGTCGCGGTCATTCCCATCCTGTTCGATAAAACTCCCTATCGTAAATATGGACTCATATTTGCGATGGTGTTTCCGTTTATTGCAGGATGGTTACTAACCGGTGGATTGGGACTCGCACCGGTTCCAACTGAAAAATTTGGCGGTTTCATGCTCACCCTTGTGGTGGGTATTACCGGTATTGCCTTTTCTTTGCCCCTGGGAATTCTTCTCGCACTGGGAAGGCAATCCAACCTACCCATAATAAAAGTATTCTGCGTAAGCTTTATCGAATTCATTCGCGGTGTACCCCTTATTACTCTGCTATTCGTGGCCTCGACCATGTTGAGTTACTTCCTCCCTCCCGGCACCAATTTTGACCTGCTGCTACGGGTTTTAATTATGGTGACACTGTTCTCCGCGGGATACATGGCAGAAGTAATTCGGGGCGGCCTACAGGCAATTCCCAAAGGACAATTCGAGGCTTCTGACGCCATGGGCCTGAAGTATTGGCCTTCGATGAGACTGATCGTATTACCTCAAGCCTTAAAAATCTCCATTCCCGGTATTGTGAATACCTTTATCGGTTTATACAAGGACACGACTCTCGTCATCATTATCGGTCTACTTGATCCATTGGGTATCGGCAGGGCATCTTTGTCAGACACCAAATGGACGGGACTATCAAATGAAGTTTACCTTTTCGTTGCCTTGTTTTTCTTTATCTCCTGCTTTGGGATGTCCAGATATTCGTTATACCTGGAAAATAAACTACAGACCGAACACAGAAAGTAGTTCCAGGAAAGCATAAAATCATGTCAAATAGCACAAAAATCGGTACCGAACAAATGAACACTGATCAAGATAACATCGTTATTCGCATCAATGAAATGCACAAATGGTATGGACAATTCCATGTCTTGAAAAATATTAATTTAAATGTCAAGCGAGGAGAAAAAATCGTCATATGTGGTCCTTCCGGCTCTGGAAAATCAACAATGATACGTTGCATCAACCGACTGGAAGAACATCAGCAAGGTCAAATCGTTGTAGATGGAACAGAATTATCTAATGATTTGAAAAATATCGAGGTAGTCAGAAAAGAAGTAGGCATGGTTTTTCAGCACTTTAACCTATTTCCCCACCTCACTGTTCTGGAAAACTGCACACTAGCCCCTATTTGGGTTAGAAAAACTCCAAGATTAGAGGCGGAAGAAATGGCAATGCAATACCTGGAACGAGTCAAAATTCCGGATCAGGCCAATAAATTTCCGGGGCAACTATCTGGTGGACAACAACAACGTGTTGCCATCGCTCGCAGCCTGTGCATGAAACCCCGTATCATGCTATTTGATGAACCCACCTCCGCGTTGGACCCAGAGATGATCAAGGAGGTACTTGATGTCATGATCGAACTTGCCAGTGAGGGGATCACTATGCTTTGCGTTACCCATGAAATGGGATTTGCCAAAACCGTGGCTGATCGGGTTATTTTCATGGATGGTGGCGAAATTATCGAAGAAAACAGCCCACAGCATTTCTTCGACAACCCACAACACGACAGAACCAGGCTGTTCCTAAGTCAAATTCTGAACCATTAGTCCCCGGTCCAACAACCTATCGGGTCTGGGAGCAGACTCGATAGGACCCGTTCCCACAATCCTCCCGCCCTCTGCCACCCTACTCAGGCACCCTACCAAAGCACTCCACCCAAGGATTTCCCTAATTCGGTTCCTCAAAACCCTTCGTCAATTATTTCGATGTGGTTTCCCGGGCCAAGCCATTTGAACGGTTAGTCCAGAGTTGCAGCACCATAATACTTCCACATTAACAGGGCAGCCGCCGATTGATAGGGGGACCATTTCATGGCTATTTCACTAACTTCCTGTTCCGAAGGTCGGTAAGCCAATTCCTGATAACGTTGGATAGCCACCTGTAGAGCGAGATCTTTTGCGGGGTAAATATCACCTCTATCAAGAGCGAACATTGCGTAGATTTCAGCCGTCCACCTCCCTACCCCCCGGATCTCACATAGAGACTCAATAATCTCATTTGTTGTTTCCTGCTCAGAGAAAAATAGATCGAGGCCACCTTTTTCTACTCCGTCGGCAAGGCTTTTTGCATATTCAATTTTTCGTCCTGAAAACCCGCAGGAGCGTAGTAACTCGCTTGGGGTATCGTGGATTTTTTGCGCGGTAACATCTCCACTTTGCAACACTTCCAATTTGCTCCAAATAGCAGCAGCGGCTTTAGTGGAGAGTTGCTGGGATACCATAATTTGTAATAAAGTGGCATACCCTGGGGGTCTAGTTCGGGGATCCGGATAGCCCACCTGGTGCAAAACCAGCTTCAACCGATGGTCTGACTTGCAGAGCTCATCAATTTGCTTTTTTAGTGTTCCTGCTGACGTCAACTGAATACCACTACTTCGATTACTATTCTGATACGTTGATTGATTAACAAAAGATCAAGCGACCCATGAGACGATGTCACAAAGTGAAACATAATGCCAGCTTTCGGTCCAAATGATCTGAAACATATGCCAACCTCCCATCGCAAACGCTGCCATTGCAAACACTACCACTGGAATTATTCAGCTCAATATCTCTAACCTGTTCTAATTTCTGCTTTAGGTTTAAAATAGTAGAGGAATACACTTTGAAGCTTGGCTAGCTACTCGTGTGCTAATAGCCAATGTGTTAATAGTTAGCAACCCAAATACCCGCTGTCACGAGCACATCCAATGCGTATATTGATAATCGAAGACGATACGGCTACCGCTACATATATTCAAAAAGGACTCATCGAAGCTGGACATACCGTAGACACCGCTGCAAGGGGTGACGATGGCTTGGCATTGGCGATGGGTGAACATTACCAGGCACTCATTGTTGACCGTATGCTTCCAGGACTTGATGGACTTTCTCTGGTTTCTACCCTGCGAGAACAAAATAATAATACACCAACACTGATTCTCAGTGCCCTGGGAGAAGTTGATGATCGGGTTGAAGGTTTAAGAATGGGAGGGGATGACTATTTAACCAAGCCGTTTTCATTTTCCGAATTGCTAGCGAGGCTCGGAGCGCTCGTACGAAGAACCACCACGGAAACCAAAGCAACCGTTCTTCAGGTGGGAGAACTCACCATGGATTTACTAGGGCGAGAAGTAAAACGAGAGGGACAGGTCATTGATCTACAACCAAGAGAATTTCGATTATTGGAATACCTGATGCGACATAGTAACCAGATTGTGACAAGAACGATGCTACTTGAAAATGTCTGGGATTATAATTTTGACCCGCAAACCAATGTTATCGATGTACATATCAGTCGGCTTCGTAGCAAAATAGACAAAAGCTTTTCATATCAGCTACTAAACACAATCCGTGGTGCAGGATATATCTTACGTGAATCAAAAGCGTAGGTTATTCCATAGTTATACTTTTCGGCTGGCATTACTTTATGCCATTATGTTCAGTACATCTACGCTGATTATTTTCTACTTTTTCTATCTGTTTACCGCGTCATATATGACCGAGCAAATGGACAATACCATTCAGGCTGAAATTCAGGGATTAGCCGAGCGATATAACCAGGAAGGACTCAACGGACTAACGGAACTGATCGCTGAGAGAGTCAATCGGCAACAGGCAACCGGAAACTCAATTTACCTGCTAACCACTTACAGACTGGAGCCCTTGGTGGGAAATCTTGATCGATGGCCAAAAAATGCCCAAATCAATGACGATTGGCTCGAGTTCAAGCTAGAGATTAATGAACAAACCAATGAGACCCACTTAGCCCGAGCAAAAATATTTCGCTTGCCCGGTAGCTATGGATTACTTGTAGGACGGGACATCAATCAGCTCACAGAGGCCAAGAGAAGAATTATTCAGGCACTTACATGGGGTTTGGCTATGATGGTGCTGCTCGCTTTTTTAGGTGGATTGGTTTTGAGCCGACGAACAGTCAGAAAAATTGAGCGTATCAATCAGACGGCTCAAAGTATTATGTCTGGCGATTTATCAAAACGGGTTCCCCTAACCAACCGAAATGATGATTTCGATCAGGTTGCTGATAATTTGAATCAGATGCTGGATAGAATTCAGGCCTTGATGGAAGATATTCGGCGAGTGTCTGACAATATCGCCCATGATTTAAGGACCCCCCTCGCCCGTTTACGACAACATTTGGAAGAGGCTCGTTTACAGGAGCCTGCATCATCGAAATCAGCCCAAAATCTTGAGCAATCCATTAGGGAAGCAGATTCCTTATTGGTGACGTTTAATGCGCTTTTACGCATCGCGAGAATAGAAGCAGGGCAGCTAACCACAGGGTTTACCCAGATAGACTATCGCACCTTTTTGGAGGATATCGTTGAGTTTTATGAGCCGTTGATGGAAGATAAATACCAAACTCTTGAAACCGGACTTGATACCCATATTCTTTCCTGGGGAGACCGGGACTTATTATTCCAGGCGTTGGCAAATCTTATTGAAAATGCGATCAAATACACGCCAGAGAAAGGGAATATTTCGCTTACTTTAACTCGGCATGTGGATGATGTCATCATCACTATTTCTGACAACGGACCAGGAATACCTGAATCAGAATACGAGAATGTGTTTCGTCGTTTCTATCGGCTGGATCAAAGCAGAACGGCCAGTGGTAATGGACTGGGGCTAAGCATGGTCGCCGCAGTAATTTCCATGCATAATGGCGACATTGCACTAAATAATAATCGACCCGGCTTGAAAATCCAGATCACTCTCCCCGTTACCAAACCGTCTCCGATTACGAAAACATAATGAACACCACTACTGAGAATATTTCCTCATTAACAAAAACCCTTATTGCTGGAGCAGCACTAGTGATTATCATTGGGGGAGTCAAAAGCGCCAGTAGTCTGTTATCGCCATTGTTAATGGCCATTTTTATTTCTATTGTTTGCACTCCCCCATTGTTCATGATGCAAAAGCGGGGAGTTCCAACGATTATTGCCTTAATCGTGATTCTGGGTTTTGTCGGCTTGTGTGGCGTTGCTGTTTTTAGCTTAATCACCAGTTCTATCGATCAATTCAGCCAGTCCCACGAACGTTATCGGGGCAATTTGGCTTTGTTGTACACCCAGTTCAGCGGAATTCTCGCTCAATTAGGGATTCCTCTTAATCTCGATATCGTATTTGAAAAAATTAATCCGAACTCGTTTTTGAAACTCTTTAATTATCTTCTGAACGCACTTAGCAAACTGGTAGCGGATGGCATGATTGCTTTTCTTACCGTGTTATTCATCCTTACGTAAGTAGCAACACTCCCGGTCAAACTCCGCTCAGCGCTAAAAAGCCCAGACAGCTCAATGCCCCATCTGCAAACCTTCACCAGAAAGGTTATCCGCTACCTGGCTTTAAAAACCGCTACCGGTGTGTTAACTGGCGCATGCGTAGCCCTAATGTTATGGATATTGAACATCGACTATATCTTTCTCTGGGCCGTACTGGCATTCGCCCTCAATTTTATCCCTTACGTGGGCTCTATCCTGGCCGGACTGCCCGCGGTGTTGCTTGGGCTCATCGATTTGGGCGTTGTTACTGCCCTTTGGGCAACGGCGGGATACATAGCCATTAACATTGTGGTGGGGAATATCATTGAAACAAGGTGGATGGGCGAAGGTTTGAACCTTTCATCCTTCGTGGTATTCGTGTCTTTAGTGTTCTGGGGATGGGTACTGGGCCCAACCGGCATGTTCCTGTCTATTCCATTAACCATGCTGATAACGATTGGTCTTGAGGGCAATCCGGAAACCAGAAGAATTGCCGGGCTCATGCAAAATAACTCTGAGTAAAAGCCCAGTTTTCGTTAAACGAACCACAGAGTGTGTGCAGCAATCAGAGGCCACTCGTTCTTTTGTTGAAGTCCTTTTGTTGAAATCCTTTTATTAAAATCGGGCTTTCGCTAA
>JAALKB010000030.1:23878-27284 GCA_011088265.1 Gammaproteobacteria bacterium
CTTTTGTTGAAGTCCTTTTGTTGAAATCCTTTTATTAAAATCGGGCTTTCGCTAAAATCGGGATCTCTACTCCTCGATTCGAATGAGCGCTTCTTTAGGCTTATTAGTGTCCTTGTTGATGGGGAAAGATATTTCGCTATCTCCGTCGTCTTCCAACTGGTTTTCATTCAGCAACATAGGAAGCTTCATCATGACCACCAACTCCTGGATATCGATTTTTTCCAGCTTATTAGCAGCGTATATCCCTCCCACTCCGAGTAAAATCACACCGAGCAAGATCTTGAAAAATACGCCTCCAGATTTTTTCTTCTTAACGGTAGCCCGACTATAAGGTCGCGGATTCATGCGGGGAATTGAGGCATCTGGAACTGACTCCTCTGGCTCAACCGCATTTAGAACAGCAACTTCATCAAGCTTCAGCAATTTCGCATAGGAACGAATATAACCTTTAACGAAAGTATGTCCGGGTAATCGATCATAATCGTTTTGCTCCAACGCATTGATAGTATCGGTACCAAGGTTTAGATTCAGCGCAACATCTTCAACAGTGAGATCCCATGATATTCTGGCGGACGAAAGCAACTCACCGGCACTGATTTTACTTTCGGTATCCAACGTAGGGGTTGGCGTCATTCGATCTCGATCTGTCATTTATGGATCTTAACTGGAATCAGGTTAGTTAACAAATAGGTAGGCTATTCAAACTTTCAAAAAATAAATAACTCTACCATAAGAACAACTCAATTTAGTGCATCGGCTTACCGCAAACTACACACTATCTGTGGGAAAGAACCGCCAAAAACGCAGAAAATAAAACAGATAAACTTGCCATATAAAATCAGAACTCAATCAAACTAACACCTACTAGTTAGGTATATGAGAGAGAATAGATGTGTCGGAGAAAATAGGTTGAGAATAAGGAAAAAATGCGGATCCCACTTCAAATTCAATGAAAGAATTACGAAAAAAAAAGTGAAAAATCCGTAAGAATCTATAGGAAATTCCCAGGAGAAACGACACTCTGACGAATCAGAGTGTCGGTATAGTGGGTAAGTTATTTCTAATCTTCAACTGCCTTCATGCTAAGTCGAACGCGCCCTTGCTTATCAACTTCAAGGACTTTAACGGTAACGGTGTCCCCTTCTTTTAGGACATCGCTCACCTGATTGACTCGCTCATTGGATATTTGAGAAATATGGACCAAGCCGTCGCGACCAGGAAGGATATTGACAAAAGCGCCAAAGTCCATCAAACGAACCACTTTGCCCTCATAAATAGCATCCACTTCGACTTCAGCGGTAATCTGCTCGATTCGACGAATGGCATCCTGGGCAGCAGCATTATCGGTGGAGGCAATTTTCACTGTGCCGTCGTCCTCAATATCGATACTTACTCCGGTTTCCTCAGATAAAGCACGAATGGTTGCACCACCTTTACCGATAACATCACGGATTTTTTCTGGATTGATTTTTATTGTGACAATCCTTGGCGCATAGTCCGACATCTCCTGGCGCGGTAATGACAGGTTCTTCGCCATTTCAGACAGAATATGTAAACGTCCTTCTTTAGCCTGCTCAAGTGCCTTCTCCATGATTTCATGGGTGATACCGTCAATCTTGATATCCATTTGTAAGGCAGTAATACCGTCCTGGGTGCCAGCTACTTTAAAGTCCATATCACCGAGGTGGTCTTCATCGCCTAAAATATCGGTCAAAACAGCAAACTCATCGCCTTCTTTAATCAATCCCATGGCCACACCGGCGACAGGAGCTTTGATGTTCACCCCAGCATCCATTAATGCCAGGCTGGTTCCGCACACACTCGCCATAGAGCTCGAACCATTGGATTCAGTAATTTCTGAGACGATTCGAATTGTGTATGGAAATTCTTCCTGGCTAGGAATAACCGCTTGTATAGCACGTTTCGCAAGGCGACCATGTCCAATTTCCCTTCTTTTTGGAGTACCAACCCTGCCAGTTTCACCAACACAGTAAGGGGGAAAATTATAGTGCAGCATAAAGGTATCGCGATACTCACCGCTGATGGCATCGATAACCTGTGAATCCCGTTCTGTTCCCAGGGTTGCGACAACAATTGCCTGAGTCTCGCCACGAGTGAAATTTGCAGAACCATGGGTTCTCGGTAACACACTGGTTTCAACATTGATAGGACGGACTGTTGAGGTATCCCGGCCATCGATTCTGGGTTTACCCGCAAGAATTTGACCGCGAACTGCTGCTTTCTCCAAACGTTTGATTTCGTCCCCAACCACACCGGCAATTCCAGCCTCGTCACCTTCTCCACAAACGGCCAATAGAGTGTGCTCCCTAATCTGAGACAGTGCTTCCTGCCTGGCGGACTTATCAGAGACCTGGTAGGCATCCTCAATACGCCCATCAACCTCAGCGCCCACTTTATCAGCGATAGACTGATCCCTTTCAACCGGCTGCCAATCCCATTTTTCCTTACCAGCTTCCTGGCCCAGTTCTTTCACTGCATTAATAACAGCCTGACTCTGTTCATGGCCGTAAGTCACAGCACCAAGCATTTGCGCCTCGGTCAGCATGTTAGCTTCGGACTCAACCATTAGCACTGCTCCCTCTGTTCCCGCCACAACCAGGTCCAAAGATGATTTTTCTTTCAACACAGAGGTAGCAGGATTAAGGACATATTCACCATCCACGTAACCTACGCGTGCTGCCCCGATTGGTCCATTGAATGGTAAACCAGATATTTCGATAGCTGCGGAGGTTCCAATCAGCGCCAGGATATCTGGATTAATCTCTGGGTCAATCGACATAACCGTGGCAATGACCTGAACTTCGTTCATGAATCCCTTGGGAAAAAGCGGACGAATGGGTCGATCAATCAACCGGCAGGTCAGGATTGCATTCTCCGAAGGTCGACCTTCGCGTTTAAAAAAGCCACCAGGGATTTTTCCAGCCGCATAATTCCGTTCTTCATATTCCACAGTCAAAGGGAAAAAATCCCTTGGAGAACTTTCTTTTCTGCCGACAACGGTAACCAATAAAACGGTGTCGCCCATACTGACAATAACGGAGCCATGGGCCTGTCTGGCCACCGCTCCTGTTTCCAAACGGACTTCGTGCTGACCGTATTGAAAGGTTTTGACTACTTTACTCACTTATTTACTCCTTGCGCTCAAAACGCAATTATTTACGCAAGCCAAGCTTGCCAATTAGGGTGCGATAGCGTTCAACATCAGATTTCTTCAGATAGCTCAGTAGTTTTCTTCTGTGATTAACCAAACGCAACAGCCCCCTACGGGAGTGATGGTCATGGATGTGAGTTTTGAAGTGTCCAGAAAGATCCAGAATACGCGCGGTCATCAGCGCTATCTGGATCTCAGGTGATCCTGTGTCGTTTTCGAAACGTTTGTGTTCTT
>JAALKB010000031.1:0-7935 GCA_011088265.1 Gammaproteobacteria bacterium
TCTGGCGTCATACTATGACATGTCGCTGAATGGAGTTTCCAAACATTTAAAGATTCTGGAAAAAGCGGGACTGGTGGAACGGAAAACTCTGGGGAGAGAGCACTGGATAAACGCTAATCTCCAAGGTGTGGATTTGATCGAAAAGTGGCTCAATAAATTGAAATCTGTTTGGCTATTGAGCCTTGAACAACTTGAAAACGAAATAGGAAACAAGCATGAATGAACTTACCATTGAAGTTAGCAAAATAATTAGCGCAAGCCCCGAAGCCACCTTCGATGCCTGGCTCGATCCGGAAGCCCTGGCTCGTTTTATCTTACCGAAACCAGGCATGCCTGGCCCCGAGGTAAGTAATGATCCCCGTACTGGGGGTGGGTTTGAAATCATCATGGATGTGGGAGATAAGAAAATCCCTCATCATGGTGAATATGTGAAAATCGAAAGGCCAGTTCGCCTTGAGTTTAGCTGGAACTCTCCCTTTTCAATAGAAGGGAGCATGGTTTCCATTCTTTTTGAAAAGATTGAAGAGGAAAAAACAAAGGTCACGTTGACCCACACAAAATTCCCGAATCAGGAAAGTTGTGACAACCATCGGGTTGGTTGGGGAAATATTCTTGACGCACTGGAAATAGTCCTCGGTTAGGGTTTGCTACCGACACATATTCCTGTAATTCTGCGGCGATATTGTCTAACCAAAAACCGGCGAATGATATAATCAGAGTTTTCACTATTTGGGTTTAGGTGTGATGTCTGGAATCAAGAAAGCAGTACTGGCGTATTCTGGTGGGTTAGACACGTCGATTATTTTGAAATGGCTACAAGATGAGTATCAATGTGAAGTGGTGACATTTACCGCGGACATCGGTCAGGGGGAAGAGCTGGAGCCCGCACGGAAGAAAGCGCAGGATTATGGTATCAAGGAAATTTATATCGAAAATCTGCAGGAAGAGTTTGCGCGAGAGTATGTGTTTCCAATGTTTCGGGCGAATACTATCTATGAAGGTGAGTATCTGCTAGGAACCTCGATAGCTCGCCCGTTGATTGCGAAATATCTGGTTAAAATTACCGCAGAGACAGGTGCGGATGCGATCTCTCACGGAGCAACCGGAAAGGGAAATGATCAGGTTCGATTCGAATTGTCGTCCTATGCTTTGAATCCGGACATAAAAATCATCGCACCCTGGCGGGAATGGGGTCTGACTTCTCGGGAAAAGCTGATGAAATACGCCGAATCGAATGGCATCCAGATAGAGATGAAAAAAGACGGGAGTTCGCCCTATTCCATGGACGCCAATCTGTTGCACATTTCATACGAAGGAGAGGAACTTGAAGATCCATGGTGTGCTCCCCGGGAAGACATGTGGGGATGGACAGTTTCCCCCATGGACGCACCGGATACTCCTGAAGAAATGGTGATAACTTTCGAAAAAGGAGATATTTGTGCCATCGATGGAGTGGCAATGACGCCCTGTGAAGTGATGAGCCATCTCAACGCTGCTGGTGCGAGAAATGGGGTTGGTCGGGCTGACATTGTAGAAAATCGATACGTGGGTATGAAGTCCAGAGGATGCTATGAAACTCCGGCCGGCACAATCATGTTGAAGGCTCACCGCGCGATCGAGTCCATTACGTTGGACCGGGAAGTTGCCCATCTCAAAGATGAATTGATGCCAAGATACGCAAAGTTAATCTATACGGGCTACTGGTTTAGTCCTGAAAGACGCATGATGCAGGAAATGATCGATGCCTCCCAGGTTACGGTAAACGGCGACGTTCGTTTACGGCTGTATAAAGGCAATGTTGAGATCCTGGGACGTCAGTCGAGCGCTGATTCATTGTTTGACCAGAAAATTGCGTCATTTGAGGAAGACGCTGGGGCTTATAATCAGGCAGATGCAACCGGTTTCATTCGCCTGAATGCGTTACGTTTGCGCATTGCTGCCTCCAAAGGAAGGTAATTGATGCACTGAATAATCAGAATAACCGGCGTCGACTTTCATCGGTAATGATTTCACTTGTTATTCCGCTTTATAACGAAGACAGACAGATTGAGTCTCTTGTTAACCATCTTGCAGCTCTATCTGGAATCGTAGAGATCATTTTTGTGGATGCAAGTGATGAGCCTGCATGCAGGTTGAAATTGGTTGAATGTCTTGAGACAGCCGGTCTGTCGGATCGTAGTCAACTGTTGCTTTCCGACACGGCTGGTCGGGCCCAACAAATGAACATGGGTGCGCGAGCTGCAACCCAGTCGGTGTTGTTGTTTCTTCATTGTGATACCCGGTTGCCGGCCAGGGCTTCCAGCTTGATCGATATTGCGATCAGGAATGGCAAAGTTTGGGGGCGATTCGATGTTAATTTCGATCAATCTGGATGGGTTTTTCGCCTCATTGAAACCATGATTAACTTTCGTTCTCGCTGTAGAAGGCTTGCCACCGGAGACCAGGGGATTTTCGTGAAACGTGAGTTATTCCTGGAGCTCGACGGTTTTCCTAGGATTCCGCTGATGGAAGACATCGCAATAAGTAGAGTGCTTGCCCAACATGGGAAGCCAGCGCTTATTCGGGACCCGGTTACCACATCAGCGAGGAGATGGTCTAATTCAGGCGTGCTCAGAACCATTCTGCTGATGTGGAAACTTCGACTTCTGTTTTGGCTCGGGCGTTCACCAGAAAAGTTAGCGCTAATGTATCGACATATACGATGACAGTGGAGCAACGTAAATCTATCCCACTGTATCTATTCGCAAAAGCACCAGTCCCGGGTAGAGTCAAAACCAGAATGTTTCCCTTTTTGACGCCAGAGTTGTCTGCATCGCTGGCGCAAAGAATGTTGGAACAGTCCCTTGAAAAGATATGTCTAAATTGGCCCGGTAGAGTGATTCTAACTGTGACGCCAGATGATCAGCACCCAGCCTTCAAAGCATTGGCACTACGTCATAATTTCGAAACCTCAATCCAGTGTGCAGGGAATCTGGGAGTGCGTTTACTGTTCGTGCTCCGCCAGGGAATAGCAGAATCAGGGGGGGCTGTGGTGATGGGATGCGATGTGCCACATTTCGATGTTGAAATTCTCAAGAGAACCTACCAATTGTTGAAATCAGGACAAAACGTTGTGGGGCCCGCCGAAGACGGGGGGTTCTATTTGCTTGGTCTAAATATGAACGAAAAGAAGCAAGTCAAAAAGAATCCGGCCGAGGAGGGACTCATCGAGGATGCCCTGTTCTACGGAGTACAATGGGGTGAAGATAATGTGCTACGAAATGTCAGAAAAAATGCGGGCAAAATACCCCTTTGTTTTACCAGTATAACTACCCTCCGGGATATCGATAACTGGAATGATCTGCAATGGCTAGCGCAACGAGATGGAAATTACCAGGATTTTCTCGAACATTCAGGGTCCGATGAAATAAATGCGGATATAGGCGACTGAGATGTCTGAGAGAAAAAAAATTCTGGTAATTAAGCAAACATCCCTGGGAGATGTACTGCACGCCAGTGGTCATATACGTTCAATTAAACAGGCGTATCCTGACAGTGACCTCTATCTGATGACGGCGACTACTTCGGTGGACATTTACCGTTACAGTCCCTGGGTTGATCATACTATCCTAATCGATCGAAATAGAGTCAAAGCCCAGGGCTATCGCAGACCAATTTGGGCGATGAGGTATATGTTTGATGTGCTGTCTGAAATACGTAAACACCGTTTCGACCTGGCCATCGATCTACAGGGACTGGCAAAATCTGTTTTTTTTCTGTATTTCGCCCATGCAAGAAAAAAAGTTGTTAAGGGAAACTGGTGGGGAATAAGTGGGTTTCGCAATAAACAGTGCCATGCCATTAAAGAAATGGATAACGTTTTGGCGGTTGCCGGGATTCCAATTGTAGATACCTCTATGGAGTTCAATGCCAGCAAACTGGAGCGGAAGAAGATTGATACCTTGTTAGCGGAGATCAATCCCGGTAATCGGCCTATGATTATTTTCAGTCCTTTTTCAAGATGGCTTACAAAGGACTGGCCCCTTGAGAGATATGTGACACTGGCTCAATCTACAGCGGCAAAGGCCTTGATTGTATTTACCGGTGTGCCGGATCGAAAAAAGATTATTGATCAGGCTTTGTCAACAATAGCCCCACATCAAATTGTCAATTTAGCGGGCTGCCTAAATCTCATTGAATTCGCCGAATTGGCTGGAAGAGCAAGTTGTATGGTAACCGGTGATAGCTTTCCGATGCATGTGGCATGTGCCAGGAAAACTGCGGTGATTGCCTTATTTGGTCCTACGGATGAAAAAAAGGTGGGACCATCGGGTGATCGTGATATCGTGATTCGGGTGCCTGATTGTGATCGTTGCCATAGCCGGAGTTGTCCGAAGGGGTGTCTGAAAAACCTGGCGGAGAATACGGTGTCAATTGCATTGAAACAATTGACGGGATTGTAGTTCATTGTAAAAAGATGAAGGTTAGTTCGGCTATGGTTTCGCTGGACCTCCACTAGTGGGTTTCGTTCAGCCCTCCATCGGATGGAATTTCGGATTCACGCTTGGCAATGAAAGCGAGAAGCTCTTCATCCCTGGCTGGGTCGAGTTTTGGTTCCTGATATTCGCTTAACAACTGTCTGGCATATGCCAGAGCCCGCTCGGTAATGTCCTTGCTCCCATCCGCTATCCATTGTTCGATGGAATTATTATCGAAAAGTTTTGGCATAAAAAATTCCCGTTGGAAATTATCCTGGGTATGTTGATGCCCAAGGTAATGGCCTCCTGGGCCAATGTCCCTTACTGCCGCCAGGGCTTCGTCAAAATCATCCCAGCGAAGACCTTCAGCCATTCGATAGCCCATGGCACACTGTTCCGCATCCACCATGAACTTCGCAATGGAACAATGCATACCTGCTTCGTTCCAACCGGCGGAATGCCAGATGTAATTTGCTCCTGACATTAGAACGGCCATTAGGGTGGTGGCACTTTCATATCCTGCCTGGGCGTCAAACGTCTTGGCCCCTCCAAGGGTATTAGAAGTCCGCCAGGGGATATCGTAATGGCGGGCCAGTTGACCAATCATAAAGTTCATGAGGCTAATTTCTGGTGTTCCAGCCATCGGTGCACCGGACTGCATGGAAACCGTGGACAAATAGTGTCCATAAATCGCTGGAGCCCCTTTGCGCACGACCTGGGTATAGGCAAGCGCTGAAAGCGCTTCGGCATTTAGTTGAACCACCGCCGGAACCGTGGAGGCTGGGGCATTCGCCCCCCCGAGTACGAATGGTGAACATAACACTGGCTGATTGCGCTTAACGAAGGCTCTTAACGCCCCAAGCATCGTCGCATCCCAGACCAAAGGGGAATTGCCATTAACGTTGCCGGTAGTGACTGGATGGTCTTCCAGGAATTCCTTGCCGAAAAGTATTTCGCACATTCGCATTACGTCTTCGCCATTTTTACCTGAAGTCGTCATCCCCATGAATGTCTTGTCGGAATACTTCATGGAAGAATAAGTAATACGTAAATGCCGATGGGGAACCGCATGGTCCATGGGTTCCACAATATGGTGGGCAGAGGAATGCAATACGGGAAGCATGTGTGACAGCTTGTGAAAAGTGGCGAGATCATCCAGCGTGGGATACCTCCTCACATCATCAAGACCCCGGAGATAGGGCCCCCCCGTCATGGGCACAAAAATCGAATGTGGTCCGCCAAGTTTGACATTATTCTGCGGATTCCGGGCATGGTAAGTGAAGTTCGAGGGAATAGATTTAATCAGCTCCCTGATGTGAAATCGATCAAACTTCACCCGTTCGCCTTCGACATTAGCTCCAGCTTGTCGCCAGTCCTCAAGAGCGATAGGGTCGCGAAAAATGACACCAACCTCCTCCAGAATGTCCATCGAAGCGCTATCAATTTTTGCGATCTGGTCCCCATCCAGAGGTTCTGTGAGTGGTAAATTCCTTTTTAATTGCGGAAGCATCGCCTCCAGGTTTCCAGAGCGAAGGGCGCGTCTCGAGTGCCGGCCGCCGCTACGAGTTAATTTTTTTTCTGGTCCTGACACAATATCTTCCAGTAGTGGGTTGAGGATTTACAGGTTTGCTACTAAATGTTATGCCAGTTTTTATGTTAAGTAAAACTGAATATACTAGTCGCTGCTATAAATAAGATTGGTCTTAGTATGATGCAGAACCTTGATATCCCTTCCCTTCGTAGCTTCATCCTCGCAGAAAAGTTAGGATCCTTCTCAAATGCTGCAAACAATCTGAATTGTTCCCAGGCGCGCTGTCTTTTCGAATAAAGAAACTCGAAGAAACCCTGGGGACCCGCCTCTTTCATCGAAACTATCACCATCTTATTTTAACAACCAGTGGTAAATTGCTGCTGCCTGAGGCCATTGCGATATTAAAAGCCCATGACAAAATGCTAAATAGAGCGCATCGGATAGAGTCTCGGGAAACAATCAGCCTTGGTGTGCCCGAAGACTTAACCAGGCCTCTGTTCAAGCATTTTCTTGCCCAGCAGGAAGATTTGGGAGACAAAGTGAGTATCGATTTGACGATGCGATTATGCCGGGATCTCATTGACATGGTGGATGATGATCGGCTTCACCTTGTTATTGCGACGGTGCCCCCAGAACACTATGGTGGAGAACAGATTACAACCCAGAATCTCTGCTGGGTTGCATCACCTGATTTTAAATACGATCCCACCCATCCTATACCTCTCGCTTTGCACCCTCAACGGTGCATATATCGGGACTTAATCCTGTCCGTATTTGAAACATCGGGTATCAACTATCGCATTGCTTTTTCTGCTCATGGTTCGATGAGCGTACAGGCTGCGGTCATTGCGGGTATGGGGATAACTGTCATTGCCGAGGGGATGATTCCACCGGAGTTGGTGGTTGTTCCGGCGGGCTGGAATTTGCCGAATTTGGGAGTAACGGATATTCGGCTTTTTAAAGGAGGAAGTCTGACTCCGGGTCAGTTGGAGTTCGCGAATACACTAAAGGAGGTCTTCGGACAGTCGCTTTAACAGAGTGATTCCTGAATTTAGTCAAGCATGTCATCGAATTCTTTTTGAGATTTTTTGGACTCGCGGCTCAACCATTCCCGGAATGCAAGGATTTGTGGTTCATTTTCCCTCCCCATGGTGCAAACAAAGAAGTAGGAAACATTGGACTTGCTCTTTACTTCTGGAAACAACCTGACTAATCGGCCCGCCTTTATGTCATCCAGCACGTGGGCGCTGCGGGCGAGTGTTAGTCCCTGGTCGTCGATGGAGGCCTGAATCGCAAGACTGGTTTGTGGAAACTGGGTTCCCTTAGGCATTTTTTTTACAACAACTCCGGCATCCTTGAACCAGCTCCTCCACCGGGGGAGAATGTCAATGGTTCCCCTGCGTAAAAGAGGCAATTCAAGCAGGTCTTCGGGTTTTTTCGGCGTTCCATGCTCTTCAAGAAAACGGGGGCTACAGACGGGAAAAACGTACTCGGTCAGGAGCAGCTCTTCGTAGAGATTATTCCAGTTTCCATAACCAAGCCGTATCCCAACATCAGCGTTTTCCGAATCAAAGTCAACTAACTCCTCTGAGGTGGAAATCCACACGTCGATATCCGGATGCTGATGATTGAAACCACCAAGACGATGAACAAGCCACTTAAAAGCAAAAGACTGCAATAGTGTAACCCGGAGTGCTGAGGGGCTATTGTCTTTCATTTCATTGAGCTCTTCCAAAGTGGAAGTCAGTCTTCTTAAAAAGTCCCGCACAATGGGTACTAAGGCATGGCCGGACTCGGTCAACACCAGCCGACGCCCCCTTCGTTCAAAGAGCCTAAAACACAATAATTCTTCAGCTGCCCGGGTATAGCTCAAATGCCTGGCCGCGGCTTCGAGCGCTCTTAATGCAGAAATGGGGGGATAGTGAATAGCCATGATTTATACATGAG
>JAALKB010000031.1:8035-27119 GCA_011088265.1 Gammaproteobacteria bacterium
AGCGCTCTTAATGCAGAAATGGGGGGATAGTGAATAGCCATGATTTATACATGAGAATCTATCGTTTGTTCTCAAGCGCCAGCAGCCCTATATTATACCCATGGCAAGCGGGGGGTTGAATCAAAATTCCGCTAGACTTAGACAGCAGAGAAGTCTGCTAATTATTCAGAGAGAGTACAAAAATGGCGAACAAAATCATTATCGAAGTAGGAGCCGCTTACATAGGTGCTCTGACCCTATTGACGATTATCCTAAACGTTCTTAACTGAGGACTGACCATGAATAATACTGTTAATAGTGAGAACAAATCAAACGTTTTTCAAGGGCGTTTCCGTAGGAGTTTTGTCAAACGAATGGTTGATCAGTTGAAAGACTGGAACAACCGTAGACAGGCGATTCAACAGCTGAATCAGATGTCTGACAATTTCTTGAAAGACATTGGTATTGAACGTTACCAAATTTCAGATTTGGTGAATCAAAAAGGTACTTTCGCAGCGTTTCCTATTTCTCATAATAAAGCGGTAAAAAAACCCGCGACAGAAATTAAGCGAGCTGCATAGAAAATTTTCATTCCTCCATTGGTGTTTATTCGGGCGTTTTTTTAAACGCCCTTTTTTTGTTTCAGATTATTTGAATATTGTTTCCCTATTGAGGGAACTGTCTCGACCAGACATCGACATGATATGCCCTGGGTTGGAGTTTTGGTTTAACCACTCGAACCCATCTCCCGAAAAATGGTAGGGAAATTTTCGGGGGAGTCGCTGTCGCTAAAAGGTACTCTGTTTGACCCAGATTACAGGTTCGGTTTGGGTTAACGTGCTGGATGCATAGCGTCCATGGGTGAAAACTGCCTGGATAGAGAATTACATCCTGAGCTGGTAGCTTCGAGCAAAGGAATCAGGTATTAAAAATGAGAGCTGCTCCTTCCTTTGGTTTGTGACTATGATGGTGTGACCTGATAGGTAAAGTAGTGTGCATTACTGTCTCTGGTATAAGGAGCGTTCATTTGTTGTGCGACGAGTTTCACCTGGTGATTGGCTACTGCCTCACTGCTGACTCGTTCATAGGGCTGGGAGTCGAAGTATGATGTTCTCACGCTGGTGACCACGATTCCATTTGGCTTGGTGATGGAGAAAAGCTGGTGCAGTGTTTCAGGGGGTACGTGGCCCAATGTAAATACACCGCAACAGGTCACAATATCGTACTTTTGTTGCCAATCATCAGCGGGTGGCTGAGTGAGGTCAATATTGCCCCAGAGTTCCCTGTAGATATTGAGTTTTTGTGCCTGTTCAACCATTTCACTGGACAGATCTGTGCCATCAATATACTTATATCCCCGATGAGCTAAAAATCCACCAACCATTCCCGTGCCACACCCCGCATCCATGATTTGGGCGGAATGGGGTAGAAAGGTGGCAGGGCCTGATTCAAACCTGTCACCGTTAGCTGAGACAGTTTCAATTGACTCCATTAAGACCTTGACAATGATTTCCGGACCGGGGTATGCATTTTCTAGCTCCTGGTCGTATTGGTCTGCCCAGCCTGCATAATACTCCTTAATATTTTCCGGATCCCCATCCAGTTTAAGGGCATCCTGTACTGCCTGAATGACGTTGTTATCTTTTTTCATGGTTATTTTCTGTCATGCTGTAGCTCCGATGGGTAGACTTTGCGAACCTCGGTGAATTCGAACCGACTATTATACTCACTGGTTAAGAGCAACGGCGTATTTTATGACTTCATTCTCATGGGTCGCAAAAGTGTTCTAAAATAAGCGCTTTTACTCTCAGGCTAACAGGGAAGAATCATGCCCAATACTATGAAAAACAGATTAGGACTTCTTTTGTTATTAATTGGTTACGGTCTGTTGTATCCTGGATTAACCGAGCCCTTATTAAGTATTACGGGCTATGTTGAAAAGGCGGAGCTGGTGCAGATTGGCAAGGATTTAATCAAACAGAATCCGGAAACTCCACAGATGATAATCTCCCTGGTCGACGTTCTGGTTGGGAATATGGAAATATCGAGAACAGTTGAAGCCTATCAAAAGACAAGAAGTATTATAGGAACAATTGATGAATTAAATCAGAGTGGTCATACATTGGTCGCTTTCCTGATAATGGTTTTCAGTGTCATTATTCCGGCAGTCAAGGGACTAATTATGATATCAGGTTACTTCGTCAGCCATCAGAACACAAAGCGCCGTTTGCGGGAATTTGCCGCGACAGTGAGTAAGTGGTCGATGGCGGATGTATTCGTGGTGGGCGTTTTTGTTGCCTTTCTTGCAGCGAATTCGGTTCAGAAAGAGGGTGGGTTACTGTCTTTTCAGGCGACTCCTGGAAACGGTTTTTATTGTTTTGTAGCCTATTGCCTGCTTTCGATATTATCCAGTCAGCTGATTAATCAATCTGGGAAGACGTCTATTCCAGCAGAATAAATGGGTAAAAACTACTATTTAAAACAATAAGTACAAATATTTTTGCTGGCCATGCGTCGGCTATATCGTTCACTTCGAATCACACTAACCGAAATGAATTACTGAACCAAATTTCGTCATCCCTTAATCAATTTACACATCTTTAAGAACCTGATTCCTTGGGCAGTGGTTCGGTCTAACGGCCCCATTGGATCCAAATGAAGACCTCTATTGTTGTGTTGTCTCTGACCAAACCAAATTAGAAAAATGTCATCTTATTCGAATAACACCAATCCCTATCGGCAATCAATTGATCTGGATTTTTGGCGACAGCCGGAAGGAGTTGCCGTACCGGAAGAAGAGCTGAATTTCTTATTGATTCCTGATCGGGTGGAGGCAGCAGCGTGTTTTGATTTAGCCAAACAGGTGCACGAATACCAATTGGATCATGTCGGAACCGACGATCAAATTAGCAAGGCGTTAATGGTCACCATGGGTGGACTATTGCCCGGTGTATTGCTTTATGATCACCTTGTAGAAGGCCGGGATAACGGTATCGCAAAAATCGATTTCGGTACCATTGGTGTTTCTCTTTACAAGGGACCGGGAGAGAGATATGAAAATCCGCTAGTGCAACACGGTATTTCAATTCCGATCACTGGTGAAACGGTGTTGGTCATCGACGATCTCGGTGATGGTGGGGGGACGATGAAGTTTCTTTCCGGTTATGTGCGCGATAGTGGTGCGCATGGGGTGCTTAATCTTGCTGTGTATATGAAGCCCAGGGCGATGGAGGTTTGTGGTGCAGATTTCTATTTTGGTGAAGTTCCTCAGGATACGTGGATTATTACGCCAAGAGAGCGAGTAGAGACACTAATGAAGAGGGTACCAGTCTGGAAGGAAAGAGGAGCGCCTATACAGGAGTGCGCACGTAGACTAATTGACGTCATTGGATATGACGAAAATGAAGTGAGCTGTTATTTGCCCAGGGCCTATGGGGATTAGGTTATTGTAGAAAGAGCAGCTTCTCCGGCAGCGGAAATGTTAATGGATCTACGGGTATTGGCAACTGCATTTTTCGGTCAATACATTTTGCTCTTTAAAAACCACGCCCGCTTTTTGGGCTTTGGTTTTTTAGTTGCATTTGCGTCCAGCGCCGGACAAACCTACTTCATTGGTGTTTTCGGTCCCCAGATTCAGCTTGTTTTCAATTTAAGCCATACCGAATGGGGTAGCTATTACCTGTTTGGTACCCTGGCCAGTGCGGTGATTTTGCCGTGGACTGGCCGATACCTCGATTCTGTCGATCTAAGAAAATACGTCACCATAGTCTTGGCCAGCTTGGCCATTTCCTGTTTGATTTTTAGTCAGACGTACTCCAGTTTTATGTTGGTGCTGGGTGTGTTTTTGTTAAGACAAACGGGTCAGGGGCTGGCAAGTCACACGGCAATTACGTCGATTTCCAGATACCTTGATGACAATAGAGGAAAAGGAATCGCCATTGCATCCATGGGTTTCTCCATGGGGGAAGCGTTATTACCCTTTCTCGCCGTGTTATCCATCGCCATGTTTGGATGGCGCGAAACCTATCTTTTGGTCGCTTTGTGTCTTGTTTTTATTTTGCCATTAGCACTTTGGTCACTTAAGGGGTTTGCTGCTCGTTATGAAAAAAGAGCTGTGGGATCTGATGCTGGAGTTGGTCAGGAATCGCCGGATCAGATAAGGGTTCATCAGACCGGGATTCATTCGGCAACAGGCGTTAAATCGTTAACTCAGCGACAGATGTTTGCGGAACGGCGTTTCTATCTTCTATTACCAGCGATCATTATTCCCTCTGTCATCATGACAGGGTTATTTTTCCATCATCTTACTTTGGCCGAAATGAAGCATTGGTCCGCTGCCTGGGTAACAGGAAACTACTGGATATACGCAATTTCGAGCATTACAACGTTATTTCTTGCCGGCCCTTTGATTGATCGTTTTACAGCAACCCGGATTGTGCCAATCTATCTGGTTCCACTAATTCTGGCGTTGTCACTATTGATTCCCGCGCAAAACCCTTTATGGGTTATCCCCTATATGGGATTAATAGGGATGACATCCGGATTGCACTTTGCCGGGTTAAGCGCACTATGGGCGGAGTTATATGGCACTGTATATTTAGGCGGCATAAAATCTGTTATTGGTTCTATCAGTGTATTTGCTTCGGCTCTGGGGCCGGTATTTATTGGCATTATGGTAGACCTCAGGTTTTCTTTTTCATACATCTGCTCGGTATTTATTGGGCTGTGCGTATTGGCAACGTTGATGTTGATTCTTGGTTTAAGGCAGCGATAGACATTGATTTTGTGTTTTAAGCATTGATACAAATCTTCACTGGAATTTAGTAGAGTACTACCTCGAATTTCCATTTTATAACGACATTTCAGTAAAAGATGGAAAAAACAGATTTGAAACTTTGGTGGACTTAAATATGAAATTATACGGTAGCGTTACATCACCTTTCGTTAGGCATTGTCGGATTGCGCTGATACAGGGTGGGCTGGACTGGGAGCTAGTTGAGATTGATGCAGCTGTAAGCGGGGAGAAATCCCCAACCAAGAAGGTTCCTTTTTTAAAGGATGGAGATGTGAATCTGACAGATTCGTGTTCCATTTTAAAATACGCTCGGGAAAAATCGGGAAATACCTTTTTTCCCGATGTTCAGGACTATGACTTGTTCTGTATGACAAATACCGCTATCGATGCTTCTATTAATCTCTTTTTACTACAGAATGATGGATTGGATGTTACCCAGGGAAAGTATTTTGGTCGTCAGGCTGGTCGGGTGGAGTCAGCCCTGGATGCGTTGGATGCAGTAGTTGCCAATAGCGAACCAGAACTGACGGATGGGGTTATCCGTTTGGCCTGCTTTTTGGAATGGGGGTCGTTTCGCAATCGTTTCTCCCTCGACTCGCGACCAAACCTCAAAAAGATTGTGGATTTTGCGAATAAGGATTCAGCGTTTCAATCAACTGCTATTCCACAATAGCACTATTTTGAAACAGGTTGTCGGTTTCTGATTGCTTTCATAGGATGCTTTGTAAAATGGGTTCTGAAACAGATATAGAAACAAAAATAGTATGAAACATACATTAAAGGATAGCCAGGGTGGATGTCTATGCGGTGCGGTTCGTTATGAACTGACCGAGGATCCCATGTTTATCCAGGCCTGTCATTGTCTCGACTGTCAGCGTATATCCGGCAGTGCATTTGTGATGAACATGTGGACGGAAGATTCAAATTTGTCTTTGTTGGGTGAGATGCCAGCATCCTATAAAGCAAAAAGTGGCAGCGGTAATGTGCATGAGATATTTTACTGTCCCCATTGCATTACCGATCTTTGGAGCAAATACTATGTTGGATTGAAGGGGTCTGTATTTGTGCGCGCTGGGACCCTGGATGATACTCGCAATGTAAAACCAGTCGTTCATGTGTTTACTCGCAGCAAACAGCAGTGGCTTACTCTGGATGAGGAGCAAAAAACGTTTGAGGAATTTTACAATCCATTTGAAGTGTGGTCCCAGGAAAGCCTAGATCGTTTGGTGGCCCTAAAGGCCAATCAGTAACAGACTTATCCTGGGAGTTTCAGCAAAAATTCAAGCGAATCAAGCTGGGTATGGGCGAAAATATACCTACACTGATTCTGACCAATTTAGAATAGGGAAAATATGATCGCGAATACCCCGAAACCACCTTACTACGCCGTAATTTTTACCAATCTGCAAACGACAGACTTGAAAGGGTATGGTGAAATGGCAGAGAAAATGCAGCAGCTGGCAGCTTGTCGGGACGGCTTTCTCGGTATCGAATCGGCTAGAGAAGGTCTGGGTATTACGGTGTCTTATTGGCGAGATGAAGCATCCATACTTGCCTGGAAAGCGGACGTTGAACACCAGATTGCTCAAAAACTCGGAAAGGAAAAGCGGTACGCCAGTTATAAAACCCGCGTTTGTAAAGTGGAAAGGGATTACGGTTTTCCTGTTGCCTGAGCTGAAGTCTCTGATGGTCGTTTAATGAGGCGGCCTTCAAAGACCTGACATTATGGACTATAACATTATGGATTATAGAGCTGCTGTATAGTGGAGGGTTATACACCAAGGGGCATCTTCAATCGGAAGCAGGCTCCACAATTAGAGTCGTCCACTAATTCCAGGGAACCTCGCATTTTATGCATCAGTTGTCGACTAATCGATAAACCAAGGCCTGATCCCCGATACAGTGAAGACTCATTAGGGCCTCTGGAGAATTTCTCAAATACTGACTCCCTGTCCTCGATGCCGGGCCCATTATCCTGAATATAAACTTCGTAGTAGCTTTTACTAATTCTACAACTTACTTCTACCCTGGGGTTTTGAGCGGTATTGTAGTTTATGGCATTGGTTAGTAGATTGATCATGACCTGGTGAAAGCGATCTGGGTCTCCGATCATGGTTGATGTCGTGGTGGGGACGTCGCAATTCAGTGAGACTCCTCCTCTATGAGCAATGCCCAGACAGGTTTCAATGGCTCTGCTGATGCATTTTTCCGGATTAAGATGTTCATGTTTTATGTCCATTTCTCCGTGTTCGAGTCGGCTTATCTCTAGAATTTCATCGAGCAACCGGGTCAGACGTATGCTTTCTTCATAGATAATTCGACTGAAATGAGCCCGTTGTTTATCTGCGATATTATTACTGTCTAGCAGTATCTCCGCCATGGACCTAATTGACGTCATTGGTGTTCGGAGTTCATGGCTGACCTGACTTAGGAATTCATCCTTTTGGGAATCAATCTGTTGTAGCTGTTCGTTAGCCTGGGTGAGTTTCCTGGCTGTGCTTTTGAGTGTTTCCGACTGCTTTTCCAATCGATGGCTATATTCCACCACCTGTTGGGTTTCGTCTACCAGATTAATGATTTCCTCTAAACTGATTGTTTCGCCGGTTGCAATTTGCGACACCAGTGTTCGGGCGGTGGAGGCGCCGATGCTGCCCGCGAGGTGTCGTTCAATATGAGCAATAAATCTTGGATCCGGCGTATCAAGGCTATGGTGGTCAGTGTAGTTATCGGAGAGTTGTTGAAACAGATCCCGGGCCTGAGCCGATCCCAATATTCGTTGGGTTAACCAATATAAATCCCGACTTGTTGCCCGTCGCTGCAATACTCGGGATTCAGTTCCGGGCTGGTTTCTGAAAACATCGACAAAAAGTGCGCTTTGCAATTGCTCTAGCGGCGATTGGTTGGACCAAACTGAAACCACTATCAGGCAGAAAATATTAGTTCCTAAACTCCAGAATACCGCATGAACCAGTGGGTCGATGTTGGTGAGCCCAAATAGAGCCTGGGGTTTTAATGCTTCAATACTCCACAATCCCTGTTCAACAAAGTGGGCAATGATGCCGTCGGGAGAACCAGTGAGACTCGGCAAAAAGAGGGTGTATGCCCAGAGCAAAAAGCCAGCGGACATCCCAACTGTAACACCCTTGGCTGTTGCGTTTCGCCAAAACATGCCGGCAATAATGGCTGGGCAAAATTGGGAAACGCCAACAAAAGCAATTAACCCAATCGAGGCAAGTGCATCTGACTGGGCACTGGTTCGATAGTAAACGTAACCGAGAAACAGAATCACACCGATGGAAATTCGTCGACTGGTTCTCAATAGGTATTTGATGTCTCCCCTGGAATTGAGTCTGAGTAGGGGTATTTTAAGTGCCAGGGGTACAATGATATGGTTTGAAATCATAATCGAAAGTGCAATGTTCGCCACAATGACCATGGATGTGGCAGAAGAAAAGCCACCAATAAATGCGAGTAGTGCAAGGGAATTCTGGCCAGCAGAGATGGGCAGCGTCAGCAAAAACATGTCTGGATTCGCATCTTCAGGTAACAAGGAAAGCCCAGCGATAGCAATAGGGATAACGAATAGGCTCATCAGAAACAGATAAAGCGGAAAAGCCCATGATGCGGTTTTAAGGTGGTTTTCGTTGGAGTTTTCGACGACGGTTGTCTGAAACTGCCGAGGAAGGCAAATTATGGCAATGGCTGACAGTAGAAGCAGATTTACCCAGCGCCAACTGAAAGACTGTTCTGAATAAAGTAATACTGTTGCTGCGGGATACTCGAATACCTGGTTGATGCCACCTGCCATGCTAAACACCACAAAGAACCCAACGGCTAAAATCGCGAATAATTTGACTAGGGCTTCAAAAGCAATTGCGGCGACTACCCCTGGATGGTGTTCGTTTGCATCGAGATTCCGGGTGCCAAACAGAATCGTAAATAGTGCCATTGAGATGGCAACCCACAGAGCAGTATTGGTGCCGCCAATGGTCGAGTCTGTTAGGGATAAAACAGATATGCCACTTACGACCTGAAAGCTGGTAGTTACTGCTTTTAACTGTAATGCAATATAGGGCGTTGTGCTAATTACTGCGATGCATGTGACCAGAATCGCCAGGCCGGTACTCTTGCCAAAGCGCGAAGAAATTAGGTCTGCGATGGAGGTGATGCGATAGGTGTGACCAATGCGAACCAGCTTTCGCAGAAAAAACCACCAGCCAACAAACACCAGGGTGGGTCCGAGGTAAATTGCGGCGAATTCCAGTCCATTTCTTGCAGCTGAACCAACTGCACCATAAAACGTCCAGGAGGTGCAGTAAACCGATAGCGATAATGTATAGACCAGGGGGGAGCGTATTAGTCGATTTCCGCCTCTCCTGGATTGTCGATCGCTAGCAAAGGCAAGCAAAAAAAGCACCAACACATAAATCAGCGCCGTTGCGAGAACAAAATTGGCGCTTAGCATTATTCGTTAGGGTCGGGAAGATGGCGAGAAGAAAATGCGCTGCAAATAATCACGACTAACCAGATGCTGAATAAATAGATCGCAGAAATAGGAATACCCAATAGGGTTAGAGGTTTATTAAAAATCAATATTATTGGCGGAAAAATCAAGAGCGTACCCAAACAAAGAATCAGTGCAGCAGTGGCCTTGGGTTTGGTTTTGAAAATCATTGAATCAAGAGGAGATAAGGAGAGTTTTTAGCGTTTTGACAGATGGTCTATGCAGCTTAAAACCTCCTGATTGGAGAATGGTTTTGTAATAAACGCGTCAACTTTAAGCTGTTCTGCATTGGCTCTATCCTGCTGCTGGCCTTTGGCCGTAAGCATTAGCACCGGGGTGTTGCTCAACGCAAGATCGCTTTTTAATTCCTTAAGAATTTCGAATCCATTTTTATTAGGTAGCATAAGGTCAAGAACAATAACATCCGGAATGTGCGCTCTGACGGAGTTTACAGCGTCATTTCCATCATGCACTTCATGCACGAGGTAACCCGCTCGTTGGAGAATGAAGCGAAGAGATTCGATGATATGAAGTTCATCTTCAACAATCAGGACGGTTTTGTTCAAAGTTGCATTAGAAGGTTGGGTGGCCAAAATGATAATTTACCCTTTTTGGGTTTGGAGGGGTAGTAATAATTGCTCCGGTTTCTCTGTTTGACTATTGTGTATAACCATTGCCAGTTTGATTGTCGACGAATCATCTATTACCCGGTTATCCATTTAGTGTCCGTTGTCCATTAGTGTCCAGGGGCTTTCCTGTCGATGTTGACATTCAGCATATGCACACTGATTGCACGAAGGGCCGACTCTCAATAGGTTTTTTTGAGATTTGAAATCTAACCCCTCGGAATAAACCAGACGGTCTCCATGAATAATGTCACAGACAAGCATGATTGCTAAAGATACTGGGGGATCATGAAATGTGATCGGAGGTTTTCTTACTGATCGGGAGATCATTAGAAAACGATCGCCATTCGGAAACTCCGCAATGTTACGAGCGATTTTTCCCGGAAACTGGAAGGTAGAAAAGATAGGCCACAACGGGCATACATGACCGTATCGAGGCAAGGGAAAGCGGGTCAGCGGAAAGCGCTTTGATACATAGCCCGAAGGGTCTGCTCGCATGAAAGCGAATGGTACTCCTTCAGCCCCAGGCTTTCTTAATGTGACCAGTCGGTGGCAGACCTGTTCGTAGCCGGCATTAAATTTCTGCTGCAATACATCGATGTCATATCTGTGGGTTTCTGCGGTTTCCATAAAAAAATCGTAGGGCATAAGTGCGGCGCTAGCGATATAGGAAGCGAGAGCTCGCTTCGCCTGATGCCTAGCTGCAAAAGAACTCAGCCTTGGGTCTGAGACTATTTTTTCCAATGCCTGTTTACAGACCACTTCAGACGCGACCCTCATCATTTGAAACCGGCGAGTAATGACAGGAGCGTTCTCAAGAAAGAACAAGGTATTGTTATCCTTGTCCATCCGACTCTGGTTTTTGTATCGGGCTCCTTTGTCTTTTGAAATAGTTTCGTTGCGAATGTCTATTTTGAGTTTTTCCGTGAGGAACTCCTGGAGAGCGCCATCCAGCTCATTGTTGCCGGTATTGTGAATCTCTTTTAATAATTCCTCGGATGCCCGTTCGAGTTCCGGGAAATAATTTTGTCTACTGATAATAAACTCGTCGACTTTCTCGGCAACCGCGGCAGTGGGGTTAGTGGATTTTTGGGTGCTGAAGTAAGAAACCAGCTCCTGGGCAACATTGGTGAGTTCTACGCTCTCGGTTTGTAGCAATTGATGAAATCGTTGTCTTTGATTGATTTCGATTTCTTCGGCGTCATTTAGAATTTCAGAAACTGATCGAATGGATGTCAAGTGAGTCAACATTCGATGCACCGATGTCTGTAGCTGCGTGTCCCGGTTTAGGCGATCACTCATTACAGATAATGCCCGACTTCGGTCAAGGTAGGCCTGGTAAAGGATCAGCATCATACGCGCCCATTCCGGGTGTTTTGCGATGATTTCTTCAGCAAAATTCTCCCCTGGATCGACATTATCGAATAAGGGGTCGGCTGAAAGTGCCCGTAGGTCATCACTTAATCTTTGTTCCGCTGCTCCACTGAGGGTTTGCAGATTCACGTCCAGTATCGAAGCCACACGTTTTAACAGACCGCCGCCCACACTTCGCTTATTGGACTCAATGAGGTTGAGATAGGCGGGAGAGATACCCAGCTCCCGGGCCATGGCGGCCTGGGTGAGTCCGATGCGCTTTCTCTGTTCTCTTATGCGTATACCAATAACGGTGGGTTTCATGGAATATTTACTGAGGAATGTTTACCGGGGAATGTATCAAAAGCCTAAGCGATTTGTTAATAATTTACAATTCGATTTTCAATAATCGATTTAATTTACAAATCATTTTTAATAAATACAATGGGTTATTGCTCAAATTAACAATATCCCTTTACACTACTGCGGACTATGCTTTTTGTCAGTTGCCCTGGGTATTGCTTATTGCCGGATGGCTGTCGGGGCATACTAATGTCACTATGAAACTATCTGTTTTTAATAAACATCATCTTTATAAACATCATCGAGGAATAGAAATTGAAAGAAACTAATATCTCTCGTCGGAGTGTGCTCAAAGGTACAGCTGCCCTGGGCATGGCTAGTACCGCTCCGATGTTTTTCGTTCGTAACGCATACGCTGACGGGTATCTTAATGATCCCGGTGATGCATCTTCCGTCACTCTGGGTTTTAACGTGCCACAAACCGGAGCCTATGCTGACGAAGGTGCTGATGAACTTCGCGCCTATCAGCTTGCCGTTAGCCATTTAAATGGTGAAGGTGACGGCGGTATGATGAACACCATGCAGCCACTTTCCCTTAAGGGCAACGGCATCCTTGGCAAAAAAGTCGAATATGTCACGGGTGATACCCAAACCAAATCCGACGCTGCTCGTGCATCTGCCAAGCGTATGATTGAGAAAGACGGTGCGGTAATGATCACTGGTGGTTCTTCTTCTGGTGTGGCGATTGCGGTTCAGGGTCTGTGTCAGGAAGCGGGTGTTATCTTCATGGCTGGTTTGACTCACTCTAACGATACTACCGGTAAAGACAAACGCCGTAACGGCTTTCGCCATTTCTTCAATGGCTATATGTCAGGTGCGGCACTCGGCCCAGTATTGGAAAAAGCATACGGTACCGAGCGTAACGCTTATCACTTAACTGCAGACTACACCTGGGGTTGGACTCAGGAAGCATCCATTAAAGCGTCTACTGAGAATATCGGATGGAATACCCAGACCACGGTTAAAACTCCAGTGGGTGCGGGGGACTTCAGCCAGTACATCACTCCGGTATTGAACTCTGGTGCAGACACGCTAATTCTGAACCACTACGGCAAAGACATGATTAACTCACTGACCCAGGCAGTTCAGTTTGGCCTTCGTGACAAGAGTGTAAACGGTAAAGATTTCGTTATAATCGTTCCTCTTTATTCACGTTTGATGGCTCAGGGCGCGGGTGAAGCAGTTCAGGGAATCTTCGGATCCACTAACTGGCACTGGTCTCTTCAGGATGAAGGCAGTAAAGCTTTTGTTAAATCTTTCGGCGCTGCTTACGGTTTCCCACCATCACAGGCTGCTCATACCTGCTATGTTCAAACCCTGTTATATGCAGATGCCTGTGAACGTGCCGGTACTTTTATGCCTTGTGAAGTTGTTAATGCACTCGAGGGGCATAAGTTCGATGGTATGGGTAATGGTCCTACTGAATATCGCGCAGAAGATCACCAATGTTTCAAAGACGTTTTGGTTGTACAAGGAAAGGAAAACCCATCTTCACAATTTGACGTACTTGAAGTTGTTGAAGTGACACCACGGGCTCAGGTTGAATACGCACCAGACAATGAGTTTTTTGCTGGTGGAGATCTCGGTCCATGTAACAATGGCGCTGCCTAGTTTTTGATGGGTAACGGAACGGGCGTCTGAAGAGGCGCCCGTTTTTTGATCATTGGCAATCTCCCAATCCAATAATACTTCCTGGTATTTAGTTGCAATCAGTCTCGATCACCCGCTACATTAGTAGTGTTTACCTATTGTGAGTCTCGATGTTGGATATGGGTTCAACCAGATATCAGCCAGATATCAGAGTTGACAGGAATTAATGTCGTAAAAAGAGACTAAAATGCATATACCTACAACAAATTATCAGAGTAATTGATCCGTGGACGCTATTTTTCTACAAATTCTCAATGGTCTTGACAAAGGCGGGGCCTATGCCCTCATTGCCCTTGGATTGACATTGGCGTTCGGTACGCTAGGTATCGTTAATTTCGCTCATGGCGCGCTTTTTATGCTCGGTGCTTTTTGCGCTGTCAGCATCCAGGCGCTACTGACCCTTTCCAAAAAAGTAAAAGATGAAAGTATTACGTTCTTTGATGCATACAAGGAACAACCCTATCTGGAAATATGGTGGGGGGACATAGGAACCACCATCATTGATTATGCGGTACCTATCTCTATTCTTGCGGCAATTCCCTTAATGTTGCTTATTGGTTTAAGCATGGAGCGCGGGCTGATTCGTTTCTTCTATAAGCGAACCCATGCTGAACAAATTCTTGTCACCTTTGGGTTGGCTATTGTCATTCAGGAGTTAATAAAAGCCAATTTCGGTGCGAACCCAATTCCAACTCCCGCCCCAGATATCGTCTCAGGCAGCGCTAAAATTGGTAGCGCATTGGGGTTGAGTGACGCAATTGTCTATCCCTGGTGGCGTCTCATTTATCTTTCCTTTTCCGTGGTAGTCCTCGCAGCAGTATTTGCGTTTTTGCAGTTCACCACTTTCGGCATGGTCGTAAGGGCGGGTATGCATGACCGGGATATGGTCAATCTGATGGGAATTGATGTAGAAAGAAAATTCACCATTGTATTCGGCCTGGCTGCGGTTGTTGCCGGTCTCGCGGGTGTGATGTATGCGCCTATTCTGCCTCCGGATTACCACATTGGCATGGATTTTCTGGTTTTGTCTTTTGTGGTGGTAGTAGTAGGAGGTATGGGTTCCCTTGGCGGAGCAGTCGCGGCTGGATTCCTGTTAGGAATTCTGCAGTCATTCGCTTCCATGAATGAAGTAAAAAGTATATTTCCCGGCATTGACCAAATCATTATCTATTTGGTTGCCGTGATTATTCTGCTGGTTAGGCCTCGTGGCTTAATGGGCAGAAAAGGCGTAATGGAGGATTAATCATGCTACCTAAAAAGATTACGGATAGTGAACTATCAATTGTGCTGATTTTCAGCGCCGTGGTTTTGACAATGCCAATCTGGTTAGCCCCCATTGGTGCTGGTTATCCTGACCTGCTACAAAAATTTGCCATTTTTGGTCTCTTTGCCATTGGCTACAATATCCTGTTTGGTATGACTGGTTATTTATCTTTCGGGCACGCCGCGTTTCTGGGCGTGGGGTCTTACGCTGCTGTTTGGTCCTTCAAGCTATTAACGATGAATGTGTTGCCAGCGGTGGTTTTTGGTGTTTTGTTCTCGGGGCTGTTTGCCTTTCTGATTGGCTATGTCAGCCTGCGTCGCTCTGGAATTTACTTTTCCATTTTGACTTTGGCTTTTGCACAGATGTCTTATAACCTGGCTTATTCTGTCCTGACACCGATTACGAATGGTGAAACCGGTCTTCAGCTGACCAATCATGATCCCAGGATTATCGATACAATGTTATTGGATCAAGCCCCGGAAGGACTACCATCAACTGTTTTATTCGGCGTCAAAATGAGTGGTTATCCAGGGTTTTATTTTTGTGCGCTTATCCTGATTCTTGGATTTTTTATTGCACTTCGTATTAGCCGCTCGCCATTTGGCCTGGTTTTAAAGGGCATTAAGTCTAACCAGACAAGGATGAAGTTCACTGGTTTCAATACCCGCCCCTATATGATAACTGCGTTTGTTATTTCGGGAATGTATGCCGGTCTCGCCGGATCGCTTATGGCCGTAACTGATCCTTTGGCCGGTGCTGAACGTATGCAATGGACAGCATCAGGAGAGGTCGTGTTAATGACGATCCTCGGCGGAGTTGGCACGCTAATTGGCCCTGTTCTTGGAGCAGGTTTAATTAAATACTTCGAAAATATTTTCTCTGCTTTCAACGACAAGGCGTTGCATGAACTATTTGCCTTCCTGCCTGATGGGCTTGAGAATTTTGTTGTTACGGTAGTGAGCCCATTCGTTGGTGAGGGTTGGCATTTAACCCTTGGTGTTCTGTTCATGATTATCATCATCTTTCTACCTGGGGGTATCATCCAGGGCATGGAAAAAATCAATAATCGATTTTTCAAACGAAGTTCATCTGCGAAGAGTGGTTCCAATGAGTCTTGATAATACAGTTTTGCATATTGCGGATGTGCACAAAAGTTTTGGCGGCTTACATGCGCTCAGTGATATTGACCTGAGCGTTAAAGAGGGGACGACGCATGCCATTATTGGACCTAATGGTGCTGGAAAATCAACCCTGCTTAATGTTTGTATTGGTCGTCTGATTCCGGATCGTGGCGCTGTGATTTTTGATGGTGAGGAGCTAACGGGAAAAAGCCCCCATGAAATTAATCAGGCCGGTGTTGCCCGGGTTTTTCAGACGCCAGAAATTTTCACCGAGCTTAATGTTCTTGATAACGTTATCGTGCCCATTTTGTCCAAGAGGGACGGTAGCTATCGTTTTAATCCGATGAAGAGCCTGAAACAGCGCAGAGGTGCTTATGATGAAGCCATGCATCTTATCGAAGACGTTGGATTGAACCCAAAGGACATGTCCGGCAGCTTGTCCCGGGGAGATAAACGTCGTTTAGAGTTGGCCATGTGTCTGTCTCAACATCCCCGATTGTTATTGTTGGATGAACCAACCGCAGGCATGTCTCGGCACGACACCAATAGCACCATTGATCTGCTTAAGAAAATCAAGGAAAGAGGCATGACCAAGGTAGTCATCGAGCATGATATGCATGTTGTTTTCTCTTTGGCAGATAGAATTTCTGTTTTAGCTGAAGGTCGGATCATCGCGGACGGCACCCCGGAAGAAGTAAAGAACAGCGCCGTTGTGCAGGAAGCCTATCTTGGCGGATAACCTGGCCCAGGAACTCCCAGCCAATTTCCAGTTGCAAGCTAAAAGCCCCAGAATATTGAAGAATCACAAAAGATGAATCAGGAAACCCAAGAATCCAGCTTTTTTAACGTTAAGGATATACATTCCTACTACGGTGAATCCTATATTGTTCAGGGCGTTTCTTTTAGCCTGGAAGAAAATCAGATCCTGGCGTTACTTGGACGCAATGGTGCCGGGAAAACCTCCACGCTGAAATCCATCGCTCGTGCAGATAATCCTGTGCTTAAGCAAGGGGAGATTTACCTTGCCGGAGAATCAGTCCATGATAAGAAAGGGTTCGAAGCTTCCCGAATGGGCATTCAATTGGTGCCGGAAGATCGACGAATTATCCCCGGTATGACGGTTGAAGAAAATTTAATCCTCGCCCAGGTTGCGGAGCCTATAGGTTGGTCGCTGGACCGGATCTATGAGAGTTTCCCGAGGCTAGCTGAACGACGTAAACAGGAGGGAACGACCCTTTCGGGTGGTGAGCAACAAATGCTGGCCGTCGCACGGGCACTGGCACGGGATATCAAGCTATTGTTGTTGGATGAGCCCTATGAAGGACTGGCTCCGGTGATCGTACACGAGATCGAGCGAATCCTGCTGGAAATTAAAAGCCAGGGTATTACTACAGTTATTGTTGAACAAAATGCAGTGGCAGCTCTTAAGCTTGCTGATCGGGCGGTTATCCTGGATACTGGTGAAGTGGTATTCTCAGGCAGTGCCCAGGCAGTGCTGGATGATGAGGCCATGCGATTGAAGTACCTGGCGATCTAATTTCAGATATTTCACTTCACAAGCGCTAATACTACAGCTACAGCTAGTATCCGAATTACAGTTCAGTCTGATTTTCTCGGCCTGATTTTCTCGCTCTGACCCTCTCAGTTTGACCCTTTCAGTCTGTGATCATGTCTGATTGCAGATTGGTCTGCTTAGGAGTAATAAGCACAGCGCTGCATAGAAGTGATAGGGGAAAAGCTCTTCCATGATTCACCGAAACCAATCGGGTCTACTTAACTTTAGGCCAGATTAGCTTCAGGCCAGACTTCTACCGTATTCCGTATCCAGTTTCAGTTTGTATGGAGCGTAAAAAGCCACGTACAAACTGGATTGCGTCCCATGCAAGCAGTTTGCTTTCCGTTTTGATTTTTTTATTAGGTAAGCAATCATGGATGCAATCACTCAGGAATGACAAATTCAGCGTATACTTCTCTCTGGTTTGATGTCATCTTGTGCAGTCGCAATGCGCACAAGCACCTATCATTTGCGATAGTGTGACATGAATGACATGGGAAAAGCCGCATTGAATATTAACTACCCATCTGGTTTTGTTATGGATACAAAAGTGAATAATGATTCCGCTGCTCCTTATCGGGGTGAACAACCATGGGGGATGCCAAAAGATCTGGTTATCCCCAGGGCATTGGACGAAGATGAACGGCTTTGGGTGCCGGTTGCTCCTAATACCTGGTCCAGACCCTTGCACTTGAACACGTCCCTGGGATACTACGTTCACATTCTCAAAGTCACTCGCTCTGGGATTTTGCAACGTCATTGACATTCGGGGCCGGTTCATGCCTATGTGATTAAGGGACGGTGGTTTTATCCGGAACATGACTGGGTGGCTGAGGAAGGGAGTTATATCTTTGAGCCCCCCGGGTGAAACCCATACATTAACGGTGCCGGATGATTGTCAGAAAATGATCACTCTGTTTACCATTTTTGGCGCCCTGATGTATGTCGATCCTGATGGTAATTCGACAGGGTATGACGACGTATTTACCCGAATAAAGAAATACCGGGAGTACTTTGAAAAAATAGGATTAGGTGCGGATTACGTAAGGAATTTCATGCGTTAGTCATGGCGGAGTATTTCACTCTCGGTGATGTGCCACTTACGTTGGATGATGTCGCCGCCATCGCCAGACAGAGACAGCGTATACAGGTTTCCGACAACGTAAAAGAAAAACTTCTGGCAACGCGGTCCATGATCGAGTTTCGCTGGATGAATGACGATGCTCCATTAATATATTCGTTCAATACCGGAGTAGGGGTATTCAAGAATACACGAATTTCAATGAGCGATATCGCTCAGTTTCAGCATAATATTATTTTTGCTCATGCTACTGGCGTGGGATCTGATTTACCAGAGGACGTGGTTCGCGCAATTCTGTTATTACGCCTGAACGCGTTTATGGGAGACTATTCTGGCGTTTCGATGAATGTTGTGAATCGTATTGTTGATTTTCTGAATCATGATCTTGTGCCTGCTATTCCCGCTCAGGGATCTGTTGGCGCTTCTGGAGACTTGGCCCCTCTAGCGCATATGGCAGGTGCTTTGTGCGGATTTGATGGTGCATTTATGATCAAAGAGGGAGTCAGGGTTCCAGCTACCAGGGCGATTGCTGATTGTGGTCTCCCACCGGATATGAAGATGTTGTCCAAGGATGCTTCTGCACTTATTAATGGCTCAACGGTGTCGTTAGCTATCGCTGCATTAGCTGTGATTGATTCCGCCCAATTGGTGAAACATGCCGTTAATATCATTGAAATAGAACTCAATTCTGCCACCGATAATCCCCTTATTGTCGAAGAGAAAGGCATTCGCAGAGCAGTATCAGGCGGACACTTTCACGGCCAATATATCGCCCAGGCAATGGATCTGCTAT
>JAALKB010000032.1 GCA_011088265.1 Gammaproteobacteria bacterium
GACCTATCAGGTAGGTGCGATGGTCCGCCACCCGTCTCCACTCGCCAAGAGGCATCAGGGACGCTTCCTTGATCACCCGCCCTCCCAGCACACCACTCGCTTCGGAGAGGGTGACATCGTATCCCCTTTTCGACAATGCCAGGCTCGCTTCGAGACCAGCAGGACCAGCACCTACCACCAGCATGGTGTCATTTGAGCCAGCTTTCTCGATCCGCTCTGGATGCCAGTTGCGTCGCCATTCTTCCCCCATCGTCGGATTCTGGGTGCATCGCATGGGGTAAGCAAGATAGTCTCCCGAGGTACACATATTGCATCCGATGCATTCCCGAATTTCCTCTACCCGCCCTTCGTTGATTTTGTTTGGTAAAAAAGGATCCGCAATAGACGGTCTGGCTGCGCCAATCAAATCCAGCACCCCCGCCTGATCTTATCTGTTCTGCCAAAGGTCTGACCTCTGGATATCAACCCATGTCAGCGACCATCATTAGCGACCGGATTTTTGATGTTATATCGGAGCCTGGCGCTATGTTTATGCATGGAATGACCTACTCCGGACATCCTGCCTGTTGTGCTGCTGCCCTGAAAAACATTAAAATTCTGGAGAACGAAAATATTTGCGGACATGTAAAGAGAGTGGGTCCACTGTTTGAGGCTGACATGAAAACCCTGGAAGCTCTGGATATCGTTGGCGAAGTTCGAGGCAGCCACTTTATGATGGGCATTGAATTTGTAAAGGACAAACAAACCAAAGAGGCATTTGATCAGGATACCAATATCGGTGGTATGGTTGCCAAACATGCCCAGCAGAGAGGATTAATTGTCAGGCCATTGGGCAGCATGGCAGTGTTATCGCCCTGCTTGATTCTGGAGGAAAAAGAAACCAAACGGATCGTCGACATTCTTCGGGAAAGTATCAGCGCTGCGATGGAATCCCTTTAACGCATTGGCTGCCCGAGGCAAATGGAATTGTATAAAAATAAAAAGAGACGAGATTGAAGACATGAAGCAGGGGAGTTATTCAAAGCCGGAGGCGCACGGGTTAACGATGACATGGTATTTATCGGTCGGGACATTGTTCAGTCTGTTTTAAAAACAGCACCCTCTTCGATAACCCTTAGAGCAGCAAACCCAACCAGAGAACAGGTTTATGAAAATGGCAATAGCATTAATCGAAAAGGGAGCTGACATACTCATCAATTTTCGCTGACGAACATCGAAGGTGGAAGTTTTATTGGCGCAGACCAGCCCAATTTGGTACGAGCTTTCCCCTCCGCACCCTCGAATATCTGTAAACTTCGATATCCTCCAAAAGATTTCCATGGAAACTCCCATGAAAGATTCTGCCGCTTTTGCAGAAGTACTTCTCCCCAGCCAGGACCTTCGAGCAGATCTTGATTTTTTCACCGAAATCCTGGGCATGAGACTCGACTCCATTTACCCAGCGGATGACCCAGTCAGCGCCAGTTTGAGTGGCCATGGATTACGAATCACCATTCAAAAAAATGCCGATGTTTCACCTGGTATCATACGCATTCGTACCGATGACCTGGAGCGCTTCACCCAAGGCGACCCACACCTTATCGCGCCCAATGGCACAGTGGTGGAAGTTACCGCTCTCACTGAAAACATCGAATCCAATGGACCCGGCCCAATGGAGATTCACCATGAATTTGTGATTCGCCGGCTGTATGACGAGGCCCCCTGGATAGTCGGACGGGCAGATATGCATTATCGTGATTTGATTCCTTCCCGTTTGGGAGGCGCCGTTATCGCCAGTCATATTCGGATTCCTGGTGGCGGGCCGATTCCAGACCAGGTGCACTTCCATACCGTGAGCTTCCAGCTCATCTTTTGTTATCGGGGATGGGTAGATGTGCTCTATGAAGATCAGGGCGAAATGATCCACCTTCATGCGGGCGATTGTGTGACACAACCTCCGGGGATTCGACACCGGGTTTGTTTTGCATCAGAAGACATTGAAGTGATTGAAATTGGTGTTCCAGCTATGCATACCACTACCATCGATCACGAAATGACATTGCCCACCGCCGAACATGCACCTGATCGGCAATGGCAACAACAGAAATTCGTGCATCACATTGCGGAAAAAGCAGATTGGCAACCGTTTCGACTTCCCGGATTTATTTGTCGGGAAACCGGCGTCTCTGAAGGCACTGGAGGCATTGCTAATGTCCAGGTAGCCCGCTACGAAAAAGGCAATCCCCCTTCTTCCACGCTAAACACCGACGTGCATTTTACGTTCATTACTAAAGGCAGGATGTCCCTGAATATTCTGAATATTGATGACAACCCAAACTGTTCGTCTTATGATCTTGGGAGAGGGGATTCATTTGTCCTTCCACCGTTGATGACCGCCAGATACAATCGCTGCTCAGACGACCTCGAACTGCTTGAGGTAACGGTACAGGGGTATGGGGAGATGCACAAACGCTTTTTAAATGGCGATATCAGCCAACGGGCTTAGCCTCTGGCTTTTTATTTTGCAGAGGTTTCCTGATTCAGGAATAAACAAAGACAACCGACTCCCCAAACACTGTCTACAGATACCCGAATAGGCATCATGAGAATAAACAAACTTGACCACGTTAACATACGAACCACCCAACTCAATACCATGATCAAATGGTATACCGACGTTTTAGACCTGCACAGCGGAGATCGACCTAACTTCCCCTTCCCTGGAGCATGGATGTACGCAGGAGATTCTGCACTGGTACATCTGGTAGGCGTCGATGATACACCCAGTACCGAATCTGGGACTCAACCCGGAACTCAATCCAGAACTGAAAAAGGACTGGAACACTTCGCTTTATCTGCTACCGGGGCAGAAGAGTTCATATGCTTACTAGCGTCAAAAAACATCGATTATCAACCCGTTGAATTGACAGAAATTCAACTTTTATTAATCAATCTTTGGGTCCCAGACGACAACCATCTCCGCATTGATTTCCCTCTTGATGAGTAATCGTACTTTTGGTCCTGGTTTCCACTCAGTCTTCAGTGAAAACAAGCTGACCCTGGGAACCATTTTTCCTATTGAGGCTTATTCCAGCCCTGTCCCATTCATGCAATCCCAAATGGAAATGGCTAGTGTTGCCGAACGGGGAGGCTTTGCCGCACTTTGGTCCCGGGATGTCCCGGTACTTGATCCTTCTTTTGGCGACGCTGGTCAAATTTATGACCCTTGGGTATGGCTAGGTTATGTCGCGGCCCATACCTCTCACATCGCTCTGGGAACAGGGTCCATTATTCTGCCCCTGCGTAGGCCAGTGGATTTGGCAAAAGCGGCTGCATCCGTGGATCAATTATCCCAGGGGCGATTAATTCTTGGCGTCGCGTCTGGCGATAGACCCATTGAATATTCCATATATGACGTTCCTTTTGAACAAAGGGACGAGGCCTTTCGGCAGACATTCCAATTTATTCGAAAAACGGCTCATCGACCAAAGAATTGGGACAACCAGCATGCTGCCTATTCTGGACAAATCGATTTATTGCCCAAAAGTCACTGCGGTGACATACCTTTATTCGTAACCGGCAACAGTCGCCAGTCCCTGGACTGGATTGCAGAATACAGTGACGGTTGGTTGATGTATCCCAGGCCCGTCGCCCAGCAACAAACGGTGCTTAATCAATGGCAGTCCACTTTGACGGAAAAACAGATTGGCTGGAAACCTTTCTGTCAATCTCTTTATATTGATTTGACTGACGACCCGGACACTTCCCCAAGCCCCATTCATCTCGGTTATCGGCTTGGCCGTAACAGATTGATCGAACATCTTGTAGGACTAGATCACATTGGTGTAAACCACGTTACCTTCAATCTGCGGTTTTCAAAACGACCTGTGGACGACGTACTTCTTGAATTATGTGAATATGTGGTTCCCTGTTTCCCTGCTCTGAGTCCAGAAACCAACACTTAAATTCCACCATTTATCCCGGTATGACTGGGTTCTACTCTTCTACTTTAACACCTGTGTTTTATGGCCTTGAGCTGGAATAAATTACTTCTTTGATACTCCGGGAGCCTGGAAATCAGGATAGAAACGTTGAACGTTATCTGGATAGCTGCGACAAAAATAGTTCCACAGCTGCTCACCAAATGTAGACGCCCGTAACGTTCCTTTCATATCACCTACACCAGATTGAGTTTCCATTATCGGCGCCATAAAACCCGCATTGCGATGACGGGGACTGACAGCAACGGCATCGGCATACTCATGAGAAAGAGGTAACCGTTCAATAGAAGTCTCAAGTGCAGGACCGTGAAAATATCCAATGGACAAGCGTTTTGCAGAAGCCACCACTCTGTGGGGAGTTGCAATATAATAATTGCCAGTTACCGCCTGAAGCATCTCACCAAGATTAATGACGAACCCATCCTTCACGATAGGTACCGGCATCCAGGATCCGTCTACCAATTGAATTTCCAGACCTGGCACCTCGCCAGGATTAAGGATTGTTAGGAACCCTGTATCGTGGTGGGCATTCACCCCAAATTCTCCAGATGGCGTTTCGGGATAATGAATTAGCTTAGCCAGACTCATGCGTGTTTTGCCAAACATCTCATCAAAATGCTCAACAGGCAAACCCAGGCTAATGGCCAACACTCCCATTAGCTTATCCCCGAGAACCTTCATTTCATCAATATAATCGGAAACCACAGCCTTAAACCCAGGCAAAATCGTTTCGGGCAACCATTGGTTTGGCCCCAATAATTTAAGACAATCCGGCTGCGACCCAACGGTAACTGGCGGATGCTCAGTCCATAAATCGATTTGTTCACGAATATCTGGTCGGTTATTGGTGTACTCGCTTCCCTCGGACTCCCATCCACGAAAATAAGGAGAGTTTCTCTTGTCAATCAATCGCTTCTGATCAACAGGTAACCTAAAAAACTGGTGACAACAATCAAACACCTGATCAACTTTCCGGGATGGTATTCCGTGGTTTATGGCAATAAAGAATCCGACGTTATGGCAAACGTCTTTCAGTTCCTGTGCAAGTTCCAGTCGTTGGTTATCGCTCCCGTTTAATGAAGACAAATCAACAACAGGGATATTGTTAGGCTTTACCATAGTCATTTATTATTTCTTAATGTTCATCCTGGGACACTATTCTAACGGACCGATGATAGAAAACAGCGACAGAGAAGTATTATCCCTACATGTTTCCAACCATGGTAAGTTAACAACCTTCCTTCTGTCAGTCCGGTTATTGTCGGTCTGGTCTCTGTCGGTCCGGCCATTAAGGTAGATCAGATTTTATGCTTCACCACCCCGATTTCCAAAGATCATCCCCGGTTAAGAAGCCAAAAGTGGTTTTTCCATGCAAAAAAGAAAGAAATTGCCAATTTAACCCGATACTTTATGGCATTGGTATGATTCGATCTATCCGCACATCATCCACAAAAAATGCCCATCAGGGGAAATCATGATCTGGCATAAAATAATTTATGTGGCCCATGAAATATGGTTAGTTGATACCCCGTTTTACATAGTGGATAATCGCCCGTCGCCAAATTTACAGATAAATTGCCAGTATTTACTGGTTACAGACAAAGAATTCCGATCTTTCATCAATACAGGAGCATGAATTAATAATGTTGACTACTAATCCTTTTTCCGAACTCGCTGTGTCGATTTCGCCAGGTACCATGCAGACATTTGTCGTAATCATGATACTTTTGGTGATTGGCGGCACCATTTTTGATGTTATCCACAAGAAAAGCGCCAAATACTTCTTTGAGAATATGAAACGCGCTAAAAGCAATGGTGTCAAATCCGTCAGCGGCGGAGAGAAAATGGGTATCGCCGTAAAGACCGTTGCTGAAGACGTCCTGACTTCTGCGGAGTTTTGCAGTACAAAACGCAGAATCGCCCATCTCCTTACCATGTACGGATTCATACTGTTCGTAGTCAGTACTGCCGTTATGATCTTTTCATACCCCAATGCTGGATCGTCTACCCCACAAATCTGGCCCGCTCTTTGGCATATCGGTGCATTTGCTGTGTGTCTGGGTGGATACTGGTTCTGGTTCTTCATTCGCGTTGATGTTGCTGCAGAAGGAAATTCACCATTTCGCCTAATTAAGGCAGATCTGTTCGTTTTGTCCCTCATTGCTACCACCACGTTCGCGCTGCTTTGGTCTATTGTTCAATCTTCCGGCCACGATGTCTGGGGCACCATCCTGTTCACCCTGTTTATTCTGTCTACCATGGTACTGTTCGGTGGTGTTCCATGGTCTAAATTTGCTCATATGTTCTTTAAACCCGCCGCCGCTTTTGAAAAGCGCGTGTCTGTTGCAGATGGCTCCAGAAACAACTTACCACCGCCTGCTGATGCGCCTGCCAAATTCGGCCTTGGCATCAAACGTGACCTACCGCGCCATTATTAATTGTCCGCTGGTTACCGACTAATTATCTAAATTACTGAGAAGAAATTTAAAATGCCTACTTTTGTATATATGACACGATGCGATGGTTGCGGCCACTGTGTCGATATCTGTCCATCGGACATCATGCACATTGATAAAACCTATCGCCGTGCGGTAAATATCGAACCCAACATGTGCTGGGAATGTTATTCCTGCGTTAAAGCCTGCCCACAAAACGCTATCGACGTACGCGGATACGCGGATTTTGCGCCACTGGGTCACAGCGTCCGGGTATTACGGGAAGAGGAAAAAGGAACCATTTCCTGGAAAATCAAGTTCCGGGATGGCCGGGAAAAGGATTTTGTTTCACCGATCACCACTGAGCCATGGGGAGAGAAAATTCCCCGTCTGGCGGAGTTAGCTGAGCCGAGCCAGGAAATGACAGACTCCCAATTGTTATGTTACGAGCCAGACGTGCTTGAAGTTGACGGTGGGCTTCCAACCATATCCAAAGACAAATTCAAGCAAGGAGTTTATTACTAATGGGTAAAATCAATACAGTATACGAAGACTGCGATATCCTCGTCGTTGGCGGTGGAATGGGTGGCACTGGTGCTGCTTATGAAGCCAGATATTGGAGCCGCGACATGAAAATCGTCGTTGCCGAAAAAGCAAACATTGATCGAAGTGGTGCGGTTGCTCAGGGCCTCTACGCTATCAACTGTTACATGGGAATGCGTTGGGACGAGAATCAACCAGAAGATCATGTGCGTTATGCACGTAATGACCTGATGGGCATGGTTCGTGAAGATCTCGCCTATGATATGGCTCGTCACATTGACTCCACCGTGCATAAATTCGACGAATGGGGCCTTCCTTTCATGAAAGATCCCGACACAGGCCGCTATCTCAGAGAAGGCAAATGGCAGGTCATGATCCATGGCGAAAGCTACAAGCCCATCGTTGCTGAAGCCGCTCGTAAATCCGCTGATAAAATTTACAATCGAATCATGGTCACTCATCTATTAATGGATGAGAGCAAACCAAATCGTTGCGGCGGCGCAGTAGGCTTCAACGTCCGTACTGGTGACTACCATGTGTTCCGTGCCAAAGCGACCATCATCGGCGCCGGTGGTGCATCACACATTTTTAAACCACGTTCAGTGGGTGAAGGCATGGGACGTACCTGGTATGCTCCCTGGAGTAGTGCATCCGCCTATGCTCTGCCGATTCAGGTTGGTGCAAAGATGACCCAGATGGAAAACCGAATCGTACTTTGTCGCTTCAAAGACGGCTACGGCCCGGTTGGCGCTTATTTTCTCCACCTGAAAACCTATACGCAAAATGCCTATGGCGATGAGTACGAGTCCAAGTGGTACGATCAAACCAAACAGTTAGTTGGTGACTATATCGACCATCATCCTACTCCAACCTGTTTGCGAAATCATGCTTTCATCGAAGAAACCAAGGCCGGTCGCGGCCCGATCCACATGGTAACCAAAGAAGCTTTCCAGGACCCACACAAAGAAACCGTTGGCTGGGAGAACTTCCTTGGTATGACAGTGGGCCAGGCAGTGGTTTGGGCTTCTCAGGACATTGACCCTAAATACATTAACCCCGAACTGACAACATCCGAACCCTATGTAATGGGTTCCCATGCAACCTGTTCTGGTGCCTGGGCCAGCGGCCCTGAAGATATTTCTCCTGATGAGTATCAATGGGGATATAACCGAATGATGACCGTTGACGGTCTATTCGGAGCAGGTGACGCACTCGGCGGGACTGCTCATGCTTTCTCTTCGGGTTCATTCACTGAAGGTCGTCTTGCGGCAAAAGCAGCGGTTAAATACGTTCGCGATCTGGGCAAGGATAAAATAAAGGTTTCTGAAGAACAAACTGAGAAATTCAAGAAAATCATTTTCCAGCCCATGGAAAACTACACCATTGGACGTAATGAAATCACTGGTGGAACCGTTTCTCCAAGCTACCTGTTACCTATCCAGGGCCTTCAACGTCTCGAGAAAATCATGGACGAATACGCAGGTGGTACGTCAGTGAATTACATGACTAACGAACCGCTTCTGCTTAGAGGTCTTGAGCTTCTTGCTACGCTGCACGAAGATCTTGAACACATTGGTGCTGAAGATTTACATCAACTCCAACGGGCATGGGAACTTAAACACCGGGCTATCGCTTCCGAGTGCGTGGTCCAACACACCTTATTCCGTAAGGAAACCCGTTGGCCTGGTTACTACTATCGCGGTGACCATATGCAACTTGATGATGAAAACTGGCATGCATTAACTCTTTCTCGTCGCGACCCAGAATCTGGGGAGTGGGAGATGGAAAAAGCGCCTGTTTATCATATTGTCGACTAGACAAAACAAATTGACGAAGGGGCAATATAATTAGCCGCTTCGCTTTTTGTTGGTAAACCGACGTAAAGGGAAAGCGTCTGCGGTGACAAACTGCAGGCGCTTTTCTCATTCTGCATTGTCCGCCTCCGCTGCGCCAATGCGGGCAATCGACTAGTGGTAGAGATATACTCAGCTTCAGAAGATGAAATACCAGTGACCGAATCTTCCAGCTTTCGTTTCTATCGACGAACGAGGCAATAACAGCTCAAACTGGCTCATCACCCACCCAGCACTGGCTCGTTACCAACATACCAATTTTCATCAACCCTTATCTAATCAAACAGACATCACCATGACACAATCTTCAACGACTGACGCTGGTAAACGCTCTCTGGTCGACTCGTTATGTGAATTATTGGGTGCGGAGAAAACTGATTTAACCCAGCTATTACTACCCATTAACCGTAAGAAAGCCGCCAAACAACAGATTCCTTCAATCATCCGCCAGGCGCATTCTCGACTTCAGGAACTCCGGGTTAATGTCTCTGAACACATAACAAAAACAGAGCATAGCACCGATGTTCACGCCAGCTTATTGCAAGGAAGGTCCGCCCTGGCAGTACAAGCCCCTTTGTCGCTGGAAGTCGTAAACCATGCACTGGAATCGGCGGCAGACCACGCCGCTAAATCCGATCTTCCTCCCCACATCATCGCTCAAATCAGGGCATCCAGGGCACTGGCAGCGGCGCTCGATCAAAACCACCAGATCGCCGTTGAAAACTATGAAATGGCAGCACTCACGGAATCCATTGACAAAAACCAACAGTGGCATTATCAAATACGTAAAGCCGGTATCCTGGAAGACCTTGGCCGAGACTTCGGCGTAAACCACGCTTTGGATCGCGCCGCCAACATGCTTGAAAACGATATCCTGACTCTGGCTCCGAAGGAGACCCAACCGGATAATTGGGCAACGACCAAACAACAACTCGGCAACGTACAGGGAATTTTGGGCCAACGACAAAGTGGCACCCGTAATCTGGAAAATGCCATTTTAACCCTACGGGAATCTCTTCAGGTTCGGGATCGCCGAACGGCCCCTCTGCTGTGGGGTGAGGCTCAAAACAGCCTCGGTACGGCTTTAGGCATATTAGGACATCGTCAAAGAGACGAACAGATGCTGACACAATGTATCACCGCATTCGAAAGCGCCCTTGAGGTGAGGACTCGCGAAACTTCACCCCATGAATGGGCCACAACCAAAAATAACCTCGCGGCGGTTCTTCAGTCAATTGGACAAAAAGATAAGAACACCCAAATGCTCAAGCGAGCCGTAGATACTTACAAGGAGGTGCTTGAAGAATGGACCCGAGACAAAACGCCGCTGGATTGGGCCTCTGCAATGAATAATCTCGGTACTGGCTTACGACTGTTAGGGGAACATCGTAAAGGCCCCAGGACGCTAGAGCAATCCGTGGCGGCATACAGTAGCGCCCTGTCGGAAAGATCCAGGGAACAGCATCCTGTGGAATGGGCAATGATTCAGAATAATCTTGGCGCAGCATTGCAAAAACTCGCTGAAAAAGAATCTAATGCGGAGACACTGGAAAAAGCCATCATCGCCTATCAACACGCGCTAAAAGAATGGACCAGGGAAAGATCACCGATGTCTTGGTCAATGACCACCGCCAATCTTGGCGTCGCCCGAAGAACCCTAGCAGAAGTCACAGAGGACTACGAAGCCGCAATTAAGGCGGTAGAAGAACTGGACGCAGTCAGCGACGCATTTCGGGAGGCGAGTCATGCCCAATATTCCGAACTAATCATCGACCAATTGGCTCAGGCCCGTAAACTTGCAGACTCCCTGCTGGAAAAGCAAAGAGAAAAACCGGAACGACTGGACATTTATTAACCAGTTTTAGTATACATTCACGGCTAGAAACTTATTGCGAGAAATAATGATGAACCGATACATGATGAGCTATCTTGGCGGCGACCAACCAGCCACACCGGAAGAAGGTAAAGCCCACTTTGAAAAATATCGAAACTGGTTATCTTCCCTTGGGGAAGCAGTGCTGGTACCCGCCGCCCCGCTGAAGAATCCAACGACGGTGAACCCGGATGGCAGCGTAACCGAAGGCAGTACCACTTCCATGTCCGGGTACACCATTGTTCAGGCGAACACCATGGAGGAAGTACTCGAAATGGGCAAGGCGTGTCCGTTTTTAGAGATCGGCGGTTCCCTGGAAATTGCTGAGTTGATGAAGATGCCAATTTAAGCCAGTATGTGTTCAACGCCAGTCGACTCTTTTGAAAATACCGGGGGGTTATGTTGAGATTTGCCATTCGTGACATCCTTGGGGTTATTCTTACAGCTCTTCTCAATAGAACGACCATCGTCTCCATAGCGGCTTATCAGGAGAAAAACAGCCTCACTGGCCCTCTCACTTACTCCCCCACTCAGACAAACGTTAGCAACCCCTGGTCTATGATCTACGATCCTCCACCCAGCCATAGACCTCATCATAGGCCCCACCATCGGGAAGATTAACGCAACCGGATTGGTTATCTGCCTCAGCATGGCTAATGGCCACCCATTTCGAGAACAATCATTGAAATCCAATCAAACCGCAAAAGCCATGGTACTGGTGATTATTGCAATGCTATTGCTGCCGGGTATCGATGCCATTGCGAAATGGCTATCCGGCAGCGTCTCCGCCGGGCAAATTGCCTGGAGCCGTTTTCTTTTCCAGATTATTTTTATGGCTCCCTTTGTGATTCGAACCCAGGGCCAATGGTTTGGGCCTTTATTAAAGCTACATTTAGCAAGAGGTGCCTTAATCGCTTTTACCACGCTATTGTTTTTCGCCGGTCTAAAGTACCTTCCTATCGCCGACGCAATCTCCATATTCTTCATTGAGCCCCTACTGGTAACCCTACTTTCCGTGTTCTTTCTTGGAGAAATCATCCGCTGGCGTCGGATTGCTGCGATATGTTTTGGCTTCATCGGTGCAATGATCATCATTCGACCCGCTTTTCAGGAAGTGGGTTTCGTGGTTTTTTACCCCGTTTTTGCCGCGGTTTGTTTTTCGTTTTACATTATATTGACCCGCAGGCTCGCCCATCAGGAACACCCGTTTCGGATGCAGTTTTTGACCGGAGTTTCCGGGTTTCTGGTAATGGGTCTGGCCCTAATCATCGGAGATACTGGCGGCGTCTCTATCCTTTCGCTGGCGTACCCAACCCAATCTGAATGGGGGCTACTCGTACTTCTTGGCCTGATTGCAACCATCGGCCACCTACTCGTCGCCTTCGCCTACCAACGGGCACCAGTCTCCATCCTCGCACCTTTTCAGTACGTTGAAATTATCGGGGCAACCCTCCTTGGACTCATTCTATTCAATGACTTTCCCGACCCCATCACCTGGGTAGGCGTCGGCATCATCGTCGCATCAGGCATGTATGTGTTCCACAGAGAGTCTCGAACTAGTGAAAATACCGAATCAGAACCTAACCCCTAACCCCCTAACTCCTGACAGGTGACTAGTACAGTCTGTGGTGGCTTCCCGGAAACAATATCTTTTCACGTATAAACCCACTCCTGACGGTAAGATAGCCGTGGGTGATGCGCCCTAATAGAATACTGTCCCCGGGTTTCTGACCTGGGCGATAGTGGGCATTGGGGTTGCTTGAAAAATAGAGTCGTTTCAAACCTATCCTTTCCTAAAGGAACATCAAGAAGTTAGTCACTGGATAAATGCATATGAAAAATTTCGGATTAATTCTCCCTTTGCATTTTGGGTTTCCAGGTTTGACCTGGATAAATAATTCTTTGATGAAAATTTCAAAGATTAGTACCTACTAGGTTGATGTACCAATTGAACTCCGGAATTCATCATGGAGTGAGCTGGCTTGCGCTGCAATTGTGTCAGGTACTCCAGGCATAAGCGCCAGAACGATATTGACTGTTATTGGCAAGCCGATAAAAATATATGAATAGGGTGTTTTAGCTAATCCGGGATGACATCAGGGCACCGAGACACCATTAGCTAAAACGCTTAGGTAGAGATTCCGGATTATGTCGGTTCCATACAGGAGCCGTGGCAGATCTGGACGCTACGGCTGCAGTTAGCCTCTCTATCTTTGGGGCATTCTCCGAGCGCCAACTATCTTGCTGTGCCCAGCGACTTACAACAGCAATATAAAGATCACTTAAGCAGAAGCCCCAAGGAAGCAGAAAAGGGTCTCCTCCAATACTGCGTTCAACTAGCAACCATCGCTCTCGCCAGATCGCTCGAGCGACTTCACGCACCGCAGGAGCACTATCTGATGTCGGTGCGAAACGCTCAGGATAGTCACTGATTTCCACTATGGGGTAAAGTTCTGTTGCGACAAAGAGCAATGTTCGAAGCGCTTTCGCCCGCTCTGTAGATCCTGGCGGTGGCAGTAGATCTGCTTGGGAATGGCGCTCATCGAGAGTTAAGAGAATTGCCACCGATTCCGTTAGAGTTTCACCAGATGGTGTTATCAGAGTGGGTATTTTACGTTGTGGATTAATGGCCGCATAAGATTCGTCACGCTGCGCGCCATCATCCAAATCGATATCCCGAATTTCGTAGCTCACTCCGATTTCTGAGAGTGCCAGCTCTACCACCAGTGAGCCAGATCGCCGACTACCATATAGAACATAACCCAATTTATGAACCCCACTCATTCAAAAATAATTTTACCTTCACTGGTTGATTGAGAAATAGTTGTTCAGCTTCAAGTTGGCTCGCATCATATTTTTCAAAACCCTTTCGGGCATTCCCTGCATCCCACTGAAACCCAACAGTCTTTCTCCAATCAAACATGATTGTACATTATCAACATATATATCTATGTCAAATGGACCAGATGTGCATCAGTAATTTTTTCTTGCGGGGACTACACCCCTTACGCCGCCTTTGGGGTTTTCGACATCACCCTGATATCGGGGGATAACATGAATATGCAGATGATGAATAGACTGGCCGGCCCAATGACCTACGTTAATGCCGATGTTATATCCATCTGGCTGGTATTTGTCTTCCACAATCTTTTGCCCCTGCTCTACCAATGTCCATAGTTCATTCCTTTCCATCTCGTTAATGTCGAAGTACTTGGCAAAATGCCGATAGGGGATAACCAGGAAGTGGCCTTTATTGACCGGGTGACGATCCCAGGAAGCGAATCCGAATTCACCTTCGATCATCATTCGGTCCGAACTGGGGTTGCAGAAGCGGCAAGAGTCTTGAGTCGTCGTCATCGTTAGAGCAGTAAAAGTAAATACAAAATGGAGCGAGTGGGAGCTGAAACCATATTCCCGTTAAGTTTTTTGATTAATAAAGATACCCGCGAGTAGTTCTTGGGGTCCTGGACACCAATTTCCGACAAATAGATCAGACAAATAGAATTATCTCCTGTTAATATCCTGACCAGGCCTTTCTGATCAGGCCTTATCGAAACAGAAGTCCAAATATTATCTCAGGTCCATTAAATCGGGTTTCATACAATGCGTTCTTACAAACCGGATACGCTTCATTACTGATCGTCACACACCAGTTTTCTCACCTCACCGACAATCACCTTCCCCATGGCATTTCTCGGCAATGCTTCGACGAAAAAGACTTTCTTTGGCAATTTGAATTTCCCCAGAGACACCTCACATCGCCGCTGGATAGTCGCTTTCATGAACTCCATACCGTTTTCTTCCTGGACATTTGTGACCACCGCCGCAACGGGAATTTCTCCCCATTTGCTGCTTTTTCGTCCGACCACCGCAACTGCTTCAACACCATCAATGGCCGCGATCACCCTTTCTATTTCTGCTGGGTAAATATTCTCCCCCCCAGAAATGATGACGTGTTTAAGGCGATCATCAAACCAATAGTTACCGTTCCCGTCGACATGGGCCACGTCACCGGTGCGAAACCACCCATCATTAAGCACCTGTTTGGTGGCTATGTCATTTCGCCAATAATTGCTGAGAATGTTATCTCCCCTTATGCAAATCTCTCCCGGAACATCAACGCCCACTTCTCTCCCGCTGGAATCAACTAGCATTACCTCACATAAAAGTCCTACTCGCCCAATACTGACTACGGTAGCGACTGATTCTTCCGGTCGTTGATAGATCGCAATTGGCCCCGTTTCAGTGGCCCCATAAACCTGGACCAGTGGGAGGCCTTTCTCATGAACTGTGTCTATCAAAGACCGGGGAACATCTGTGGAGCCGATTGAAATTGACTTCAGGCTTCGCAAATCGTCAGTCTGCCACTCCGCCGTATTCTGCATGGCCTGTAAAATTGTGGGCACTGTGTTGATCAGCGACACACCATGAACCTGTATCGCTTTCATACTGCCAACAGGATGAAATTGCTGATGCAAAACCAGGGTGGCACCAAACATTAACGCAGGTAAAGGCTGAATGTTAATTCCACCAACATGGAACAGAGGCAACACATTCAAAACCACCTCATTGTTATTGAGGTCATACATATGCTGACTCATCAGAGCGTTGCATACCATGGCTCGATGGGGGAGAACGGCTCCTTTCGGCCGACCGGTAGTCCCTGAGGTGTAAACGATCAAATAAGGGTCATTGTCATTCACCTCAACCGAAATATCCCCATTACCCCTGACTTTTTCACCACCATGAAGAACTTCTTCGAGAAGCCGATTGAATCCGGATCCGGATGATTCATCGTCCAACGAGACACAGATCGGCCCTGTAAACTCCTCGCACAATCTCGACAAGGCTAGCGCTTTTTCTGACTCATGCTGATCATGAAAAAGCACCTTCGGCTCACAATCAGTGACGATATAGGAAAGTTCTTCCACGGAAAGGCGCCAACTCAAAGGCACAACCACCACCCCCAAACGTGCCGCAGCGAGTAATAACACAAACATGTCAGGATGGTTCAGTCCCAGCCATGAGATACGTTCCCCTTTGCGAAGTTTGAAATGGTTCTGTAATAACCCAACTGTTGCTGAAACCCGATTATCAAGCTCCGCATAGGTCAGACGATATCGTTTTTCGGGCTCCATCATACTGCCTATTCCAGCAGCGCCAGGTTCGAAAATAATCGCCGTCTTATCGGGTAAAAATCTCGCCTGGGATCGCACCCACTGAGCAATATTCATCAGTCGTCGTCTTCGGTCTCTCCAGGTTCATACAACGCAGCACGGCCAATCATGTCGAGACAAAGCTCGGCAGTCCAGGGCAACATTAGTGCCCCACATCGGCTATCCCGATAAAGCCTCTCCAGCGCCAGGGACCGCAGCATAGCTTGTCCACCGCAGGTTCTGATCGCCAACTGCGCAATTTCATTGGCATTTTCCATCACAGAATATTGAGCGGTCCAGGCTCTAATGAGAGACTCCCTATCTGGATTAGGCTTCGCCTCTGAAATACTTTGAAACCACAGCGATTTTGTTTGTTCAAGCATCACCCGCATCTGAGCCACTGCAAGCTGTTTGGTGGGATACATTCGTCGTTTAACCGGTGGTGTTCCTGGCATCTCGCCCCGCAAATAACAAACTGTAAAATCATAGGCGGCCTGGGCAATTCCCATATAGCTGGGAGTTAACGTCATGAACATATGGGGCCATTGGCTAGCAGCCTTGAAATAAACCCCTCGTGGCATGAGTTGAGCACTATGAGGAACGTGAACATCCTTAAAAATCAGGGTCCGGGACACCGTTCCTCTCATCCCGAGTGGATCCCATTCCCCCTCTACACTGACGCCTTGTGCGTCAGCCGGAATAGCCAGATACATGGTATTGCGCCGGGATAGTTCTGAAGAAACAGTCTCTATCTCTGTACAAAGTGCGCCATAGTAATTCGCATGTCCCGATAGCGAAGCGAAGATTTTTTTGCCATTAACAACCCATCCATCATCCACTTTCAGGGCAGTGGTCCCAAACGCCTTTTTTCCAGCCGCGGCAGCGCCACCCTCGGAAAAAGGTTGGGCGTAAATAGCACCATCCCTGATGATTCGATCATAATGAATCTGCCGTGTCTGTTCTAACTCAGAGCGGATAGATGGATCAAGATCCAGTCCATCTGCCAACACTCCGGTCCAGAGGCAGGAGCTCACATGCATATTAAACGTGAGTGCAGTAGCGCCACAGTACCGGCCAATTTCGCTGGCCATCAACATATAGGTTTTTAGGTCGGCCCCCAACCCTCCATGTTCCCTGGGGATACACACACCTAACAGACCGGACTGATGCAGATCCTGATAGTTTTCTGTGGGAAATGCTGCCGCCCTGTCATACCCGGAGGCTCTAGAAGCAAATTGGGTTGCTGCCAGATTCCGCACTTTGCGACAGAGATTGCTCTGGACATCATCCAATTGCCATGATTTCGGATCAAATATTGCAGTGTCTTCCATTTTATATGACTCAGATTGGTACCTGGATAACTATTTTTTCGAAAGAAAACGGCGAATAATGGTATTGCAAGCTTCAGCTTGCTCAAGATTCACAAGATGGCCAGCTCCTTCAATACAGTGGTATTCGTAAAATTCATTCGTCGCGAATTCATCGGACTCATTGGGTAATCGCAGCAATGCCATCTTTTCCATGGTCCGCGCTGGCGCATTGGAGTCCTCGGACCCCGCGATCAGGCATATTCCACTTTGATGCTGCGGCCATTGCTCTCGCATATTGAAGGTCACCAAGGCAACCCATGATTTTTCGATATGTGGCCTCGGGCACGGCGGCCATCGAAGCAATGGCTGCCTCAACGGCTGACAACGGTGCATTCGAACCCACAATTTCAGGCACAAAACGGGTGGCAAGGTCCGACATGGTTTCGCCATTATCCAAGGGAGCTAGTCGTGCTTCCAGAAATTTATTCTTAAACTCATCATCCCGACCGCCAAACGTCGACGTAGTTGCAATGAGCACCAGGGACCGAACCCGGTCGGGGAAATGGAATGCAATCCATTGGGCAAGCATCCCCCCAATTGACTGCCCCATAAGGTGGACCGAGTCGAAAGCTAATTGATCAATCCACTCAATAAAACAATGACCTAACGCTGAAAAATCGAGTGATTCCAATGGGGTTGATCCACGATAACCCGGCATATTCCATGCGAGCATTCGATATTCATCGGATAGCGCCTCACACTGGGGTTCAAAGCTCTTGTGATCACCACCAATGCCATGCAAACAAACCACCGTTCCTTTTGCTGGATCGGCACCGCGGCAAGTGTATTCGAGGTATTCAATACCAGCGATAAAACTCATTCCACAACCCGCCCTTCTTCAACCACCAGCGCCCTATCGAGGCGAATATCACAATTCAATATGGGTAGGTCAAAATGCCCCCTGGTGAATCGTTTGGCGAACTTATTCGAACCCGTCGAGTAAAGGAAATTACCTGCCAGAGCCCGAAGTTCAGTACCATTGGTATCCCTTTTGTCATACATGGTTAGCGCTTCGTATCTGGCTCTTGGATTCAGTCCCCAGCCCACATGGCTGGTTGCATAAGCCTCCGGCTCGTTGAAACCTTTTAGGTATTCACGCATTAGCGCAGCATCAACCCCGTCACCGGCAACCTCCACGATAAAGTCATCTTCAATGGTTAGCGTAATTGCCGTTTCAAGATACCGCTTGAACGTTAGATTCATATCTCCTGGAGCCATAACAAGAGTTCCGTTAACAGACTTTGCTGCCGGGAAACAGACAACCAACCCCGCTGGCCAATGAGCCAGTGTACCTGGGCGATCCGTCCATCCCCAAACTCCCACACAAGCCGCTCCGTCCAAATCGATATTGAGATCTGAACCCGCGCGCGATCTCACTCCCATGTTCTTTGCTGATCGGCACTGGGCAACCGCTGTTTTCGTTATTTCCTTATCCGCAGATATCGGCAACATTCGCACAAGGGTTTCGGGATGCTCATTGGAAACATTAAGAATTCTAGCGCCACTGGACAGAATGCGACCTGTCTCCTCAGCATGCATCAACCCTTCGATTGTGAGGTCAATAATAAAGTCCGACTCGCATAATTGATTAACCGCACTAATCTGTCCTTTCAATGCCATGGACGCGCCCGTAGAACGAATAATTGGCCCCGATGGCACCATAGGGCATGGCAATTCCAGCAAGCGAAAATTCATACCCATTTGATTCAAAGCCAGTTGCGCTAGCTGGGAATTATCGGTCCTAGCACCTTGCTCAGTGAGCACGACAATAGACTCGGTAGCGGATGCCTTGCACAGCTTGAAAACAGTGCAAAATGCGTTTATCCAGTGTTGATTAAATGAATGCGTGACCATCCTGCGATTCTAAGGTCACAATCAGGCAATGTCATCTCCAAACTCGGTCTTCCAAACCCTGCCCTTCCAATCTTGGGCCATATCCACTTAAACCTGGTCCACAAAGGTCGCAAGTGTTGTATTATCCCTGCCAGGTAATGAGAAAGTCAGTAATGAAAACCCAAAGCGGAAAAACATTGCGCGACAATAAGAGTCACCTACATAAAAATTTAAACAAATCAAAGGAAACCTAATGAAGACAATTACTAAAATTTCCCTGGTGTCCTCACTATGCGCTACGCTTTTGAGTGCTGCACCTGCCGCCTTGGCAGAGACGACGTTAACCCTCTCCTCCTGGCTCCCACCCAGCCATCCCATCGTTGCGAATATGATCAAACCCTGGGCGGAAGCAGTAGAGAGCGAGACCAACGGTAATGTAAAAATTCGAATTCTGTCAAAAGCCCTGGGTGCTCCACCTGCACATTTTGATCTTGCAAAAGATGGCGTGGCTGACATTACCTATGGCGTACACGGTTATCAACCAGGTCGATTTCTATTGACGAAAGCCATTGAGCTACCTTTTCTTGGTAACACCGCAGAAGCCATGTCCGTGGCTTACTGGAGAATTCACGAGAAACATCTTGCGAGTGCAAATGAACATGAAGGAACCAAATTGTTAGGGGTCATGTCTCACGGGCCAGGATCCATTTTTAATGCAAAACATGCTGTCAACAGTCTCGCCGATTTTGAAGGGTTAAAAATTCGTGTTGGCGGTGGCGTAGTTAACGACGCGGCTAAAGCAATGGGCGTAACTGCGCTTTTAAAGCCCGCTCCAAAATCCTATGAGTTAATGTCAAACGGCGTAGCTGACGGCGTGTTTTTTCCGCAGGAATCCATCAAGTCTTTCAAACTTACCAAACTGGTTCGTCACGCGACCATCGTGCCTGGCGGCATGTATAACACCAGCTTTTTCCTCGTCATGAATCCCGGAAAATTTGATTCGTTGTCAGAAACTGATCAGGCTGGGGTAATGCGCGCTTCCGGTGAAAACTTCGCACAGCTCGCTGGCAAAGCCTGGGATGAGGCGGATAAAGCAGGCGTTGAGGCCATGAAAGCAGATGGGGTTGAAGTAATTACTGCCTCCGATGAATTCGTTCAGGAGATTAAATCGGCTGTCGCCCACATCGAAGCAAACTGGATTTCTGAGGTTAATGCCAAGGGAATTGACGGTGCCCAGGTAATGAAAGACCTGCGAGCAGAAGTAGCCTCGATGGAATAACAGACAGGCCCGTTACATTGGCCGCTGATGGCTCAGCCTCGGCGGCCAATTATTCAAGAACAGAATTTCAAGAACAAAAAGGGATGCCGTCTGGTTAATTCCAACGGCTAAACCAGACGATCAAAGTCTACGACTAGTCCCGATGATCGCTCCGCTTTTGGTCTTCCAAAGGTGGCACAATCAGCTCAGATATTTAATGCCATGATAAATCCAACCACACCACCACTCTGGGAACGTTGGCTAAAAGGCCTGTTTGGTGGCTTTGCTGCGGTACTGTTATTTGCCATGATGAGTTTGACCTTCATCGATGTCATCCTGCGTTACTGGTTTAACGCCCCCATACCTGGAGGATTTGAGGTTACTGAATTACTTCTGGCAAGCCTGATTTTCTGCGGACTGCCGCTGGTAACCATGGAAAATGAACACGTTAGCGTGGATCTGTTTGATAAGTTTATTCCGGGTTCCTGGCGCCGATGGCAAGATCTCGTGATATTGATCGCATGCAATGTTTGTGTTGGTGTACTGGCATGGCGGATGTGGCTAAAGGCTCGTGAGTCCCAGGGTTACGGCGACATTACCTCGGTGCTGGAGCTTCCTTTGGCACCCGTTTTTCCCCTCGCTTCGTTTGCTTTGGCTATCACCGTGCTGATATTTCTGATACTGCTGCTGCGGCGAGTAAAATCCGACCGTATATCGCCCTCTGAACACATTCCAAACGCTTAATCAAAACAGACATTGTTATGCTTGAATCCCTGATTGCGTTCGCCATTTTATTATTTCTCATTGCCCTGAGACTGCCCATTGCATTCGCCATGGGACTGGTTGGGTTTTTTGGTTTCGGGTTGGCCATCGGATGGAACCCTGCTTTCTACATGATTGCCACGGTCACCTATGAAACTGGCCTCTCCTACGGTTTATCCGTGGTACCTTTATTCGTATTAATGGGGAATTTCGTTTCCAGAGCTGGACTCTCAGACGACCTCTATCGCACATCCCATGCATTCCTGGGACATCGTCGCGGAGGTTTGGCGATGTCTACCATCGTTGCCTGCGGTGGGTTTAGTGCGGTATGCGGTTCATCCCTTGCTACTGCTGCAACCATGTCCAAGGTAGCCATGCCACCCATGAGAAAATACGGCTATGCGGATTCGCTGGCTACCGGAGCCATCGCGGCCGGAGGCACCCTCGGCATCCTGATTCCCCCAAGCGTTATACTCGTCATTTATGGAATCATGACCGAATCCGACATTGGAAAGCTATTTATTGCCGGGATCGTACCGGGCTTGATGGGAGTTATTTTATACATGGTTGCGGTCAAAGCCTCGGTCATGATGAATCCAAATGCCGGCCCACCCGCCGAACTCAGTAGTTGGAAAATCAGATTTGATTCATTAAAAAATATCTGGGGCGTCATCGCCTTATTTATACTGGTCATTGGTGGTATCTATGGGGGTATTTTCACCCCCACCGAAGCCGCTGGCATCGGCGCATCCGGCGCCTTCCTGTTCGCCCTATTAAGGAAAAAATTAAACTGGGCAGTGCTATATGACATATTGATTGATAGTGTGCGTACCACTTCCATGCTGTTCATGGTACTCATTGGAGCATTGATTTTCTCAAACTACATCAATATCGCTGGGCTACCCGATGAGCTGAGCCATTGGGTTAGTGAACTCGAGATGACACCCATTTTCGTTATCCTCGCTATCGTATTAATCTACGTAGTGCTCGGTTGTGTGCTCGAAAGCCTATCGATGATTCTGTTAACAGTTCCCGTGTTTTATCCACTGGTTCTAACGCTGGATTTCGGTGGCGCCGTGGATCCCGAAATGGTTCTCATCTGGTTTGGGATCGTGGTAGTGGTTATTACCGAAATTAGCTTGATTACACCTCCTATTGGATTAAATGTATTCGTCTTACGAGGAGTCCTTAAGGACGTTTCCCTCGGCACCATTTTCAAAGGCGTGACCCCTTTCTGGATTGCCGACATTATCCGCTTACTATTGCTCATTTTTATTCCTACCCTCACTCTTTGGCTGCCCACAGCCATGGGTTAACTCACTGAAGTCTCACCTCTTTGGCCCGACTTCTCTAGTCTGCCCTCCTGGCATGAAATGGGGAAGCGACTCCGGCAATTGGCAGGTTGGACACATTTTTAGGAAATGCTGAATCACTGCATTCGCCAGCCTGACTTCCCCATGGGTCAGTAGTACCTCAACACTATTTAGTGCATCGAATTGCTGAGGAAACTTACCAGGAGCAGGTGACTTTTTGGCGCGCATTGTTGATGTAGCGGCGGACTCGGCCATTGCCATTGAAGGTAACGGCTTCGACTGTGTTGACAGGACAGATGCAACGGGCTGTTGATTGACCTGATCCACTGCCATGATTTCGCTAGAATCCGCCCCCCGATAGGAGCGCCCCACCCTGTCTTGCATCAACTCCGTTTCCACCGATGGTATGCTCCCGGACTGAGCGGATATTAGCGGTGGGGCTGAGTCAACCTCCTGTTGTCTCGTGGCCTCAAAACCAGGTTGCACAATCATAACGGTCAGACCAATCACACACGCCATTGTGGTAATAGGTAGCCAGCTCACTAACCACCGCCTTACCCTCGGCGTCGATCCATGGGGAGCAAACTGTTGGGCTGTGGCAAGGATACGATGGTCCAAATGATCCGGAGAATCAGCTTTGGGTAATTTATGATATAACTCTGATGGACTGCTTTTCATACCATGGCCTCGATAAATTTACGTAGCGCCTGGTTTGCGTAGCGCAACCGACTTTTTACCGTTTCTGGTTTTGTGTCAGTGATGTCCGCAATCTCCTTTTGAGAAAACCCCTCTTCTTTTAGTAAAAATGCTGTTCGTTGGTCCATTGGGAGCTTCCCAATAGCGCTGCGGATCTCATCCATCACCAATGATGATTCACTCTGGCACCAATCATCCTCTGTGGTGCTGTGAATTGATTCATCAAATTGATGATCAGAAAATTCATTGGCATGCTTACGCCAATGATCAATTAACCGGTTCCAGGCAATGCGATACAGATAAGTGCGAAACGCAGCACTGGGGTGGTAAGCTTCTGCCCGTCGAATAACAGAGAGCCAAACATCGTGGGCGAGATCCTCCACCAGGGTTTTATTTTGACAACTATTGTAGGATAATTAAACAGCGAATTTTTATGACGTTGATAGAGAACATCGAAAGCTCCAGCGTCTCCACGCTGATAACCTAGCATCAACGACTCATCACTCCTTAATTGGGAAAAAGGGATTTTCACTACACTGGAATGCCTAATTAATATGCCACATCAGTCAACTGAATGGATAAATCAAATCGCCGAATCAAATAGATGAGCCAAATCGATGAACCAAACAGATGAACCGGGCCAATACGCTAAAGCGTGCCAATGGAATTCGCCAGTTCAGCAAGACGGATAAATCCACTACGATAACCATGGGAATCCTCTCCTCTTGCATTTCTAGCTAACTCTATGGCCTGCTCCAAATTCCAGTCACCCATGTGCTTCCCATTTTTCAATAATTGCCCAAATCCCGCAACGGCACTCGCGAAGCGGAAATCATCCGTGGCCATGGATAATTCAGGTTTCATTTCCTTAACGGTAACCGGGTGGATAATTTCCCGACTCGCCTTCCCATCTGGCTGCTTAAACCGAAGACGAATAAATGCAATTTCATTTTGGTAGGAATTCCGGGATTGTGGTTTTGCTTCATAACGGGATTGAGGCAACAAACCATAATCGCTGCCTGCGGGAGTGATTTCATAAAATGCCGTCACCGTATGCCCCGCCCCAATATCCCCTGCATCAACCTTGTCATTCTTAAAGTCTTCCTGATTCAACATGCGATTTTCATACCCGATCAATCGATACTCCAGAATCTGATTTGGATTAAATTCGATCTGAATTTTGACATCTTTGGCAATGGTTAATAATGTTGAATTCATTTCATTCACCAAAACCTTTTGCGCCTCTGAAATTAAATCGATGTAAGCGGCGTTCCCGTTTCCCACATCCGCCAACTGCTCCATCAACGCATAGTTATAGTTTCCCGCGCCAAACCCCAGGGTTGTCAACGCAATACCAGATTACCGTTTTCGTTCAACAAGTTCAATTAATTCGCCATGGTCCGTCAGCCCCACATTCATATCGCCATCGCTGGCAATGATCACACGGTTGATGCCAGATTCAATGTAGTTTTGTGCCGCGATGTCGTAAGCAAGCTGAATTCCCGCCCCACCATTGGTGCTACCACCAGACTCTAATCCTTCAATAGCATCAAGTATTTTATATTTTTCCTGAACTGATGTGGAATCAAGCACCAGTCCCGCTGCTCCAGCATAGACTACCAAAGCAATTTGGTCCTGGTCTGTCATACGGTTCACTAACAGGCTCAAAGAACGTTTTAACAAAGGTAGCTTGTCCGCTGACTGCATACTGCCAGAGACGTCAACCAGGAATACTAAATTCGCATTCGGGCGTTTTTCAGGAATCGGCTCATATCCCTTAAGGCCAATTTGTAGTAGATAACGATGGTCGTTCCAGGGGGCTGGGGCGATTTCGGTAACCAGCGAAAACGGCGTATCCAGGGCCTCAGGAATTTGATAGTCGTAGTCAAAATAGTTGATTAACTCTTCCACTCTGATCGCGTCCGACGGAGGCATCCGCCCTTCCCGATCCAACATGCGGCGGATATTGCTATAGGCCGCAGTATCCACATCCACACTAAATGTAGAGATAGGTTCTCTGATTACTGACTTCACCGGATTATCCGGGTAGTTCAGGTACTTTTCTGCATTCGCGGAATACAACGGCAGGGATGCTTCCAATGCCGGGGTAAAAACAGGGGATGCAGAAACCGATCCCTGTCTTCCTGTCACCGCCGAAACGGCCGTAGATAGCATTGCAGTACCCGCCATTTTTGCTCGGGGCCTCATTAACGACGTGGCTACGGGCTTTACGAGGGGTTGAGGCACTGCCTGGGAAGATGCAATCTGGGGCTGTTTTTTTCCTGACTCACTGGTACAACCCACTATCGAGATAACCGCCGCAATTAGCAAACTCTGGATAGGAAACTTCATGGTGTTCTCCTTTTTTGAATTAATCGTGTTATGTCTGATCTTGAACCCATAAACGTAGAGTTTCTGGAAAAGGGGTTAAGTGTTCCAAAAAAAGTAACCACACCAGATTCTGCTAACCAGAAAACCAGTTCTACCCCAGTCCCCGGTTGCATCCGCTCATTCATTGGTCTTAAATAGGGCTGAAAAATTTGCATAACCTGAATGATGAAACGTTTTTATTTCCAACAACAGTGTGAGTTCAGAGCTAACAGGGGTATTCATGAATGAAATAATCAGCTGGTCGGCACAAAAAACTGCGGAAAACATCCGTGAAAAGACAGTCAGTTGTGTTGAGGTCACCCAAGCTCACTTACAAAATATGGAAGCGGTCAATCCGGGACTAAATGCCGTGGTGGAATCGTATGTGGAACAAAGCCTTGAGCAGGCGAGTCGAATGGACGACCAATGGCAGAAAAGTGGACTTCCTCCACTATACGGCGTACCGATCACTACAAAAATTAATGTGGATCAGATCGGATCCTGCACATCGAACGGCCTACCTGCTCTTAATCATTCGCCCGCAGACAAAGACTCGCCGGTGATCAAGAACCTGAAACAGGACGGGGCGATTATTATTGGCAGAACAAACACCCCTGAGTTTTCAATTAGATGGTTTACCTCAAACCCCATTTATGGAGTGACTCGTAACCCCTGGCACCCTGACATCACTCCGGGTGGATCAAGTGGGGCGGCGGCCTCCGCGGTTGCAAGCGGTATAGGATGTATTGCCCATGGTAATGATCTCGGTGGATCACTCAGATACCCAGCCTATTGTTGTGGGGTGGCCACCATTCGTCCCTCTCTGGGGAGAATCGCCAGCGGCAATCCTTGCGGACCAGAACGCCCACCCATTACCCAACTTATGTCTGTGCAAGGTCCTATCGCCAGAAGCATTGGCGACGTCAGATTAGGGTTGCAATCCATGGCAAGAAAATCCGCCTTTGATCCATTATGGAACGGTGCCCCAAACAGTGGCCGCCCTAAAAAGCCACCATGGAAAATCGCCTGGTTCATCGACGCTTTCGGAGATGGTGTAGACCATGAAGTAGCGGATGCAACTAAAAAAGCGGTGGATGCATTAACCGATGCCGGACATGAACTTGTCGAAATGCCTCCACCGAGCGCTTTGGATGCGGTAAACACCTGGGGAGAACTGCTATTCACCGAAACAGGAGTACTTAGTGGAGAAACCATTCATCAGATTGGTAGCAAGGAAGTTATCCGGGTTTTTGAAGCCTATACCAGCTGCTATCGTGAACTGAACCTAAAGGATTTCCTCGAAGCAATGAATCAGCGGACTCGACTGCAACGTATCTGGAGTCAGATGTTTGAAGATATTGATGCATTTCTACTCCCGGTATCCGCTCAGAAACCCTTCCTCAATGACGAGGATTTCCGATTTCCCGAAAAGATACCGCAAATGATGCACGCCCAACGCTTTTTGTATCTGGTTAATCTCCTGGGGTTACCATCAGCATCAGTGCCCGTCGAAAAATACAACAACATTCCTGTAGGAGTTCAACTGATTGGCGCTATGCATGATGACGGGATCTGCCTTCAGGTAGCTGAAGAACTGGAGAAAGAAGTGAAATGGCAAGGTCGAGTATAAGCATCTATGT
>JAALKB010000267.1 GCA_011088265.1 Gammaproteobacteria bacterium
CCCCCCCCCCCCCCCCCCCCCCCCCCCCCCCCCCCCCCCCCCCCCCCCGGCCCTAACCTTTGCCCTCCACTCGTTCCCTACACGCGGCTCTTCCGATCTCAAGCTTCACGCTCCAGGTCCAGACGAATACATTCTTCAGCCAATCATCCCCAAGACGCCCCAGGTGTTTGTAGTTGAAATGTTGTTGAACTATTCCCTCACAGGGATGGACTGATTTGGCGGTCGGTAAATTCTCGCTTTCATCCTCCCCCACCTTAATCGAAGCTCTAAGGACATCCTCGTTTCTGCCTCTTAAAACCGCCAACATTCTATGGGACGGAATACGGTTTAACCGTTCAGAATAATCGAAATAATCGGCAAATTTCTCTCCCTCCTGACGTTTGTCTTCACTGGCGAGAGATACGCACAAGCGCCCATGTTCCCGCACTTCGATCCTAAGTTTCTCAAGTAATTCAGCGTTTTCAGAAAAACGCTCCATTAAGATGCTTCGTGCCCCATCCAGAGCAGCCCTGGCATCCGGCACGCCACCCTCAGTACCTATATAGGCCTGCGCTTCTACCTGGGGTTCTAATTCAGGATTATTCAACAAGGAGTCTGCCAGAGGTTCCAGGCCAGCCTCAATGGCGATCTGTGCCTTATTTCTTCTTTTGGGCTTATAAGGAAGATAGAGATCTTCGAGGCGGGTTTTGGTCTTCGCAGATCTCAATGCGATGTTTAGCTCATCTGTCAACTTTCCCTGTTCCACGATACTCTTAAGTATTGTTTCCCGCCGGTCATCCAATTCCCTTATATAGGACAATCTTTCTTCAAGAACCCTTAGTTGGTTGTCATCCATGGATCCCGTTGCGTCTTTTCGATATCGGGCGATAAACGGCACTGTCGCCCCTCCGTCCAACAACGCAACGGCTGCCTGTACCTGTCCCTTTGCAATTTCTAATTCGGCTGCAATTCTTTCAACAACTGATAACATAATTGCCTTTTTCACGTCCCAAAAAAGAAAGGGAGTTTATGCTCTTTCAGAAAAAAAACCAGAGTTGACTTCTTTTACTTTTACTGGCCGGAATCATTCCTGCTCGTCTTTTCCTGTGTCGTGATTGGAGACACTAATGATAAACCCAATAACATCACCGCAACGGACACCCAAACCCAGAAAGAATGCGACTCGCTAAAGAGAACAATCCCCCATAACACCCCGGAAACGGTAACAATATAAGCACACTGGCTAGCAAATACGGGCCCGGCTAGTTTTATGGAATAGAAAAATAGCGTGTAAGCCGTGGCGCTAAAAAGAGCAATGGCCATAACAGCCATCGCTGACTCACTTTGCCACCAACTCATGGCAACTCCATGTCCATTAACAAGAATCATGGGAATGAGGAATACACTGGCAACGATGTTAGCTCCACATAACAGCTCTCTGACATCGATATGATCATCTACCCATTCACCAATATATACATTTTCAATGGAATAAAGTACCGCACAGACCAAAACAGCAATGGTCCATAAACTCGCATCCGTACTTTCCAGTCCCTGGTCAGGAACGATCAGCAGGAGAATGGCAAACATTCCCAGCGAAATTCCAACCATTCGGCTTCCTTTTGCGGCTTCGTATTTCATCACCCACATCAAGATATAGGTGAACATTGGTACGGTTGAGACCGTAATGGATAGAATTCCCGCTGAAAGATGGGGAGCAGCATTAAAGTAAATTGAGTTTGGCACAACAATCCCCACCGCAGCCAATACTAGATAGTGGCGTAAATATTTTCTCCTGAACGGGCGAATTCGAGATACCATGCAAAGGATGGAAAACAGGGCACAACTGACAATGGACTGGATCGTTACCAGCAACATTGGGCCAGCTTCTCCCCTTGTGGCAACGATAGTCAGGGAAAATGTTGCACCCCAAACCAGGCCCGCAGCAGTAATGAGAAAGTAGGGTAATCCTTTATTTCTGAACATGATCGGTCAAAAGGTTTTCGAGAGTAAACGAGAATAGAAAGGATAGGAACGAAGTTAAACTTCAAGCCCGAATCGATCACTGATTCTTTTCTGAGGTCACATCGTTGATGGACGGGTTATTGATGGATAAATTTCACTTTATCCAGAATCCAGCGAAGATTATAACGATGGCCCCCGAGAAGCCAGAGATAAATGATGGATTCAACGTCTAAGGAACCAAAGTCCAAAGAGTGGACCCGGCGCGAGGACCAGAAACAGGTACTGAACGTTAATATATGGCAGTAACCATGAGACCAGGGCGATACTGAAAATCGTAATCCCAAATCCCAGGGAGTTAACAATGGTCAAAGCAGAACCAACATAATGTCGCGGTGCATTTGCTGCATTCATGGCAGATAACTGGGGAGAGTCTCCGATAACCGCCATGCCTCAAATCGATAAAAATACTCCTAGTATGTAGGTATTTCCAAGGAAGAAAAGTGGAGATATCATGCAACAAATTGTTGAGGTTCGTAGATAGAACCCAGCAACGTATCGACTTCCTTTTGATTCTGAAATGAGTCCACCAAAAATGCAGCCAAATGCACCGATCGCAATAATGGCAAACGTCCATAAAGATACATTTACCTCCACTGAAGATTGTGCGTTGTAGTGCCCAAGCCAAATTGGTAAAAAGGCCCAAAAGGCGTATAGCTCCCACATGTGACCAAAATAACCGAACGCCGATGAACGGAATACCGGGTTTTCAAAAATGCGCAAAAACTTTCCTGGCTCAAATCGAGAGTAGACCGCCCTACCTGGGCCATCCGGCACAAACAGGAGAATCGAAGCGCCCCCTGCTATTGCTAAAAGGGAAGTGGCAATTATTACGATCTGCCACGATAACCTAATGCCCACACCCCAGAGCAAATGAGGAAACGCTGTACCAATTACTAGCGCAGCGACCAGATAGCCAAGCGCCCTTCCCAGACCTTTCTCATACCAACCCGAAGCAACTTTCATCCCCACGGGGTAAATCCCCGCAAGGAAAAAGCCGGTGAGAAACCGTAGTAGCACCAGAGGTTCAATTCCCATAAAGTTGAAAAGAATACTAGCGTTAGAAGCTGCTCCTGCCAAGGCACAGGAAAAAAATACCCAACGTCCCGGAAATCGATCGGAAATAGCAAGTACTGCAAATACTAGCGTACCCAGGATAAAACCAAATTGAACCGCGTTTGTAATGGCGGCAATACTCACATCTACAATTTGTCGATCCCGAGCCAAGTCATCAATCACAGCATTGCCTGCGAACCACAAAGAAGTGCCCGCAAACTGGGAAAAGATAATCAAAGGTAAGATATAGGACGGCCGTTTCATTTATCGGGTTCAATCACTTTACAATCCTATTTCTAATGCTATTGGTTTCTTTAGTGCATTTTAGCGTTAACATGCTATTAGGAACCTCCGGAGAATTCCTCAAAATATTTTCATATGAACCATATGCCTGCTAACGAAATACTCAATCAGATCATTGCATTAATTTCCAGTTTCGAACACCCTGGTGTCAGAACTTTTAAAGATAATCTGGTAAATTGGGGGGACCAATGGAAAGCTGTTTCCCTTCAGTGGTTGCCCGTTGCCAATTTATTGCCTTCTGATCTCCATAATGGGATTGTCAGATTAACTAAACGGGATGTAACCATGGAAGAAATAGCGCATCTCCTTGGGTTATTCCACAAATACAAAGATCAACTTCATTGGGAACAAAGTTACAGTAAAGCGGATAAGGCTGTTAGTCGGGCAATGCTGGCAGGATATGGGTTTGCTGAGATCATAGGGAAAAACGGTCCCTTTTTGAGCGACCGAATCCGTTGCGGAATTGGTATATGGGGACCACACATCTCTTACCCCAAACACCGCCATCAGGCAGAGGAAATTTATCTCGTCATGAGTGGTTCTGCGGTTTTCACTCTGGATGGTTCAACTTCCATGAGCGCATTTCCGCGAGACGTGATTCATGTTGCTTCGATGCGTGATCATGGGTTTGAAACCCAGGCCCAGCCGCTAATTGTTCTCTATCTTTGGCAATCCGGTGATCTCAGAGAGAAATCGACTTTTGTTTAACACATCTATCGAACTCGAGCTCCCAGAGCGAACGAACTAAAGAAAATGAACCATAGAAAATGAACTATACTTA
>JAALKB010000268.1 GCA_011088265.1 Gammaproteobacteria bacterium
AGACCTGATTGAGGCCAAGGACCAGTTGAGATGCGGCTTTACCGTATTCGGTGGCGTTAGGATGTCGGAGGTATTGTTCGACATAACGCAGGGATTGCGCCCCCATGCGAAATCCGCTTAGGTGGTGGCCCCTATGGAGCAGAATTCTTGAAGTATGGGCTGATGCTAAAGCTACTGAAAGCAATGTTTGAGCGCCCGGGCGTTGTTTATGTGCTTTTTTTAGTTTTTGAATAGTTTTCTTCAACATGGAAACCCCACTATTCACTTCATCGGAATTCCCAAAATAGACACCCCCGACTCCATCGTACGATACCTTTGTAAAATGGGCTTGATGGAATAAGCGCTCCGTCCCGGTTGGCGCCGTTTACCAGGGCGCTTGCTTTTTCATGGTCGCGATTGATGAGAGCGTCGAGGATTTTTCTCTCTATGGGTAGTTCACACGAGCAGGTGGATGTACCGCAATCTCTGGGTGCACTACTGGCGACTGCCATGGGTGTAAAAAGAAACTCCCCCACAGCCACAGCCAAAATGGGGAGAGCGGTCAGGAAGCCAATCATTTGTCGCCAAAACACAACCGATATGTATCGGAACTGTGGGGCTATGCGACAGGGGGAATAATTTGCGCGGAGGTATCTGATGTCTTTAATATGTCTGATTAGGAGTCGGACGGATCTTGCCATAGTCCTTCGGATTTTACGTCTTCCATGGCCATTTCTATTCCTTTTCCCAGTTTCTCCACGAGCTCGTCGATTTGATGGCGATTGATGATAAGGGGAGGGGACATCACGCACATGTTTATAATGGGTCTAACAAGTAAACCCAGAGTCTGGCAATGTTTGTCAATTCGATCGCCAATGGCATAGTCCATTTTCAGTACATCGGCGTGGGCGTCTTTTTTTACATTAATATCACATTCAACGCAGGCCATCAAACCGATTCCCCTAACGTCTGCCACGATAGGAATATCTAAAAGAGTAGCCAATTTTTGCTGGAAATAAGGGGCCATCTCCCGTGCATTTTCCAGTATGGATTCTCGTTCCATGATTTCAATATTTTTGAGTGCTGCGGCACAGGCGACAGGGTGTCCAGAATAGGTGAAGCCATTAGAGAACACGGCGTTGGGGTCTTCGGTTTCGATGGACTGTAGCAATTTGTCTGAAACCAGAAATGCACCCAAGGGTAGGTAGCCCGAGGTAATGCCTTTGGCGCAGGTGATAATGTCGGGAACCACATCGAACACCGCCTCCGAAGCAAAAAAGTGCCCCAGCCTGCCAAAAGCAGTCACGACTTCGTCGGAGATATACAGTACATCGTGTTTTCGGCAAACTGCCAGACACGCAGCATGGTAGCCCTGGGGTGCCATAATAACTCCGCCGGAAGCTAATATGGGTTCTGCAATAAAGGCGGCAACCTTGTCAGAACCTATTTCTTTAATTTTGTCTTCAAGCTCCTGGGCTTTTATAGCGCAATACTCGTTCTCTGATATTGATCCGGGTTTGGCCATCATATTCGGATCACTGATGTGGTGAAATAGCTCGGTATTAAAGTCAAGGAAATTCTTATCCCTGGTTTTACCAGACGCAGAAGCTGCTAGAAAGGTGCTGCCGTGATAGGCGTTGTTTCTTGAAATGATGTGCTTTTTTTTGGGTTGTCCAAGAACATTATTTCTGAACATCACAAATCGTAATGCGGAGTCAACTGCGGTCGAACCACCTGTGGTATAAAACACATGATTCAGGTCTCCTGGGGATAGTGTTGCCAGCTTCTCAGCCAGCTCGGCTGCAGGAGAGCTGGTTAAACTCCAGGGACTTACATAGCTAAGCGCCATGGTTTGCTCCGCAATGGCGTCGGCCATTTCCTGGCGGCGATGGCCGATGTTGACGCACCACATACCCGCAGGGCCATCCAATAGCTGATTACCATCGGAGTCCCTGATATAGATACCATCACCCTCGGCGATAACCGTACGGCGATTTTGCCCGAGATGTTTAATATCTTCCCAGGGATGAAGAAATTGGTTATCGCGTTTTTGAATGGACTCGGTATTGTTTCCTGTCATGGTTTTCGTCTCATGTTTTTCGTCCTATGGTTTTCGTCATGGGATGACTTTTTTGATTTTGAACGAATATACAAGGAATTGAACATATATTCAATTTCGGAAATTACTTCTCATTCTATGGGAGAACGATTATCATTCTCGACTAGGGTTCTTCCGGATCTGCAGGCCATTTGCCATGCATCATCGCTACGAGTTCCTGTTGCAGATTACTGCTACAGACCACTAGTTACCGATCATTGTTAAGGTCGTTGAGTATGCTTTGAGAAGAAGTAATGTTGCCTTTAATTTGGGGATTCAAAAAAGTAAGGGATAAATTCCCTCAACCTCTGGAGTGGAAAACTTTTCGATGATTCTGCGAGTCCGTGGGCTTAATACAAGGGTTTAGTACATGGGTTTAACACATGAGGTCTCTCATTTTGGCTTTGAGTTCCCATTGCAATTTGTCTTGCTCAGACCTATACAGAGACTTCCTGATTACTCAGTCTTAATTACTCAGTGTTAAGTTTACGTCAATGACTACTTATGTTCTCGGCCAAGTAACCATTCTCGACCCGATAAAATGGGAAATTTACTGTAATGAACTAATCCTTACGCTGCAGGAGTGGGGAGGGGAGATGGTTTTTCGAGGGGCGCAGGTGGATACTCTGGTAGGTCGTTCTGCGGGTGCCGCGAGTATGGTGGTGACATTCCCGAATCGCCACTCCGCTCGCCATTGGTACCAATCTATCGAGTATCGCGCATTGCTACCTATTCAGAAAGCAGCCGCAGAAATTCAGCTAAATGTATTTGAATCAGATAGTTAATTAACAAACTTCATTTTGTTTGTTATATTCTGTTATAAAATTTGTTAATTCGCTGTTATTTTTCTTCAAGCTATAAATACTTTCTATTGCCTATTGATTGGATTGATTGCCACATCAATACAACCGTTTGTACATCGCTATAAGGTAACATGTAGTATTTACCTACTGTTAGTTTCCTGAATCTGGGTAACAATCCTTTCGAATCCATAGTTGGTCCAATCCATAGTCGGTTCATTGGGATTCTATGATCGGTATTCAATCATGCCCGATTCGTCGCTTCTTAAATGGCCACAGTGCACAGATATTTGCACATTATGGCTTTGTTACGTCAGGAGTCTCTGTGTCAGGTCCCAAACCCTTACCGATTGCTGTTTCAGAATCCACCGACTTTTCGGCTGGTGTTGCTATAGGCTTTTCAGCTTCTCGGGATGCTTCTGAAAACACGGCAGGGGAAGACACGACGAAGAAAAACGAGATGAATACAAATACGATGAGGGATGAAAACAAAGTCATAAAAAACACAACCTGCTACATGTGCGCTTGTCGATGTGGTATTCGAGTGACTTTGCGGGATGGGGAGATTCGATATATCGAAGGCAATCCAAACCACCCTTTGAATAAAGGGGTGATTTGCGCCAAAGGAGCTTCGGGAATCATGAAGCAATATTCCCCAGCCAGATTGACCAAACCGTTGTTAAGAAAATCCGGTAGTGATCGTGGTGATGCTCAGTTTGAAGAAATCAGTTGGAACAGGGCGTTAAAACTGATTACGGATCGTTTATTGCATATTCGCCGAACCGACCCAAAAAAATTCGCCTTGTTTACTGGCCGGGATCAAATGCAGGCCTTGACCGGGTTATTTGCGCGGCAATTTGGCACACCAAATTATGCAGCTCATGGTGGATTTTGCTCTGTGAATATGGCGGCGGGGATGATTTATACCATTGGTGGTTCTTTCTGGGAGTTTGGCGGTCCAGATCTGGATAGGGCAAAACTGTTTATTATGATTGGTACTGCCGAGGATCACCATTCCAATCCACTAAAAATAGCAATCTCCAGGTTCAAACGATCTGGAGGAAAATTCATTTCGATCAACCCGGTGCGAACCGGATACTCTGCTATTGCCGACGAATGGGTGCCCATAAAGCCTGGCACTGATGGTGCGCTTATGATGGCGCTTATTCATGTGCTTATTCGAGACGGCCTATTTGATCTTGATTTTCTTGTTCAATCTACCAATTCTGCCGAGCTTGTAAA
>JAALKB010000269.1 GCA_011088265.1 Gammaproteobacteria bacterium
CACCCCACACCCCCCCCCCCCACCCCCCTCCCCCCCCCCCCCCCCCCCCCCCCCTTCCCCCCACGCCGCTCTTCCGATCTGAGACCCACTCAGAAAAGCCTGTTCAATCCACTCCAGTTTTTCCGGGTTTGCATCTTCGAGAATGACGGATTGCTCACCGTCCGGTGAAACCCGAATAACCCGGTTGCTGATAATGCTGGTGATCCAGATACCTCCCGCCTGGTCGAAGGTTAAGCCATCAGGATAGGTGCCATGACCAAATTCAGCGATGGTGCGTTTATTACTGAGATCCCCATTGGTTGCGATATCATAGCTTGATAATCGACGACTAAAGGTTTCGTTTACGTAGAGCTTATCGCCACTCGGGTGGACACAACATTCATTGGTATATCCAATATCATCCGCCACAATTCGCGACCCTTCGCTGTCAATCAGGACTATAAATCCATCAGAAACGTCGGAACGATAGCCCTGTGAGCGGGGCATTTGGCGAGTGCTGATGGTTAACCAGATTCGACCCTGATGATCGAGGTGGGGATAGTTCGAGGGTTCCAGTGGACACCCATTTAACTCGGTTAACAAGGGGGGTACAATGTCCCTTTCTGGTTAATTGAAATAATCCTCCCCTGGTTTCACCAAGATGGGCAATGAGAAAATCCCCGTTCGGCATTAGTGCGATACCATTTGACCGTATTTCGAAGTCGATATCTTCAGCCTGATACAAGTGTTGTTGACCGTGTGGATTAATCGCATAAACCCCTCCTCGCCAGTCTGCGGTATAAAGCATGCCGCGGCTGGTTGCCAAAACGCACTCCGGGCGATGAAGGCCAGAACCAAAAGTGGTTAAAGAAGCAAGGGCTATTGAGTTCATCTTTTTGGAGAGATAAAGTGTAAGGGCTTCTGTATTCTATCCTGGCAGCCGATGCATAAGTCGTGTGCAGCTATTTTGAGCGAGAAATAACCAACGTCAGAGGTCAGTGTTGCAAAACTTCGCAATAGCTCTGCTATTATGGGTGTGTGCATTAATTTGACCCTTTCTCATCCCAACCTGGCTAGCTGAGACTTACCCAGAGATTCCCTTAGAGATTCCCGTATTGAATACTCCCTCACAGATTGATTGTTCGGTATTGACTGAAAACTGCTCGGACATTAAGGAAACTGAACCAGGAATTGGGCTCGGAATTAAACTGAGAATTAAACTGGGAACTGCAACGACGGGTTGCCCTATTTGTCTTTCCTCTCCTATTCGTATCTTTGCTGTGTCATCCTACCGAAGATGTGAACATTGTTAATGAATCAGACAGACAAAAAACTCTTTGTGAGTCTTCAATACCTGAAGCCAAATAGCCAGGATTTGAAACCCTATGTCCCTTCCGTCGGCGGGGGAGCACCTGCAAGAGATGTCAGTGAATATGTTAAGCATGCCGTACTCATCGAGGATGGTCGAAAGGCAGGTCACCAATTTAGCCTGGACGTTGAAGGATTTCAGTTACAACAGTTACCTACACAAATTGATGATTTTTATGATGATGAGCAGATTGTTGATGTTTATGAGCCCAGGGTAAAACAAATGCTGTTGGGGGTGACTGGTGCGAAGCAAATCGAGATTTTCGATCACACTCGGCGAAGCTCATCGAAAAAAATACAACAACAAAAAGGAATTAGAGAGTCAGCGTCGGTGATCCATAATGATTACACTGCCAAATCCGGGCTAAGCCGGTTGGAAGATTTCTTTACCCTCTATCCGCATAAGAATTCCGGAGTGGAGTTCACCGTTGAAAATCGATCATTCTCCATAGTGAATGTCTGGAGATCAATAAACGGCCCTATTAGGAATTATCCTTTGGCAATGTGTGATGCTACTAGCGTTAGTCAAGAGGATCTTATGACGATACAACGAAAGTCCAAAGAAAGAATCGGGGAGATTCAGCTAGCCATTTATAATTCTGGACATCGCTGGTACTACTTTCCAGATATGCAGATGGATGAAGCCATTTTGTTCAAGACCTTTGATTCCAGAGCGGATGGCAGGGCGCGTTTCACCTTGCATACCGCTTTTGATGATCCGAATGCAGATGATGGTGCGCCGCCAAGGGAAAGTCTGGAGACGCGCTGTTTCGTTTTTTTCTAGGGCATTGTTTCCATCTTTAGGTTTCCACTTTTAGGTCTTCGTCACTATTCACTCGGTCGTTCAAATATCCACAATAAAATGGCTTCAATAGCGCAGGCATGATGAACAAGTACAAACTCTATGGCGGTTACTATACGCGGTCACGACTAACGGAGATGGTTTTTATCGAAGGAGGAATCGACTATGATTTTGAAGATATTAACATTGTAAATAAGGAACACTTAAGCCCTGAATACCTTGAGATAAGTCCGACGGGTAAAGTGCCGACAATGATTACTCCTGAGGGAACGGTTGTTTATGAGACTCCTGGGATTAATTTGTATCTCTGTGAAAGACATCAGCTTACCCATCTGGTTCCATCGCCCAATGATCCAGATAGAGCCAGGTTTCTGAGTGGTTACTTTTATGTGGCGGGAGAATTGGAACCTGCTTTGAAGCGGTTTTTTTACCCCTACCGTTATGTCCGCGACCCGTCAGATATCGAATGGATGAGACAAAAATCCTTACAGGATAGTATTGATTGTTTTTCTGTGATTAATACACTGCTCCAGGCGGAAACCCCTTATTTTCTTGGAGATCGCTACAGTCTGATTGATATGTGTATTACTTATTGGGCCACCCATATCGACAGCGACGAGCTTCTTGAAGAATTTCCGGCATTATTACAGTGTATTTCTCTCGTGAAAAAAAGGCCCTGCCTGCAACAAAGATTAATAGCGCTACATAATATGCACATTGAATATAAAACACTAAATATTAAGCACTGAATATAAAAAATTGAATATCAGAGTCTGAAGATCATTCGTTAAACCTTCCGAACTGCCTCGCTTAGTCTCATGCAGAGGTTTCTGAAAAGAGAAAACAATTAGAGTAATGACAATAAAAGCAATGACATTAGGTATAGGTGGTTCCACTGTGGAGAAAGAGCTGGCAGGCTTTACTTCTTTACGATCTAAAGTAGAGCCCATTGATGTTGGTGAGTATCTATCCAGAATCGAAAAAGTTCGAGAACTAATGCATCGATCCAATATTGATGGGTTGTATCTTGATGCGACAACCAGCCTGCAATATTTCACCGGTATGCGCTGTTATGGAAGTGAACGTCTGCATGGTGCAATTATTTCTTCAAGCGGTGATCTGATCTATGTATGTCCTCAATTTGAAGCCGAAAAAACCCGTGCAGGAATAGTGGTCGAGGGTGATTTTGCATTTTGGGAAGAGCATGAAGACCCCACGGCCCTGGTAGCGAAAACTGTTCTAAAAACTTCGAGGAACCGACCTTGTCTGTTGGCCATCGATCACCAAACCCCGTTTTTTACTGCGAGCCGTTTGCAGGGGGCTGGGCAATTGGAAATAGCTAATGGAGAAGAGCTTATAAACACGTGTCGACGAATTAAGTCGAATGCGGAACTGAAATTACTAGCTGCTGCCAAGGCCACTACGTTGCAGGTACAGCAATCTGCTGCCAGAATTCTCTATGAGGGAATGGACACACGAGAGGTACAGGGCTTTCTAGATAAAGCCCATATCGCCTGCGGAATGGATGGGTCCTCAACGTTCAAAATTGTTTTGTTTGGTGAGGCAACTGCTTATCCTCACGGTGTCCCATATCCCCAAAAGCTCGCGGAAAATGACATGGTATTGATAGATACCGGGGCGACGATGCATGGCTATCATTCGGATATTACCCGGAGTTATGTTTTTGGTGAACCAAACTCACGTCAGAGGGAAATTTGGGAGATCGAAAAAGCTGCTCAGAAGGCGGCCTTTGATGCAGCTCAAATTGGCGCATTCTGCTCGGCGCCGGATGCTGCTGCCAGAGATGTTATTGAGGCCGCTGGTTTGGGCCCAGGATATCAAACACCTGGTTTACCGCAACGGACTGGGCATGGCGTAGGGTTAGATGTGCCCGAACCTCCCTCTATTGTTAAGAGTAGAGAATTACTTTTGGCACCAGCGAG
>JAALKB010000033.1:0-3741 GCA_011088265.1 Gammaproteobacteria bacterium
CATTTGGACGACTGCAATGACAGACAGTGCTTCTGCTACTTGCTGCGCCAAAGCTCCTGCCAGGGTAACGGGGCTCATTGCTCCAGCAAGAGTAAAAGGAGTGACAATACAGGGCTGGCCGTATCGACTCATTTCCATCAGTCCTGCGAGCATCTCTTTATCCACGATAAGCGGCGAATTAACGTTAATTACGGTAATTATCCCTGGTTTCTCATGGATTTCTTCGAGTGAAATCTGTCTTGCCATGCAGTTCATTTCGATGGCGTCATGGACTCGCTGTTTGCCGATCCCCCGCGCATTCCATACCCGGTCACCATACACAATTTGTGCTCGATAAAAGTCAAGATGGCGGCTATCCGCTGGTAAGTCCATGGCCTCTACGGACGTAGCACCACCAAGATGTATCACGTTTAGGCTGTGGGTAAGTCGAATTAGGTCACATTGGTCCTGGTATTGGCTAGGTCTTCGACCACGATCGAGGTCGGAAATATTGGGTGGTCCACTTACAGGGGAGAAGTTAATGTAGTTCTTGCCAATGATGACGTTCCTATCCGCATTGCGCGCATGTAGAGTGAAGTGTGACGGCGCTTTCGCGACCCATTCCCTGACCATGGATTGCTCAAATTTCACCAATCCTGATTCAAAATCAACATCCGCTCCATTGGCGTTAAGAATTTCCAGTGCTTGAGGGTGTTGGAACTTCAGGCCATTATCCTTAAGAATTCGCATCGCTGCTGCATCCACTGCTTCAAGCTGTTTCTCTGAAAGGATATCAAAGGGGGGGTGTGAGTTTTGCATCAGGCCCTAGGGGCGCTGCTGCAAGGTGGAATTCCCGGAATCAACCACCTTAGATCTGTTTGATCGATTTCGTCGTTTTCTTGTATTCATGGTTAAATCATTGTTGGGTCATGGACTGATACCACTTCGTTGTCATTGTGCACGATGGAGCATAAAACCAGTCAGTGAGAAACCCGATATTTCAGGTAGCTCTCCAGAGTTACAAAATAATAGGCGTCGACTCCATGTTCCGAGTGTAAACCAATAGATGCGTTTGGAATGGCTTAATCGACCCATGGTAGCCGGGATTCGACGTTCTCAGGTTCGGGTTATGTGGGATTGACGATTAGAACTAAACCTGGGATTAGTCTATAATTTGCTTTGTACTCAAATTTTAGAACAAGTGGTCGCAGGAAATAACATGGTTAAGATGGTTGAGATTCAGGCAGAGATAGATAAAACGGAGTTTTTGAAACATCGAACTCGATTTACCACAAATGAAGAAGAAGAGAAGGCTTTCTCCACATTGTCCAGATATCGGGATGGAGGAATTTTTGCAGGTGGGTTTTCTGGAGAAAGTGCATGGGAGCGACACTCGCAGGGTGATGAGATGGTGCAAGTGCTTGATGGAGAAGCGGATTTGACGATCCTGGAGGGAAATACTCCGGAAGTTCTTCATATTCAAAAGGGGATGTTGGTAGTTGTACCAAAGGGCCTATGGCACCGGTTTCATGCTCCCCAGGGAGTGACGCTTATGACGGTAACCCCAGAACCCACAGATATTTCCACCCTGGATTATCCTCCTGATGAAGGACAATGACAGTGAAACAGTCAGAAGGTTTTAGTCAGGAAGTTTTTAGTCAGGAGGTTTTTAGTCAAAGAGTTTTCAGTCATTAGATTCTTCAGAAGATTCTAATGACTTTAAGGAAATAGAAAGAGTCTATCGAAATACATCCCATCCCGCTCCTAAAACACAGATAGCACAGCACTATAGTCGTTTTCTAACTGTTGCTTAATTACCGTCAGCCCTTTTTCAAGTTGATGCCGGGTAGCTGGTCCGGTCAGGCAGATACGAATGGCTTCTGTCGCGGGAAAACGACCCACAGCAAAGGATTCTGCAGAAAGTACCTTGATCCCCTTGGTTGATAAAAGAGATTGAAATTCCATGGCCCTCCAAGGATCGGGAATTGGCAGCCAGGCATGAAAACTCCCTTTGGCTGTTTTAATATTGTGTTTTCCAAGTAACTTATCTACAAGCTGACGTCGTTTCGATAATTCCCGCTTCTGTTGATTCAACCATCTAATCGAATCTTCCTTTTCCAGCCAGCGTTGAGCGAGTTCAACATTGAGTGCCGGTGCAAACCAGCATTGAGCCCGTATGATTGCTGAGACCGGGTCTCGAAGGGCTGGAGGCGATACCAGATAGCCTGTACGAAGCCCTGGTGCAACATTTTTTGAATGACTGTTAATGTAGAACGTCCGTTCTGGTGCGAGATCAGCCAGGCTGTTAGGGGTGTGTTTAAGGTAATTGGTGGAAACATCATCTTCGATAATCCAGACGTTATGTTTCTCGGCAACCTCAATAATCTGTTTTCTTCTTCTTAACCCCATGCGAGTATTTGTTGGGTTCTGGATGGTTGGGGACAAATAGATCGCCCTTAAATGATGGAGCATGCATTGGCTTGCAAATGCGTCGGGCAGGACACCCTGTTCGTCCAATGGGAGTCCAATGATTTTAAGGTTCTGCTGGTTCGCCGCAGCCTTGATTCCTGGATAGGCAAGCCCTTCTGCGGCAATGGTGTCTCCAGGTCGGGTTGCTGCCATCAATGCCAGAGTGATGCCATGCTGTCCGCCACAGGTAACGGAGAGGTTTTCAATACAGCAATTAACACCTTTGCTCTTAAGCCAGTCGATTGCCCACCGTCGATGTCGCTCTAGCCCTTGGTCGTGTTGATAGAGCATGAGTTCGAGATAGTGTTTTTGATTGCCAAGAATCTCCTGAGCTATCCGGCTCATTCCAGGTGCGGGTTGATTTGCCACTGGCAAATTCAAACTTAAATCGATATCGTCGTTTCCGGCGCCATTTCCGGACACCCTGGGAATCAGGTGAGAGAACTGGATGTCAGGTAATTGCTGTACGGTAACGAATGTGCCGCTACCAACCACCGCATTGACGATTCCTCTTCTCTGCGCTTCCGCATATCCTCGGGTTACGGTGCCGATAGTAACGCCTAGTTGTTCAGCGAGGCTTCGATGAGTGGGCAGTTTATCCCCCGGTGACAGCTCACCATTGTTTATAGCACTTTCGATTTGATCCGCAATGGAAAGATAGCGTGCAGATTGGGGATTATTCAGAGCCGTTGTCAGAAATGTCATGGTGACAATAAAAATGTTGACTGAATTGTGTTAATACAATAAAAGAAGTTTATAGTTTTTGGTGAATTGTATCTATAGATTGACAAATTGTCACCGTGACAATTATTTTTATTTTCTAATATGCCCATTGAACTTATTCTGGCAATTACTTCATTTGCCTTCGTCACCTCAGTGACTCCAGGTCCGAACAACATTATGTTGACCGCATCAGGTGCGAATTTTGGTTTTGTCAAAACCATCCCCCATATCCTAGGAATCGTTGTTGGGGTTGCGGTAATGAATTTTAGTGTGGGTTTCGGCCTCGGAACAATTTTTGAGGCAATCCCCGTATTGCAGCAGATACTAAAAGTGGCGGGGAGTGGGTATCTCGTTTGGCTGGCGCTCAAGTTATTGAGTTTTAATTATGTGGATACGGAACAAGACCAGGAGGGAAGGCCACTTACTCTATTTCAAGCCCTGATGTTTCAATTCATCAACCCCAAAGCCTGGGTTACGGTCATCTCGGCCAATGCCAGTCTCAGCCTGATTGGTGAGCATATTTGACTCTCCGTGGCACTGATTATCGCCATTTTCCTCCTGGTTGGGCCG
>JAALKB010000033.1:3751-26848 GCA_011088265.1 Gammaproteobacteria bacterium
CCAACAAAAACACAACCACCCCCCCCCCCCCACACCCCCCCCCCCCCCCCCCTCTGGGTCCCTCCGCCCAGTGCCAGTTTCGGCCTGATTGGTGAGCAATATTGGCCCTCCGTTGCATTGATTATCGCTATATTCCTCCTGGTTGGGCCGCCGTCCATGATTGTCTGGATTTTGTTTGGACAATGGATCCGGCAATTTCTGACTCGCCCGGGTTTTCTACGAATCTTCAATATGGTGATGGCGTTTTTTACCGTGTCCTGTGTGATCTTTATCTGGGTGGGTTAAGTACGACAATTCGTCCTCTGCCCAACTCGGAACGACAGACATGATTAAACTATTTCTTAACTATGCGAACTCAGAAAATGATTGAGAAACCAAATGAAACCATGCAGGTAAACAAAACAGACTGCGGAAATAAAACAGACCACGCAAACAAATTGAACAATGATTGTTCGTTTTCTGAACGGATAATGTCTGTTCAACCTTCATTTATCAGAGAAATTCTAAAGGCAGCCGGAGATCCAAATGTAATTTCTTTTGCAGGTGGTTTGCCGGATAAGTGTCTTTTCCCCACAGAGCCTTTGAAAGAATGCATGCAAAAAGTGATGCAAACTGAGGCGGAGTCGGTGCTTCAATATGGTGGATCAGAGGGCGAGGATTCTCTGCGGAATTACCTATCTGAGTATTATCAGCGCTATTATCATTTACATGTCCCAGTGGAGAATATCCTGATTACTAACGGTTCACAGCAAGGATTGGATTTATTGGGTAAAGTATTGATAAACAAGAATGATAATGTGGTGATAGAGTCGCCAGGATATTTGGGTGCGATTCAGTCCATGGCTATCTATCAACCCCATTTCTTGCCCATACCCATGGAGCAGGATGGGATGAATGTATCCCAACTCAAGCAAGGACTGAAAACCCCTGCGAAGCTATTGTACTGTGTGCCAGACTTCCAGAATCCCACGGGCTATTCCTATACGATTGAGAATAAGCAGGCCATTGCCGAAGCCATCGAGGGCAGCGGATGTTTGATTGTAGAGGACAACCCTTATGCCATGATCCGCTTTACCAAAACACGTTTATCCACGTTTTATCAATGGTTGCCCGAGCAAACCATTATGCTGGGTTCTTTTTCCAAGACCATTGCTCCGGGGCTGAGAATTGGTTGGGTTGTTGCTCCAGACCCGATGATGCGGAAGCTGGTAATCGCGAAACAGGCCGCTGATTTGCACACTTCCCGGTTATCCCAGCGAGTCATAACGGAGTATGTTCGCAACTACGATTTTGATGACCATGTTGAATTGGTTTCAAGTACTTATTCCAAAAGGGCGAAATTGATGGGGGAGGTACTGGATGATCACTTTGGTGATCGGATTAAGCGATCATTTCCCTCAGGTGGTATGTTCATGTGGACGGAATTCAATGACCCCATTGATACCATGAGGCTTGCTCCCATTGCTGCCAGAAATGGAGTTGTATTTGTGCCGGGAGCTGCGTTCTATCCAGATAAAGGCTTATGTTCCGATAATTTGCATCCTGTTTCGTACCCTGTTGCCCATCCCCGTGATTCGTATAATAGTATGCGTTTAAATTTTTCCTGCGCCAGCGACGAACAAATTCTGGAGGGTGTTCGTCGTTTGTCTCAGTCGGTGAAAGAGGAACGGGAAATCAATGGATAATTATTCTGTAACTCTTTGAAATGGTTTAAAAATAGCTAAAAGCGTTTTCTGTTTCGTGAATCGTTCTGATTACTGGGAATACTCCAGAAGGCCCTGAAAGAACAATGATTCTCAATGTCGAGAGCCTGCTCGAATGCCTGCTTTGCGGAACCTGGCTGGGTTTTATCGTAAGTACTATGAGTGAAAGTACCATGAAGTGAGTGTTAACCGGGTTTGAAAATCGTTTCGCCCGTGCAGTTGCGGAACTTTTGGGAATTAATGGGGTAGGCTTTCGGTCGTCAATGAGAATCGCATTAAACCTTCCTGAAATAAGATTGTCTGTAACGATAATACATAGACTAAAATACCCGCCTTCCATTACCAAAAGGAATATACAAAAAAGTGATGATTAATCGATGTAAGCGTAACGTGTCTGGAGGGAGATACTCATACTCATGCTTGGGTTCTGGAGAAAGTATTGCTTCTTGGGCAGCGGTGGATAGCCAATATCCATCTGAAATGTTTTTGTGCTCAGGTTTGATCTTTCTCATGCACTCAATGGGCAGTTTTTCAAATTGATTGCTACCGCCACTTTTATTTATCCATCTTTGAAACCCATGTTTCCCCGCTTCTCAACCCTCATCGGTTTCATTTCACTGCTTTTTTTTATATCTGTGAATAGTAGTTCAGCCAATGCCAGTGTCATGAGTGAAATGCAAAAACGACACAAAGATTTTGTTCAAAGCCAGGAAGCGGGTGCTTTGCCATTTACTTTGGATTCATCAAGTAAGCGCGGTGTTATCAGCGCCAGTGTTAGGGCTTTTTTGCCAGATATTTCCTTTTCGCTATTTTCAAAACAGTTATCCCAGGTGGGGCAATGGTGTGAATTCGTAACCCTGCACCTGAACATAAAGAGTTGCTCCTTTCGAACTGATCTCATTCCTCAGAAACTCGGATTCTATGTTGGAGTGAAAGGATATCTGACTCCGGATCAGGCGTCGCTGTTGTTAATGAATTTTGAATCGGAGACAGTAGAGGATGTTTTACGTATTAACTTCAGCGCCAAGGATGGACCTTATGATAGTTCAAATTATGACTTCCGTGTTCGGGCTATTGGGGTAACCAACGCCAGTGGCAAAGAAGGGGTTTATCTTGAGTTCGACTTTTCCAGCGTACCGGGATACGTATCCAGCCTGGCGAATGTGTATTTTTTAACAGTAGCTCGAAAGAAGGTCGGATTTTCAATAGCAGGAAAAACCTGGAGCGGTGCTCCAAAGTATGTGCGGGGCCAAAGGGGAGCAGCAGAAAGAAATGTTGTACGCTATTTGCTGGCGATAAAGGTGTATTTCGAAACATTGGATATCCTCGAAGGCCAGCGCTATGAAGAAAGTTTACAGCGCTGGTTCGACGCGACACAAGAGTATAAAAAACAGTTGTATGAAATGGACAGGGAAACCTATTTATCCATCAAGGACCGGGAGCGCCAGAACCAGTTTATTCTGATGGAGGCCAGAGCATCAAATACTAAACCTATCTATCATCCTGAAATACAAAAACTCAGATAGGGTCAGGTCGTTTATTGCTGCCGCACTGCCTTCTCATCGGTACAATGTCGAGTACAAATTGATTGCCAGGGTTGCTGTCGGAGTTGCTAATACTCGCTTGAGTGGGTGAATCTTCTCTGGTAGTTCAATGAACTTTTTCCAATAAACTTTTCAATGCATTGGGGACGATTGTGAACATCAATACAACCATTGAGTCTGCCACTTCAGATCAACAGTTAGCGCTGGATCAACAACTTGACCTTGCGCTAGTTGAGGCAAGAACCCTATATCTGGAAAAGCGCCCAGGCTCTGTTTCTGCTTTCAATGAATCGATTTCTTTCATGCCCGGTGGCAACACAAGAACCGTGTTGTTCCACGGTCCGGCGCCTCTGAGGATTGTTAGTGGGAGTGGATGTCAAATCACGGATGCGGATGGGTTTCAGTATGTCAATTTTCTTGGGGAATATACCGCTGGATTATTTGGACACAACCATCCTGTGATTCGGCGAGCCATTGACAAGGCATTGGATCAGGGGATCAGTCTTAGCGGCCATAATGTTGATGAAATGCGACTCTCCAGATTGATGTGCGAGCGTTTCCCTTCCATCGAACTGGTGCGATTTACCAACTCGGGTACCGAAGCGAATCTTCTGGCTATTTCCATTGCCAGACATGCGACTGGGCGTGGCAAAGTCATGGTTTTTCAGGGGGGATACCACGGTGGGCTGTTGTATTTTAAAAATGGCAATATGGCGATTAACGCCCCTTTTGATTATGTGCTCGGGGAATACAATAACCTTGAATCCGTGCGTGAAATGATTCGTGCCCATGCCAGTGATTTGGCCTGTGTGCTGATTGAGCCGATGCAGGGGTCGGGTGGATGTATTCCCGCTAGCGTTGAATTTCTAGGGATGATCCGCGAGGAGAGTAGAAAGTCCGGGGCAATCCTTATTTTTGATGAAGTCATGACCTCAAGGTTATCTGCCGGCGGGTTACAGCAGGTTCACAATATTCACCCTGATCTTACGACTCTTGGTAAATACCTCGGTGGTGGGATGTCATTTGGTGCATTTGGCGGAAATAAGGATATCATGGAGCTATTCGATCCAACCAGAGAAAATGCCATTCCTCATGCTGGAACTTTTAATAATAATAGCTTAACCATGGCTGCCGGTGCGACGGCCATGGAGGAAGTGCTAACTAATCAGGTATTGGATGAATTGAATGCTCGAGGAGAGCAGTTGCGATTGGATTTGAATTCATTGAGTGCCCGGTATGATAGCTGCTTCCAGTTTATCGGTATTGGATCATTGTTAGGATTGCACACGACCTGTGCCGGGATTCAAAATGTTAAAGATCTGGAAAAAGAAGACGACCGGATTATGGAGTTGGTTTTCCTTAATATGCTGGAGCGGGGTTATTACATCGTAAGAAGGGGATTTATTTCACTGATGCTGACCATAGGGAACGATGAAATAGTGGGTTTTAAAAAAGCATTTGAAGATGTCTTAACGTCTCGGGGAGACCTGTTTAAAAACACAGGATAGGGAATGCCCCGATGACCAATGGAGCATGGCTAACCGTGTAGCATAAGGAAGTCAGAATACAACGAACTCCCTTAGGGATTACCTCCGTATATCCGGGGTAAGTGGCATCTTTATCTGATCCTGATTTATCTGGGCCCTGTTTGGTAGTTGATGTTTTGAATTGATTCAGCATTCAGTTTTTTCGGCAATTTCAAAGAGACAATCGCCCCTCTCAACTCTGGCAGGTACGCGTTTTGAAACCACTTTTCCAGCGGCCTTGAATGATACCTGTTCGGGTTTTTTCCACGGGGTTTCCGGTTCATGGATCAGAGCTGCTGATTGCCCCTGGACCACCTGATCACCCAAATTGACCAGAGGCTCAAACAAACCGGATCCATAAGAGTAGCAATAACATTCTTCCCCGGTGATGGTCAAAAACTCTGTATTATGGTTCCCGCCATCTTCGTTTTTCTCATCGATATCTGTCCTGGATATAAACACGGGCTCAGCTGCCATGGGGTTTGCTTCGTCCAGTAGAGCACTATTAACACCGACGTGAGCCAGATAGCTCTCCAGGCCGCGATACAATTGCTGCAAAGCAGATCGATCGATGGTACCCGCCCCGGCTACCTCCAGAGTTATCGCTACGCAGTCATTACGATGGGCTGCGGATGAGGAATAACACTCCATGCCCGATTGGCTAAACAAAAGTGTTTGGGGAAAACCGATTGACCTAACCAGTGCCAGATTCGCCTGATGTTGGTCAGGATCAGCATCAATGGTTAGAAGGGCCGAGGGAATATATATCAATGAACTTCCGCCGGAGTGAATATCGAGTAGGTAGTCAGCTCGTTTTATCAGCTCCGTTTCAATAAAGTGAGCAATAACTTGTGTTGGGGTACCAAGAGGGTTTCCTGGAAAACTTCGATTCAAATTTCCATCATCGATGGGTGATGTTCTCATTCCCGACCGGGCTGCTGGAAAGTTCGCCATGGGTAAGAGGATAACCTGCCCATTAATGTCCTCAGGACAAATCTGCTGGCTAAGATTACACAGAGCCACCTGTCCCTCATACTCATCACCATGATTCCCCGCCATCAGCAGCACTGTAGGGCCGTCCCCATTCTTGATTGAGGTGATGGGAATTGGTATCCAACCATAGGCTGAGCGGTGTACAGAGTGGGGCAAACGCAAAAAACCGTGATGTTTACCATCTGCGTCCAGATCGATTTCACAAAATATAGGAGAATGAAGGGTGGACATAATAACTAATACTTAAAGGGTTGCTGGCTGAAGTTTACTCTGTTTTGGGGCAACTGCAATTATACTGAACTAATGTCAATTCAGGGCTGATTCGGGGCTGACCCGGGGCTAGACAGGTGGTACCTGAGAAGTGGGAAACGCAATATAGAAGCCATCTGTTCTACCGATTGAGGTAAAATCCCAGCTCAATCGGAGCCGCTATGCAAATATCCCTCACCACTCGTCCTACCCCCTTAAATCAATACCCTGTCTATTGGGCAGAGTGTTTTGGTCGAGCGCCATTTTTTCCCACCTCCCGGGAAGAAATGGATCTCCTTGGTTGGGATAGCTGTGACGTGATTCTGGTGACAGGTGACGCCTACGTTGATCATCCAAGTTTCGGGATGGCGATCATTGGCAGATTGCTAGAAGCGCAGGGATTTCGTGTAGGCATAATCAGCCAGCCAAAATGGCATGTCGCTGAGTCATTTGAAGTTTTGGGAGCGCCAAATTTGTATTTTGGAGTTACTGCGGGAAACATGGACCCAATGATTAATCGCTACACAGCTGATCGCAAGATTCGCTCTGATGACGCCTACTCACCGGATGATATCGGTGGTAAACGTCCAGACCGATGTACCATCGTTTATTCCCAGCGATGCCGGGAGGCTTATAAAGACGCCCCCATTATTATCGGTGGTATCGAGGCGTCTTTGCGACGAATTGCTCATTATGACTATTGGCAGGACAAGGTACGCCGGTCAGTTCTAGCTGATGCAAAGGCAGATCTATTGATCTATGGTAATGGCGAAAGAGCCATTGTCGAAGTCACTCACCGGCTTTCACAGGGACAGGATATAAAGGAAATCACGGATGTCCGAGGGACTGCTTTCTTTATTAAAGACTTGCCCGAAGATTGGCAGGTTATGGATTCAACCAATGTGGATAAACCAGGTCGGATTGAACAACCGATTAATCCCTATAATTTCGTTGATCCATCCTGCGAAAATGCTCCTGACAAAGGAGACAATGACAAGGAAAATCGCAAGAAAAATGGCAATCAGAATGGATTGGATGGTGATGCTCCAAAAGTTAGTGTTAAGGTCGAGTTCATCGATAAAAGCCAACGAGTGCAGCATAAGTTAGAGCAGCGTCTAAAAACGGTCATCCGGCTTCCTTCATTCAACGACGTGCACCGTGACCCTGTTTTATACGCCCATGCAAACCGGGTACTGCATCTCGAAACCAACCCCGGAAATGCCAGGGCGTTAGTACAAAACCAGGGGGGGCAAAAAATCTGGATAAACCCTCCTCCCATTCCTTTATCCACGGAAGAAATGGATTTTGTATTTGATTTGGAATATGCCCGGGTACCTCACCCTGCTTATGGTGGGGCCAGGATTCCAGCATATGAAATGATTCGTTTTTCCGTCAATATCATGCGGGGTTGTTTCGGTGGTTATACCTTTTGTTCCATTACCGAGCACGAGGGGCGAATTATTCAGAATCGTTCCGAGAATTCCATTATCCGGGAAATAGAGGAAATTCGGGATAAGGTTCCGGGATTTACCGGCGTCATATCTGATTTGGGTGGCCCTACTGCGAATATGTATCGCATTGCCTGCAAGTCCAAAAAAATTGAGAGCTCCTGTCGTAGGCCTTCCTGTGTTTATCCCGGTATCTGCGAAAACCTCAATACAGATCACTCCTCTTTGATCTCCCTCTATCGTCGAGCCAGGAAGCTCAAAGGAGTGAAGAAAGTGCTGATTAGTTCTGGTCTGAGATATGATCTGGCCATTGAATCACCGGAATACGTAGAAGAACTGGTTTCTCATCACGTGGGTGGATACTTGAAAATCGCTCCGGAACACACTGAAACCGGGCCGTTGTCCAAAATGATGAAGCCTGGCATGGGTAGTTACGATCGTTTCAAGGAATTGTTTGAAAAGTTCTCCAACAAAGCCGGGAAGAAGCAATATCTTATTCCTTATTTTATCGCGGCTCACCCCGGTACGACTGATGAGGACATGATGAACCTGGCAATCTGGTTAAAGTCGAACGGCTTTCGCGCGGATCAGGTGCAAAATTTCTATCCGTCCCCCATGGCTACCGCGACGACCATGTACCACACGGGCAAGAATCCTTTAAAGCGTGTCAAGCGGGATAGCGAAGAGGTGAGCAGTGCGAAAGGGGATAAACAAAGAAGGCTTCATAAAGCCTTTCTTCGATATCATGATCCCGCAAATTGGCCAATGCTCAGAGATGCGCTGATAAATATGGGTCGGTCCGATCTGATTGGCAATACCCGCCAACACCTGATTCCTACAAACCAACCCGGAGGGGGCCAACAGTACAAAAGCCCGAGGAGAAAAAATAGTTATTCAAAAAAACATGGACAGCAGAATAAGAGTGGTCGACCACAGAAAGGCCGAATCCTGACGCAACATACCGGACTGCCACCACGAAAGTCTGGATAGCAGTGCGTTGTTTAGGTAACTTTTTCGGGTATTAGATTTCAGGTATTAGATTTCCGACATCGAATATCGACTATTTAATTTTTAACGCCAGATTTTGGCTAATAAAAGGAAGCTATTTGGTGCTCGTAAAAACCAATTTAGTGAAGATACTTCCCTTCCTATGAAATGTAATAGCATTAACTAACGTTAATCTTTTGGTAACCTGTCGTTAATGTTGTCTTAGCTGTTTCATGTTTGAATAGGTCAAGGAGTAGCATTTTTGTTCACTTTCGAACAATTTAGCTGCAAAAAATAAAGACATAAACCTTGGTTTAGAGGTTTTGGGAGATCGGTGATGCCTCCGCAAAAGAATATTCTGATTCTCGGCGTGGAAGATGAGTTTGGAGACCAGATTGTAGACGGGTTGAGCGCCGAAGATAACTCGTTCATATTATGTGGTGGTGACGATCAGCATCAGTTGTCTCTGTCTAACCGTTATCCCAATTGTGTCAAAGCGTATGAGGGCGGTATTGGATTAAACGATAGCCATCAGCCTATTCAGTCGATGATAGAAGAGTCAGGTAGTCTTGACGCTTTTATCTATCTGGTCGATACCTTTCCATCCTTTCAGTTTCTGCACCAATCCCAGCACCAAATTTCACAAACGCTTAATGAAACCTTCATTACGCCGATTTGTATCTTGCAATCAATTTTTCCGTATTTAAGAAAGTCTGCCAACAGTAAAGTCATGTTCGTTGATGCCGGAATGCTGGCGGAGAAAAACAATGATAGCCCGATAATCCAGGGCGGCAGTTATGGTTTGTGGGGTTTTTGCGAAGGAATAAAGTCTGAGTTTCGGGGCGTAGGGATTGATGTTCAAAGCGTTTCCTATCCAGCACTTTATTATTCAAAGGAAAAGCGGGAAACTACCCACTCTGGTTCTAAACTCTATGAACACTATAAAAAAGTGATTACCCGAATTCTCGATTTCATTCGGTCATCCGGTAGAGGACAAATATCTCAAATACCGCAAATTTCAAATTCCAGCGCAAATGCAGGCTCCAATGTGAGTGTTAAGGCCTAATCTCATACCCTATACCCCATGTTCCAGTTTCCATGGCTGGATTTCATGGTTGATTCCATGTACCGACGAAGCTGCTATTATTTTTTCTCTTCTCGTTAGCATTGTTCCAGCTCTTCGCGACAACGCTTATTAGGTCTTCGTGACATACCCCTGATAAATGTGGATTTTGATTACGCTGTTCGCGTTTTTGTCGAAACCCCCAAACAACTGCGGACTTTTAACCAAATACCCTGGTAGAATGCGACGTTAGTCTTCCACTTGTAATCAGGTGATTTATTATGTCGGTAACTCCATCCCAGGCATTAGCCAGATTTACTTCAGAACTACGTTTTGAAGACATTCCGGACAACGTCATTCGTGGCACAGAAGATCTGTTTCTGGATTGGTATACCTCTGCTGTCGCTGGATCCACTGCACCTCAGGTGCGGATGCTGAGATTATTCGCAGAGCAAATGGGGCCAGAAAAAGGCCCATGTAGCCTTTTTGGTTCAGATAAAACCACCAGTCCTTTTTTCGCTGCCATGGTGAACGGGGCGGCTTCCCATGTGGTGGAGCAGGACGATTTGCACAATCAGTCCATCTCCCATCCTGCTACCGTTGTGTTTTCCCCTATCTTTGCCATTGCACAATCAAATTCGGAAATTTCGGGCAAGGAGTTTATCACCGCAGCCATAGCGGGTTATGAATCCTGCATCCGTGTTGGCCAGTACCTGGGTCGATCCCATTACCGTGTGTTTCACATGACGGCAACTGCCGGAACCATCGGTGCCGCAATGGCAGCATGTAATTTGTTAAAAATGGATAAAGAACAAACCCTGAATGCATTAGGTTCTGCCGGAACCCAGGCCGGTGGATTATGGGAGTTTTTAAAAGATGCAGCGGATTCAAAACAACTCCACACGGCAAAGGCATCAATGAACGGCTTGCAGGCGGCATACATTGCAAGAGATGGTTTTAGCGGCGCGAGACAGATCCTTGAGGGGGGAAGGGAATGATGCTTGGAGAAGGAGATGAATCATGGATTACGGATCGCCTGGGGTCCAGGTGGGCCACTATTGAGACGTCTTTTAAGTTTCATGCTTCCTGTCGTCATACCCACCCTGCGGCGGATGCTTTACTGGAATTGCGCAATAAGTATGGTATCAACCATAGACATATTGTCCACATTAAGGCCCACGTCTATCAGGCAGCAATTGATGTATTAGGAGCGGTACAAGATCCAACTACCATCCATCAATCGAAATTTTCCATGGGTTTTGTGTTGGCTCTGATTGCCAGGTATGGACGGGCTGGCGTTAATGATTTTACTGACGAAGCCCTTGGCGATTCGATTAATCAGAAGTTACATGATTGTGTTGAGATGGTTCTGGATGAATCTATCGACAACGCTTATCCCGGGAAATGGTCATCCCGGGTAGTGGTAACCATGCAGGATGGCACCGTTTACGAACACCTTACTGATGTTCCCAAGGGTGATCCCGGTAACTCTTTATCCCGGGAAGAATTAACAAAAAAGGCGATTATGCTGGCTGAGTACAGTGGAGTTATGACCGAAGCTGAAATGGAAAATGCCGTAAAACGGATATGGGATATTACAGAGGTAAATAGTTTTAGCGCTGAGTTCAAGTAAAGATATCTCAGTCATGCTGTCCATGTATATCGATGATCTAAATTGGATGACTAAACCAGATGACTAAATCAGATGACTAAATCAGATGACTAAATCAGATGACTAAATCAGATGACTAAATCAGATGACTAAATCGGCGATGATAAAAACAGCAAGCAGGGGGTAGACGTTGCCTGAACCAGATCGATTCACCCTGTTTTATTTTGATGCGTTTAACTTTAGCGCGTTTAACTTGATGACATTTTTTATTGGATTGACATGAAATTTTCCAGTTTGACAGAGCGTATTTCCGGTGAAGGGTCCACAGCCTGGGAAGTCCACTACGAAGGGGTAGCGCGAAAAGAAGCCGGCGAGGAAGTTATCGTTCTCAGCGTGGGACAGGAAACGGACGAACGCACACCAGATAATATTGTTAATGCTGCCATCGAAAGTCTGCAAAATGGTCGCCATCACTATACTCCGGTAAATGGAATACTGCCCTTGCGGCGGGCCATTGCCAGACGTCATGAAGAACTGAACGGACAGCAAGTCACTGCGGCGAATTGCGCAGTTTTCGCTGGCGCTCAAAATGCACTGTATGCAGTAGCTCAATGCCTGCTTGAGCATGGTGATGAAGTGATTCTGATTGAGCCCTACTACACCACTTATCCTGCCGCATTCACCGCATCCGGTGCAACGCTAGTTAGTGTTCCCGTTAAAGCAGAAAACGGTTTTCAGATTGACCCTGAGGATATTATAAAGTGTATTACCGAGCGCACTCGGGCAATTGTTGTGAATTCTCCGAATAATCCGGTAGGCGCCGTTTATACCGTGGAGCAGTTCCAGCCCCTGGTGAATATTTGTGTTGAAAAAGATATTTGGTTGGTAAGTGATGAGGTTTATCTGGAAATTCTACCAGCGGAAGAGCGGTGTTCTCCCTCCAGCCTTCCGGGTGCGGACAAAGTTTGTATTTCTATTTCCAGTTTATCCAAATCCCATAGAATGACTGGATGGCGATTGGGCTGGGTGGTTGGCCCGGAAAATCTCATGGCTAATCTTAAAAACTTATCCATGTGTATGTGTTATGGCTTGCCGCCATTTATCATGGATGCGGGTGTGGAAGCACTGAATTCCGGCAGTGAGGTGGCCAATGAGGTCTGTCGAACGCTGTCCAGGAGGCGGCAGATCCTCGTTGAATCCATGGAACAGGCTAAAGGGGTTGAGATATACAGTGCGGTTGGGGGGATGTTTGTTGTGTTGGATGTGCGCTCTTTTGATGTATCTGGGCAGGAGTTTGCATGGGAACTTTTAAACCGTCATAACATTTCGATTCTGCCTTGCGATGGATTTGGCCGAACCGGAGCCGGATTGCTAAGGGTTAGTTTGTGCGTTTCAGATGAGCAGATGGTCGTTGCTTGCCAACGAATTGTCGAATTCGTTGAATTTCTTAATGGCGGTGGCAGCGCAGAATAGCTGACTAAAGTTGATAGCCATTTTTGATGGCCAGATTCAGTTTCGTATTTTTTAATCTATAGCTCTATTTTTATTGACGATGAAGACACATGCTCAGGTGGTGGTAATCGGTGGCGGCCTGGTGGGCTGCAGTATTCTGTATCACTTAACCCGTTGGGGTGGACCGACGTTGTGCTGTTGGAGCGGGATGAGCTTACCTCCGGGTCGACATGGCATGCGGCTGCGGGTATTCACGGTTTGCACGACAACAACAACATTTCCCGTTTACAGTACTACACCATGAAGCTCTACAATGAGCTGGAAAAGGAAACCGGGCAATCCTGTGGTGTCCATCAACCAAGCTCCATTTACCTTGCCTGTACTACGGATCGGGTCCACCAGTTGCGAATGCAATCCTCTAAAGCCCAGGCCTTTGATGCGGATTTTTATGAATTGTCGCCAAAAGAAATTCTGGATTTGCATCCACTCCTGAATATTGATGACGTTAAATGTGCGATGTTTGAACCGCTAGGAGGGCATGTTGACCCATCTGGGGTTACCCATGCCTATGCCAGCGGGGCGCGGCAAAATGGTGCAGAAGTCTATCGTTTTACCCCGGTAGTCGACACTACCCAAAGAGCAGACGGCGGTTGGAATGTTGTCAGCCCTCAGGGAAATATTCATGCCGAATACGTAGTGAATGCGGCAGGTTTATGGGGACGGGAAGTCGCGAAACTTGCTGGGTTTGAATTACCGCTGATGACCATGGAACATCAGTATTTCGTGACTGAGGAGATTCCGGAAATCACTGAATTGGGAAGAGAGCTACCGCTGGTTGCGGATCGGGACAAGGAATACTATCTTCGGCAGGAGGGCAAAGGACTGTTGGTTGGAGCCTATGAAAAAGACGGACGATTCTGGGCCGAAGACGGTACGCCATTGGATTTTGGCCACGAATTATTGCAGGAAGACATGGATCGTATTATGGAGAATGTCATGCGTGCCTGTGACCGGGTACCGGTGCTGACCAGTGCAGGAGTCAAACGGGTCATCAATGGACCCATGATTTGGTCTCCAGACTCGTCAGCGCTGTTAGGCCCGGTAAGAGGCCTTAAAAACTATTTTGTCTGTAACGGAATTATTCCAGGTTTCAGTCAAAGCGCTGGTCTGGGTCTAACACTGACCCAGTGGATCGTAGAAGGAGAGCCAGAGTTGGACATGTTCCCCTGGGACGTGGCCCGATTCGGCAACTGGACAACAAAAGCCTATACCAAAGCTCGGGTAGCAGATAGTTACAGCTCCCGTTTTCGTATTCATTTTCCTAATGAAGAACGGGAGGCCGGTCGACCAATCAAAACCCGACCGGTCTATGAAATGCAGAAATCCATGGGAGGAGTCTTCGGACTGTCTTATGGTTGGGAACATCCCCATTGGTTTGCCAAAGAAGGCATGGAGCAGAAAGATGATTTTAGTTTTGAACGTCCTGCCTGGTTCAATATCATGGGAGAAGAAGCGAGGGCATTGCGGGAATCTGTGGGTGTAGTGGATACCTTAAATTTCGCTAAATATGAAATCACTGGCCCCGGCGCATCTGCCTGGCTTGATAAATTGGTGGCGAACCATGTACCCAAAGAAGATGGTCGCACTTGCCTCACCCCTTTATTAGGTCTGCGGGGAGGAATTGCCGGGGACTTTACCGTCGCTCGCCTGTCTGAAGATCGATTCTTTATGATCGGCGGAGGGACCGCAGAGGAATATCACTGTCGGTTATTTGAACGATACCTGCCTGCTGAAGGGGTGGCGTTTCAGTCAATTAGTGAGAAATGGTGCGGATTTAATGTCGCGGGCCCCCATGCCAGAGCAGTGATGGAAAAGCTGACTGGGCTTTCTTTTTCCAACGAAGACTTTCGTTTTATGAGAAACAAAGTGATGGAGATCGACGGCTATGAAACGGTTTTATTTCGTGTGTCTTTTACCGGGGACCTTGGTTATGAAATTTATACTCGGGAAGAAAATCAATTAGTGCTGTATCAGTCTATTTTCGAGCACGGAAGGGAATTCGGTATTCGCCCCATTGGCTCCAGAGCGCTTGGTTCCATGCGTATCGAAAAAGGATATGGGAGTTGGGGTCGGGAGTACTCCCCGGAATGGTATCCAACAGAATCTGGTATGGAGAAATTGGTAAAAACCGAGAAGCCCGAGTTTCTGGGGAAAGAGGCCTATATGAAGCTTAAAGATCAACCCACCAGGCAACTGCTCTGCCAATTCACCATCGAAACCCAGCCGGGAGAGGAAGGCGCAGATGCCTGGGGTGGGGAACCCATCTTTAAAGACGGGAAATATGTCGGCAGAATTACCTCAGGCTCTTACAGTTTTATGTTCAATACCTCAGTGGCGCTCGGTTATGTCGATACTCAGGACGCAACCCCTGGCGATGGGTTTGAGGTTGCTATTCTGGGTTTGCCTCATAAAGCCAGGCTGTTGTCGGAACCGTTGTTCGATCCCAGGGGGGCGAAGCTCCGGGCTTAGTCGGGAGATTCGGGGTTTGGTTATTGCTGGGTTTTCATGCACTTTTCCGGGGATACCCATGCCTCATAAGATATCGAAGAGGCTATTTGTTTCCCGGTATCGAAGCTACGCTTTAACGTCAAATATTAGCAGAATATCAAAACCGGTATGGGAAAACTGGTTTTAAGCCGATTTGAACTGCGTAATGGATCGGGCACGTAAGAGATAGAAGATTGCATTCGTCTCATCGTTCGGTTAGAAAATCCCGGTTGAACTGAAGCGGAGTTGCTGATAGGTTTTAACACTGGCAGAGCAGTGTTCGCTATCGCGAACGGAGTATCCGTAAATGACGAACTTATCCCAGGTAATTAACTTCGAGCAATATCCTATCGATAGTCTGGATTCACCAGATGGTCTCGAATTTTTGCGGCAGATCAAAGAGGAGCTGGAGAAACAGGGATCCTGTGTTCTATCCCGCTTTGTTACTGACGAAGCGCTTGAGACCCTGGCAGCGGAAGCAAATCAGGTGGCGCATCTTGGTTATCAGGGACCAACCATGGCGACTCCGTATTTCTTCAACTACAACATCGGTAAGGGATTGGACGTGGATGAAAACCACCCTGTCAATCGCCAGGGAAAAAGAAATCTCAGGCAGGTCGCCACTGATCTTATATCTCCCGATCATTTGTTATCAAAACTTTATCGCTCTGAAATGATGATCTATTTCATTAGCAAAGTGCTTGGGCAGGAAGCCTATTGTAATAAAGATCGTTACCAGTCTCTAAATATCTCGGTGATGGATGAAGGAGGCTGCCAACAGTGGCATTTCGATAGCAGCCCCATGGTTACTACACTATTGTTACAGGAACCTGACACTGGCGGCGTATTCGAATATGCGCCAGGTATTCGATCCGATGAAGATGAAAACTTCGATGTAGTGAGAGACGTACTGGATGGACAGCGGGAAAACGTGAAACAACTCAGCTTGAAGCGTGGGAACCTAAGTTTGTTTAGGGGCCATTATTCCCTACACCGTGTCACGGAAGTAGCCGGGCCAAGCCAGCGCCTGCAAGCCATTCTTGGCTATGCCACGGACCCCAATTACGAGGGTAGTGCGGACTCGAGTGTTTTGCATTACGGACCGCGTATCGCTACGCTGGAATCGTCAATGCTATGAGGTTAGGGGCGGGAATGCTGCTACTTATTTGGTCTTAAATTTGGTTCAGTATACTCCGCGATTATACCCGTTAGTTATACCCGGCAATAAGGCATATTCAGGAGCTTGGTCTTACGGTGCTTAATTGAGCAATCGGTATACTCAGACTCCTGTTTCCCTGTTTCTCTCTCCCTTTCTCCCTATTTTCAATTACCTGGCTATTTTTGACCGGGCTATCTGTGTGCAGCGAAAACGACTTGGTGATTAAGGAAAGTTGTTGGAGGCCTATCGAAGATGAATGCCGCCGAATAGATAGGTTAGTACAATTGCCGTGGTGGTGAGGGTGGGAAGGGTGCTTAGGACCAGAGCCAGTTGGGTTTGGCCTCGCCGCATTAATCTGATACTTAAATAAATGCAAAACACCAGGATGAAGGTGTAGCTTACCATGAGGGTTTTCAAAAGGTATTCATGGAAATAGCCCGATATACTGCCTTCTCCTTCAATCAGGATAAAGGTAAAAGGAGCCAGGGGCACTAGAATGATAGCGGGGATGATAGCGAGAATATTAAATAGGGTGATGAGTCTTTTCATTGAAGCCTTTGATCTTTGTTTATGTCGTTTCTCTGTGTTTTACTGCTTACATCGAAAGCGGGTTGATGGGTTTATGAATGTGTGGATTTCAGCATGTCGTCAATTAAATGGTCTGGTTCCTTGTGGGTGATAAGTAAGGATCGGTGGTGGGGTTTGATAAAGCCCTGGTTCAAGGAGTGATCAAGAAACTGGCATAGGGCGTCATAGTAACCATTAATGTTAAGTAAACCGCAAGGTTTGTCCTGAATAGCCAGTTGATTCCAGGTCAGGGCTTCGAACATTTCTTCCAGAGTTCCAAAGCCGCCGGGTAGTGCAATGAAACCGTCAGACAATTGCGCCATGGCTTCCTTTCGTTCATGCATACTGTCCACAATTTTTAGTTCGGTTAAGCCATGGTGGGCGATTTCCCGGTCTTTCAGAGACCCTGGAATCACACCAATCACTTCACCACCGTTTTCCAATACCGCATCAGCGATCTTTCCCATCAAGCCGACGCTGGCACCTCCATAGACCAGACCTATGCTTCTGGCAGCAAGGTTGGCCCCCAGCGATTGGGCTGATTGCACATAAACGGGCTGGTTGCCCGGGCTTGAGCCACAGTAGACACAAATTCGCTTCATGGTCATTGAATCGGGATAAGGAAAGAATGGATGATAAATGTGGTCACAACAACGTGCTTTTTTTCTGCCGAAGGATCAAAATAGTGTACTATTTGCGTCGATTTAGTTAAGTCGATTTAGTTAAGGGGTCTTCGAACCATGCAAATAGATCATAGCAGATAGACCATATTGGCCATCAGCTAATGAGTGCTTTGATTATATCCCACTGGATCAGAATAGCTTTACAGTGAAAGCGATTTTTCATTGCAAGATAACGTTAATTAACCCCTGGGTCAGGCCAGAGAAAACAAAATGCCGGATTATCCAACCCTAAGTGAAATGGGAATTCTTAACCCCTCAGAGATCGATCGATATTCTCTACAAACTGTGAACAATATTGATATTCTTCGCGTTGTTTATCGACGCAAAAAAGGCTCAATTTTACCCGACAGCAAGCGCTTTCGCTTCCCAAGAACAGAAAAAATCAGTCTTGGTCGGGGAGATGCCCGTTCCACTCAGGTTTTTTATGAAATCTCACCGGTGGTTCATAAGGCTATGATTGAGTTAGATAAAATTGTTAGGGCAAAGAAGGACAAAAACCAACAGATGGAAACCATCCGGGAAGAAATGCAACGGTTGCAGGAAGAGACCAGTACCCGTATTGACTATATCAATTCACTCATTGAAGAGCTTGGGTGATTACCAAAAGGAGCAAAATAAAAGCGAATGATAGAAAGTATGGAAGTCGTTAAAGAGTCAGGTTAGAAGGTAGCACGATGAGTCTGGAAACTATTCGATATTCCAACAATCCTGGCGATATCAGCCAGTCTATTGCACTTAGTGGCGCAGCCATTGTTCTGGATTTGGTGGAAGCGACGGTAATTGATACAGTGAAGGAGGAACTGAGACCTCACTTTGACCAGTTTGGCAGCGCTCAGAGAAATGAATTCAATGGTCATCATACCCAGCGAATATCCAAAATTCTCGAACGCTCCCTTGAGTCTGCATCGCTAATTGGAAACAGGAAATTGTTATCCATTATTGATCAAGTCCTGTTGCCTTTCTGCATAAACTACCAAATAGGAAGTACTACCGGCATTGAAATCTACCCTGGTGAGAGTGAGCAAACACTCCATACTGATGATTCCATTTATCCCCTTAGTCTCCCAGGAATGGAATTACAACTGAGCGTGATGTGGGCGTTGGATGATTTTACAGAGGAAAATGGCGCCACCCGGATTGTGCTGGGCAGCCACCGCTGGCATGAACCCCAGATGGTTAATAAAGTGCAATCGGAAGACATTGTTCAGGCAGTGATGCCCAAAGGTGCTGCCCTCATCTATCTCGGTTCTGTGTGGCACGGCGGGGGAGCAAATCGCTCGAATCATTTAAGAATGGGAGTAGTTAATACCTATAGCCTGGGATGGCTCAGACAGGAAGTGAATCAATATCTGACCGTCTCAGAAGAAACGGTGATGAAATGCTCTGAAACTGTTCAACGCCTAATGGGATATCAGGGCCACGGGCAGTATCTGGGGAGATATGAAAACGACCCTGATGGTTATTGGCTCGGGAAGCATCAGTGAAACCCCGAAATAGGCGTTGCTATTAAAGCATGGCCCACTCTGGATTAGGGAGTAGTGGCAGCTAAGTAAGAAGGGCTTAGCGAATTTCTTTCCACTACGGTCTCTCGTGGGCGTACATATCCACAACAATCATTTTTGGGACCACCCTCTTCCTTGTTTAGTCCTCACAGGAATACATATCTTGCGGGAATACCTAAATGCCCCGAAGGTGGGTCTTATTTTACACAGATTCTGATAGTGCCTACTTAAATAGTACTTACGCAAAGTGTTTACTGGATCAGGTTTCTTCAGGGCAGACAGGACTGGTATTGCCCATTTGTTCTTCGAGTTTCGTTTTAGCTCCGACTAATTTCATTTGCTTCATTTCGTTGTTTTGTGAATAATTCGGCTGGTTTCGTAAAACGGTTTCGGGTTTAGTATCTTCAATTGGTTTTTTCAAATCAATCGCATAAAAATGATTTGCTTTGGCTTACCGTAGTTGCGGGAGTCGAGAACAAGTCCCATTCAATTAAACAGAAATAGCATCGGAGTTGAGGTTATGGCGAAAGTTGGGTTTATCGGCCTTGGTAATGTGGGCGGAAAATTAGCGGGTAGTTTGTTGAGAAACGGTGTGGATCTCACGGTACGGGATCTGGACAAAGCCGTGGCGCAACCCTTTCTGGATGGGGGCGCGAAATGGGGCGAGAGTCCGAAGCAAATGGCTGAGGAAGTAGATATTCTAATTACCTGTGTGCCTAGCCCAGCGGCTAGTGCTGCGGTCATGGAAGCGGAAGACGGTGCGTTGGCGGGTTTGGGTGAAGGGAAAGTCTGGGCAGAGATGAGTACTACGGATGAGGCCGAAGTTAAACGCCTGGGTGCATTGGTTAAGGCAGTGGGAGCAGAACCTGTGGACTGCCCGGTTTCGGGGGGATGTCATCGCGCGGCAACGGGAAACATTGCCATTTTCGCCGGATGCGAACGGGTAGCTTTTGAAAGAATGTTACCGATATTGACGACCATGGGGCGTCGAATTTTGCATACTGGCCCCCTTGGTACCGCCTCCGTTTTGAAAGTAGTGACTAATTATCTGGCAACGGCCAATCTACTCACACTTTGCGAGGCGCTGGTGACGTCGAAAGTGGCGGGTATGGATTTAAATACCGCCTATGAGGCCATTCGAATTTCATCCGGCAATTCTTTTGTGCACGAAACTGAAAGCCAGGTTATCCTCAATGGCAGTCGGGACATCAGCTTCACCATGGATCTGGTTTGTAAGGATATTGGTCTATTTAGCGAAGTTGCGAAAAGAGGCAACCTGCCATTAGAGCTGGCTCCGGTTATGGTGGACATCTTCAAGGACGGTCAGGATCGTTATGGACCGAGGGAGCTATCACCAAACATCATTAAGCGATTGGAAGAAGCCGCCGGTGTGGAGATTCTCGCTCCTGGGTTCCCCCCGGAAATGCTTGATGACGAACCTGAAGAAGAAGGCTATGAAGTCAAAGTTAAAGGTAGAGATAACTAATCGGTTCATTTTTGAAGGCTTGACGCGAGAAGTTTATTGCTCGGTGCCGTTGAATCTCAAGCTGGGAAGATCACTATTAACTGGACGCTGACGCCCGATGAAGCTGTGATGTTTGCTTTTATCCCGTTGCCGATCCATTGATGACCTACTTAATGGGCAATAGTCAGGTGTGAGAACACGGGCTATTGCATTTTTTTGATAGATCGTATTTGTTGATAGTTAGATTTTTGCTACAACCAGGAGAGGGTTATTATTCGTGCATCTGTGATGCGGAGTTGGGTGCTGTACAATAGCAATTGATCTGAGGAGGTCAATTGCTATTGAATGACTCGTTTCGAGTAGAGGCAAGTAGAGGTGATCGGAAATTATCTCCAGCTGGCGATAATTTGCCCTAAATTTGTACACCTAAGCACAGTTACCCAATCTCAAATTTTGACAAGGCGTTATTCCAGTGATCTATCCAAAGCAGTAGAGCAGTGTATGAGAGTTGTATCAAAAACTGGAACATTGACATTATCCTGATTTAGTAACATACCAACTTCTGTACACCCCAGTATCAATGAATCTGCCCCGTCTTCCACCAGGCGATTCGCAATCTCGATGTAGGTAGTTTCACTCTCTTGGGTAGTGACATTCTTGCACAGTTCTTCATAAATTATCCGATGAGTTTCGGAGCGGTCTTCGTCATTGGGTATGATTGGGTTTAATTCTGAAGCAATTAACTTATCGGTATAAAACCGCTGTTCCATTGTAAAAGCGGTGGCCATCAATCCAGGTGATTTCAGATTTGCCTCCTTTATTGCCTGAGCAGTTGCATCCGCTATATGAATCAAAGGGATATCTATCCCTAACATCATCTGGTCAGCAAGTTTATGCATTGTGTTCGTTGCCAGGATCAGGATTTCAGCGCCTCCTCTTTCCAACGCTTTTGCTTCACTGTTAAGTAGTGAGCCGGCTGCATCCCACTCACCCTTCATTTGTAAAGTTTCAATCCGATCGAAATCAAGAGAGCGGATTAATAACTCAGGAGAGTGAAGACCTCCAAGACGAGAACGAGTCAAGTCGCAAAGTTCACGATAGTAAATCTGGGTCGAGGCCGCGGACATTCCACCAAGAATTCCGATTGTTTTCATGATTAATAGTCTCTGAAGATTTATCCAAAATACAGATGCATTATGTTTTCCTGGATTCAACTACCAAGTGCAATGCGCCTCGCTTATTGACAGCCTGCTTACCTGATCCCGATTAAACTTTCGACCAAAAACTTCTGGCCAAAACTCCAATTGTTGACATTCGCATAGCGCCGGTGATGGATGATATTGTTGAATTTACGTCCATGCAAGCGGTGTATCCGGACTTTGTTATATCGTGGCGTTTAAGTGAGTCTATGTTTTATCGAACAATGGATTTCTGCCCTGGTTTTCCGGGTTTAGGCTTCGTATTGTCGGTTATCTCAATATCATCTTTAGTGATGGCCGGGATATTGATCCCGGTGAAAAAGGTTAACTAAACTGATTCATATCAATGCCGGAAATTTAACGGAGGCTACTATCAGGTACACAAACGATGTAACGAGCTGTTAACCCAGCGTCATGGGCATATAACAGAGAATGCTGCATCAAAGCTGATCTTTCTGCTTACCATGACAGGTGGAGATAGAGCATAAATACGAGCTATATCCAGAAATTATCATTACCAATGCTGACGACAAGTTGTGAATATTATTATTTATGATCTTATGCAGGATCACCGAAATATTGCCAGATTACTGGTCTATATGGGTGAGTCAGTGCAATGGATTAAGGAAGGTAATTCTGAGGCGCATATTTTGTTGTTGCGAAATTGTGTTGAATATCTGAAAACTTACCCAGAAGAGATTCACCATCCAAAAGAAAACGCTATTTTTGATCAGCTGGGAATCCGGGATGGCGTATCGAAAAGTATGGTCGATAGACTTCTGGTGGAACATCAATACCTGGCTAGAAAAACGAAATCACTGTGTGAAGTGGTTAATGCGATTGAATGTGATCAGATCGTTTCTCACCAGAAATTGGTAGAGGTCTGTGCGGATTATGTCGAGCATCAATTTCGTCATATGCGCGATGAAGAAGATACGGTATTTCCATTGATTGAACAAAAACTCACTGTTACTGACTGGAAGTCGATTATTAGAGTGATGCCCGCGGGTGAAGACCCATTGTTTAGTAAGGAACGCAAAAAATACTACGATTCACTGTATTCCGAAATCTCAAATTCATACCAATACCATAAGGCTCGCTAAGCTATCTGGCAACTGATTGAATTTGGGAGGCTTACTGGACATTCGATGACACTCAATAACGCTCAATTCCAGTGGTGGAATTAAACTGTCTCGAAAAAGGAATTTGGAGCAATACCAGTGGGCGCGTTAACACCGGACTATATTAACGCGCTAGATTGATTCTGGTTGATACTGATTCTCCATTTCTTCCGTACTGATTCAGCGATGACCACTAATCGACTGTAACCAACCAATGATGACTCTTGAATTCAACTAGTAAGTGCAACTCGTCAAAGAAGGGAAAGCTGGGATAATG
>JAALKB010000034.1 GCA_011088265.1 Gammaproteobacteria bacterium
GGTCAAATCCCAGGGAACAGAAACATTATTCAGGAAGTTTATGCCTCCTGCCATACTGGCTCCCATCCTGGTGTTGATAAAGGGTTTGATAAAAGTACCGCCTTCTTCCAGGTTTTCCAGACGGTCTGAAATTTCACTCATTCTATATACAGATGGTTTATTCATTTTTCGCTCATTTATTTAGTGTTTGGGCTAATTACCCGGATTATGATATTTATTTGGTCGGTTGGGTATCTAACACTGATACCCAGGTGCAGAACTGATGAGTCTATTATCAAATGAGTGCTTATAATAGCGATATCTATCATTTTATTGCTGAGAATATCTCAGCATTTTGAAATCATGAAAACAGACAAACGCCCTTTACCATTGACTGCATTACGTGCCTTTGAGGCTGTGTCGAGACATGCCCACATAAAAGAGACTGCTAATGAGCTTAACGTTACACCTTCCGCGATCAGTCACCTTATAAAACGACTAGAAGATGATCTTGGAGTAAAATTAGTTCAGAAAACAGGTAGAAACATCAAGCTTACTGATAAGGGAAACAAATTAGCTCCGGTGTTACAAGAAGCATTCCAAACCCTTGCTAAAGCCGTAAATAAAACCCGCGATAAGGCCAATAATTATACGTTAACAATCAGTTTACGCCCTTACTTTTCGGCGAAGTGGTTAGCTCCACGACTCAATCATTTTTGGTCGGAAAACCCAAATGTACAATTACATTTACACCACTCTAACGAAACCATTGACTTCAATACCCAGTCGGTTGATCTCGCCATAGAGTGGTCTAAAGGCGATCGGATCGACGTCAACTACCACAAACTTATCCCTGGAGTTTTGGTACCAATATTTAGTCCTAATATGCCGGGCGCAGAAAAAATACATCAACCGAATGACTTGCTGAGTCACACATTGCTAATGGAAGTCGGAATTGACAGCTGGTCGGAATGGTTTCGCGCAGTAGGGGGGAAATCAGAAACCTCAACGAATTCACTATTTGGACGATAGTAATGTCAGGTTGCAGGCTGCCCTGAGCGGGCAGGGCATTGAATTAAGTTGTCGCGAATTGGTCAACAATGAAATTGAAAGCGGGCAGCTAATCGCACCGTTCGATAGCAGTGTAGACGCCTATTCATACTACCTCGTAGAGCCCAAACATGAACGTCCCTCAAAACTCGCGCAACAGTTTAAAACATGGATCATTCGTGAAACAACAGACCGCTAGCTCAATTTTTCATGCGCTGAAAATGCGAGCCGACTCGCCTTGCTTTGCAACTGATAAATCGATCCAAAGTCCCTGGGAGCTGGCAGTGGAATCCGAATGGGAACCTGGCTCATTCTAGGTTCAATAGTGGATTCTCCACAGAGCATTCGACCATCATACTCTTCAATGGAGGGCAATTTGGATATAGCGCCCATAATGGGAAATGCATCCGCCGCAGTTATCTCATATAGCAGCAATCGACGGTCATAACGGGAACGATTGGTATCCGAACCATGGACCAGTCGAACATGATGCAAACTGATCGAACCTGCGGGCGCAGTAATCACCCTGGCTTGGTTGGTATCAATTTCATCTGGACTAATCGCACCCACGAATTCTCCATTAGAATGATGGTTGTATATTTGTCCACGATGGGAACCGGGCAGAAAAAGCAACGGACCATTATCCACCGTCATGTCATCAAGCATTACCCCAACAGCAAGGATGTCATCGTTGGTATGGGGATAGAAGGCCCAATCCTGATGCCATTCCACTGCCGCACCATATCCGGCTCGTTTCATATTTAGTTTGGAGGTGTGCAAACGAAGATTTGCTCCAAGCAACTCCCGCACTGGTTCAAGAAGACAATCGTGGCGCATTAAGTTCCTGCAAGAAGACATCTGCAAATGGGGCAATTTGATTCGTCGAATACGGGGAGCTTGTGTACTATGGCTTTCTTCAAGATCAATGCGATCATCGGATTGCTTCATCCCCTTAGCAATTACATTGAACTGTTCCAGCTCCGAATGAATAGCAGAAAGCATCTCCCCCGGGATCTGGTTTTCTAATAGCAGATAACCCTGCTCCTGATAGTTTTGATATTGTGATGGTGTCAGCATGAATAAATGGGTTTAGCACCAGGTTTCTCTAATTGGGTTCATGATGTTGGATTCGTGATGTTGACGTGATATTGGGTTCCTTACACTACGTTCCGTGCTCAGGGACACCCAACCAGGCCAACTTCTCCATAGTTAATTAGTGTATTGACTGTTTTTAAAAAGCGCAACCAAAGCGCCTGAAGCCACTTACGCTCTCCGACGCATTTAACACACCTCCAAACTCCCTTCATCACCCTCCAGGGACGTTCTTAAAGACCCAGCCAGATTAGCTTTTTTAAAGAAGTTGAGTTCTAATGGGAACACTGGTTGCCATTAGGGTGTGAACGGCGCTGAAGTTCATGAATGCTGGGAATCCACTATTCAATAATTGTATTTATCCAGAGGATGAGGGAACGGAAGTGGAACAGTCAAAAATGGGATACTCAAATCGTATGAATAAAGGAATTTTTTCGGTCTTTTCGCTTATTGGTTTTCTTTGTATACAAACCACATTTGCTCTGCCTGCAGTTGCGAACCCGAAATTCCGGCTCAAATATGAAGCAGACAGCAAAGCCATCCATTTCCAGGGAAGAATTACTCCCCGAGCCTATAAAAAGATAAAGGAACTGATGAAAGGGGGTGCTGAAACGCTTGTGATAGATAGCCGGGGCGGGTTCATCTACCCAGCTTTGTCCATTGCAAACCTGGTTGCCAAACATGAGTTGAAGGTCATTTCTTCACAAGTATGTTACTCCGCCTGTGTGCTTATTTTCATCGCAGGGAAATATAGATACGCACTGGAGCATACCAAATTTGGATTCCACCAGATTGGAATAGACAACAAAGGGGGATTTGATGAACCCGGATCCCCTTATTATTATCGTTTAAGGGCCAAGGAAAGCTCACTCAAAAAAAGATACATCGAAATGGGAATAGATCCAGAGTTTATCCACAAAGCATTTTCGATTCCTAAAAAAGAATTATGGGAGCCTCCATTGTATGAGTTGATGAAAGCAAAGATCATCACTCGATTAATCAGCAGTAGTGAGTTTAATTATTACCAACCTTATCGTAAGTAAATATAAGAATAGGGTTCTTTGCTGAGAATCATGGCTGGAGGCATCAATCCCACCTCGAATACTGGCGCCCTCTTTGAGTTGAAAGCAACCGCATAAGAATTGTCTAAAATGGTTTTTGCTGTGTGTCTCAGTCTGGAATCCGGATTTGGGATGGGATTCTGAATTTGTTCAGATAGCTCCTGCATGTACCTAAAAGGCCTTACTGAACAGTTCTTGACAATATAGCATGCGTAACATAGGTTACATAAATCATCCGATAGATTCATTTTAATATTTGTATTTAGATCAATTAGCGCGGATTTAAATGTCGTTGATAAAAAATCCATGATTTGGCAATGCGATATTTGATGTCGACGTTTAACAACGCGATAATAGATATTGATTGTCATTAATCCTTACAACACTAATCAATTAGAGGCCATATCGATGAAACAAAAAATAAATTCTCTGGCGGTGGGAGTTCTTACGGCTGCTTTCGTTTTCGGAAGCGCATCAACTCAAGCAGCTGAGTGCACCAACGACACCTGGAACAAGGTCATGAGCCGCGGCAAAATGGTGGTCGGAGTAAAAGCTGACTATAAACCCTGGGGATATCGTGATTCCAGCGGAGCCATCGTGGGCATGGAAGTTGACATGGCTCAGGCAGCTGCTGATGCCATGGGCGTTGAACTGGAAACAGTGGCAGTCCAATCCTCCAATCGAATGCAGTTTTTAGAGCAGGGGAAAATTGACATGATGATTGCAACCATGTCCGACCGTCCCGACCGAAGAAAGATTGTTGGAATCGTCCAGCCCAACTACTACACTTCTGGCACCAATATCATGTCCCCCAAAGCAGTGGGCATTAGTTCCTGGGAAGACCTACGAGGAAAACCCGTATGCGGGAAACAGGGTGCTTTTTATAACAAAGTGGTCAATGAGAGATACGGTGCAGAAATCATTGCATTCACTGGAAATGCGGAATCCAAACAGGCGTTACGGGACAAAAAGTGCCTTGCATGGGTTTATGATGATTCGTCCATCATGTCCGATCTCGCTTCCGGTGAATACGACGAGTTTGAGATGCCTCTCAATAGCGAAGATGACAATCCCTGGGGATTGGCCGTTCCTATTGCTGAAAAAGACTGCGTCTTTGGCAACTTCATGTCTGGCCTGACTTTCAACATGCACCAGTCCGGAAAACTGATTGAAATGGAGAAAAAATGGGGCATCCAGGCGACCCAATATCTTGAAAACCAGACAGAGCGTTTCGCTGACTGGATTCAGGAATAATGCCAGCTAAAACCAGTTCTAGCTAATACTTTGAAAAATACCTAACAAACAAATATCGCCTATTGATCGCGCCTATTGTTTGTTAGGTTATCGCCACCCTGGGGATTCCACTAAACAGATCCTCGGGGAATCGAGTCTTCCATACCTCGTCAGAAATCACCACGGGAATCCAGATTGAACGCCTTTCAACAGTATTTCTTTGATCTCGCACAGGAATACCCCAAGTGGAATTTTATCTTCTTCTATGACCCCGTTCAGGCAGACCGGGTCCTGTCTGGTCTATGGATGACGGTCAAACTTTCCGTTGTTTGTGTCATTCTCAGTGTTCTTATCGGTTTGATTGGTGCCTGGCTGCAGGGCGCAAAATCCCAACTCCTGAGAAGCTTCGTACAGGGATATATTCAGTTTTTCAGAAACACTCCCCCACTAATCCAACTACTTTTTTTCTATTTTGCACTAGGTCAATTTACGCCGACCTACTCACCCGACGGTTGGCTGGAAGTACCCATCATTTCCAACGTTGGCTGGGCAATCATTTCATTGTCCTTTTTTGCAGGAGCCTTTAACGTTGAAATTTTTCGTGCTGGTATTGAAGCGATTCCAGAATCAACCCAGGAAGCCGCAGAAGCGCTGGGAATGAGTCGATCCCAGAATTTCGTTTATGTTGTTCTTCCTCTGGCTTTTCGAGTTAGTCTACCCGCACTGAATAACAATCTTGTGAATCTGGTCAAAACAACGACCCAGGCACTTGCCATTGCAGTTCCTGAGCTGCTTTATCAAATGGTCAGTATCTATAACGATTACTCCACTGCACAAAATGCCTGTATGGTGATTTTGTTTATCGTGTACATTCTGTTAGTAGGTGTTCTCGTGCTTGCAATGAACAGTTGGGAAAGAGCCACTCGAATACCGGGGTATGGTCATTAGGATGAAAATACTAAAACCAATTCCAGGAATTTCGCAGCAGCAGAATGCCAGCACCGCTAGAAATGACTTACCCGTATTAAAGCCATTTCGCTACTCCAACCCATCCGGAGAATTTGATCGAATTTTATTTAGCCAATGGCTGGGGCATCTCCCTTTTTGGAAAATTTCAGCTATCTTTGCCCTAATTCTAATTTGGCCACTGGCCAGTTTCGCGCAAACTGGATTTAATATGGTTAATGCTTTTGAAGCCCTGTGGCGATGGCTACCTTTCCTTATGAGTAAAGGTTTTGTGCTTAATGTCGTTATCAGTTTTTTTACCATGCTAATTGGTACCGTAGCCGGGATTTTGCTTGGACTTGGACAAATTTCTCCCGTTCGCTTTCTGTCACGAACGTGCTGGTTCATTACTCAGTTGTTTAGGAACTCTCCCTGGTTGGTACTGCTTTTTATAGTGATGCTTACCTTTCCATTTGAGGTTGAAATAGCAGGGGTAGTTTTTTCCATTCCGGATTGGATGAAAGCGGTATTTGGTCTATCGCTACCAATTATGGCAAACATTTCAGAAATTGTTCGCGGTGGAATTCAGTCAGTACCAACAGGGCAGTGGGAAGCCGCAGAATCATTAGCCTACACCCGATCCCAAACTCTGTGGTTAGTCATATTACCCCAGTGTTTTAAGCGTATGATTCCCCCCTGGATGAATTGGTATGCCATTCTCACTATGGCAACACCACTGGTTTCACTGTTAGGAGTTGAAGAATTGGTTACGTTATCCAGACAGGCAATGGAATCAGAGAACAACCATCCTGAATTACTTGTTCCGTTTTTCGGGTTCGCCCTGTTTATCTTTTTTGTCTATTGCTACCCCATTGCAAAGTTGACGTTGTCTCTGGAAAAACGGTTTACGGTGAAACAGTAACTATAACCATCATCATGAAAAATTGAGCATGAGCGAACAACCTCTGGTATCGATCAGGAATGTCCATAAGTCATTCGGTTCACTTGAAGTATTAAAGGGCGTTTCACTGGACGTAAAAAAGGGTGAAGTTATTTGCATCATCGGTCCTTCCGGGTCGGGGAAATCGACATTAATTCGCTGCATTAACGCCTTAAACACCATTGACTCTGGTTCGATAAAAGTCGAAGGCATGGAAGTGCATGATCCCAATCTCGATAAACTCGAGCTGCGTAAAAAAGTGGGCATGGTATTCCAGCAATACAATCTTTTCCCTCATAAAACAGCGCTGGAAAATATCATGATGGCGCCACTAAAAGTCCTAAAGCAGCCCAAAGATGAGGTTGAGGAACGGGCCCGCCAACTGATTAAAAGGGTTAATCTCGAAGGAAAAGAAAATGGCTATCCCGGCGAGTTATCCGGTGGTCAGCAACAAAGAGTAGCCATCGCAAGGTCTTTGGCAATGAACCCCGATGTGATGTTGTTCGATGAAGTCACTGCAGCGCTGGACCCCGAAACCGTCAAAGAGGTACTCACGACCATCAAAGACCTCGCTGAAGGGGGCATGACCTGTATTCTGGTCACCCATGAAATGGGGTTTGCCCGGGAAATTGCAGACCACATTTACTTTACCGACCGAGGCGTCATCGTCGAACACGGGCCACCGTCTACCTTTTTCTCTCAAGCGAAAGACCCTCGTACCAGGGAGTTTCTTAGCCAGATTCTCTAGCCGGATTCTCTAGTTGGACGATCCAGGCTTATTATCTCTCGCTAATAAGACATTTTTCGAAGCCCTGTTGTAGCTGCACACACCGAAATCATCACCATGATGCAAACTCACTCACTGCCGAATCACGCCTCTGTTATTGTTATCGGTGGCGGAGTCATGGGGTGTTCGACGCTCTATCATCTTGCGAAACAAGGGGTCAGTGATGCCATTCTACTGGAACGAAATCAGCTTACTTCAGGCACAACCTGGCATTCCGCTGCTCAGGTTCGGGCGCTCCGATCCACACGAAATCTGACAGATTTAATCAAATATTCAATTTCACTTTATGGTTCCCTGGAGGAAGAAACAGGCCAACAAACCGGCTGGATTAACAAAGGCTCGCTTTCCATTGCCACAAACCATGATCGCTTGATGCATATCAAACGTCAGGAGTCATTAGCCCATTTGTTTGGTGTTGAGGCAAGTTCCATTTCTACCGCGGAAGCGAAGGAGCGCTGGCCTTTGATGAACGCCGAGGATGTCATTGGTGCAGTATGGTCCCCTGGTGATGGTCGAGTCAGTCCATCGGACCTATGCGCCGCCCTGGCCAAAGGAGCGAAAAACAGAGGGGCGAAAATTTTTGAAAACACTTCCGTTACAGACATTATTACCGAAGGAAACAGGATTATAGGTATTGAGACTCCGGGGGGACAGATCAAGTGCGATGCGATTGCATTGTGTACTGGTCTTTGGAGCAGAAAGAGCGCGGCGCTGGCAGGAGTTAATATTCCTGTTTGGCCTTGTGAACACTTTTATCTGTTAACTAAACCCGTGGACGGGATAACCGGAAACATGCCAACACTATCAGATCATGATGGGCACCTCTATATTCGTGATGATTCCGGAGGATTGTTGGTGGGTTGTTTCGAACCAATGGGAAAGCCTATTTCACCGGAACAGATTGGTGAAAATACCCCGTTTCAATTGCTAGCAGAGGATTGGGATCACTTCGAACCAATGATGATGAATGCCTTACACCGATTGCCATGCCTTGAAACTGCCGAAGTTAAAATGCTATTGAATGGACCAGAGAGCTTCACTCCAGATGGTTCCTTCCTACTTGGAGAAAGCGCTGAAACCAAAGGTTTATTCCTTGGATGTGGCATGAATTCCGTTGGCGTCGCAACGGGAGGAGGCGCAGGTATGGCACTCGCTCATTGCATCACTCACGGTCACACCCCCACAGACCTCCATGAAGCAGATCCCAAGCGTTTTCCCGATTGTTTCAATTCTGTTGAAGCCTTAACTGCACGGATTCCTGAGGTATTGGGTGAACACTACGCCATTACTTATCCCGGTTATCAGTTTTCTACGGCTCGAAATCTCCGTACCACACCTCTCCATCAGAAGTGGACAGAGAACCAACCGTATTTTGGTCAGTTCGGCGGCTGGGAACGCCCTCTTTATTTCAACTGCCCAGACGATCCCGTTTTAGGTTTTGGCAAGCCATCATGGTTTGATCAGGTTGGTGTAGAGGTGAAACAGGCCCATGAAAAAGTCGCAATTTTTGATCAATCTACGTTCGGGAAAATCAGCGTTACAGGGCCTGACGCTGAAACATTCCTGAACAGGGTCTGTGCAAACAATATGCGTCAACCCGTGGGTCGCATCATCTACACTGCAATGCTGAACCAGCGAGGAGGCTTTGAAAGCGATCTTACCGCCTTACGCTTGAGCGATGAATCCTATCGGCTATATGTGGGTACCAGCGCAATCAAAAGAGATTTGTCATGGCTTCGGGGGCACCTTCTTGATGGTGAACGTGTTCGGATTGTCAACGAGACTGAACAATATGCAGTAATTGGTCTCATGGGTCCCGAAACGAAACGTGTAATGAATGAAATTGGCGCTCCATACCTGAATGAAATTCGATATTTCCATCACGCTCAATTGGACATTGCAGGATTACCTGTTACCGCAAGCAGGTTATCCTATGTTGGAGAGTCGGGTTGGGAGATAACCTGCGAAACTACAGACGCTCCTGTTTTATTTGATTTGTTCGCTTCAGCCGGCGCCAAACCAGCGGGGATCTTTACTCAAACTTCCATGCGCATCGAAAAAGGGTTTCTTGCTTACGGTCATGATCTTGATACCGATGTAACCCCCTTGCAAGCAGGTCTTGGCTTCGCTCTGGATTGGAATTCGAACTTCATTGGCCGACAGGCACTATCGAATTTGGTAGATCAGCCCCAGGATACCACCATCGTATCTGTGGCATTTAAAGAGAAGTCGGTTTACCCTCTAGGAAATGAACCTGTTTATTATGACGGATGCATTGTGGGAAAAACCACCTCTGCCGCGTTTGGCTATCGGGTGGATTCTCCCGTCGCTCTGGTCTCTCTCAAAACTGAAGGACTAAACTTCGATGATGTCACGGTACAGGTGGACATCGCTGGTCAACGCTTTGATGCGACGGTTTCGTCCAAAGCGCTGTTTGATCCCAAAGGAAAAAGAATGAAAGTCCAATGAAAAGGGACATAAACTACATCGCTCCATAAGGTTCAATGACCCTTAATTGGCCCATAATTGGTAAATACCTGTTTCTACTCTGATGGCTTGTCCAGTCGGCTTTCGCCTTAATCTCCTTTCAAGGCGGCTGCGTCTTTCATTGCATCTTCCCCTTTTTTCCAAAGATTTCCTTGCCATAACTCATCCAGTCCGGTTTCACCACTGGCGCCCTGGGTAACAAGGTAGTCGTAGTAGGAGGTTGGTTTAAGCCCAGTTAGGTTATAAAAATCAGGGCTACATCGACAATAAAAACCATTCGTCAAATATTCAAAGAACTCGGCTCTTGTGCTGCCAAATTCGTTTTCGAAATCGACCATTGATTGAGGGCGATATTCAATGTGTTTATCCATAGCCCGACCGAGATCGGCTGCGATATCTTCCATGGACTGGGGTATTGGCCCCGTAATGTCATAGAACTTGTTGCTGTGTTTAGCCGCACCTTCATTAAAAATGACTGCTGCTGCTTCGGCGATATCCCGGGTTGCAACAAAAGAGTTTTTAGCGGCACCCAAAGGGTTCGTAAACCAGCCTTCTGCATTGATGTTATCGCAGTCTGTTTTTAACAGGTGATTCATGAAAAAATTATTTCGCAGTACCGTCACATTCAGGCCTTCATCAATCAGCGCTTTTTCGCCCCACCAATAGTGCTGCAACATCAACGGAATCCCTGCTCCCTGGCGCGAAGAATGAACGTCAGGGTTATAGGAAGCAGTGTTTGTGTCAGCCCCCATACAACTGACACGGACAATGAGATCAATATTGGATTTTCTTCTACCTAGTTCCTTGCTAAACGCGAGATGCCCCTCCAGCATGGGGTCTAGTGAAGCGGAATACACCATGGAAACTCCCTGTAACGCCACGTCCCAGGTAGCGCTGTCATTAAGATCAAACTTCACCACATCATGAGCACCCAGGTCTTCCAGCAGTGGTATCTTATCTTCACTAAAATAACAGGCCCTAACCACGAATTGTCCCTGTTTCGAAAGACGGGAGACGAGTTCCCTGCCGATGCGACCACTTGCAGAGGTAATAAGTATCAGAGGCTTGGACATTTTAGCGCAGCGTATAAGTTGAATTGAGAGCCCTGAGGCTAACCTAATCCTTATCCGGTAACAATCCCTTATCTGAATTCCCAGATATGACCATGGGGCCGAGATAGAAATAGTACTCGAGGGGCAAAAATATCTGGAAGAGGTGTTTGGGAATTAACGGAAAGCTGAAGTTGAATACCACACACCTGTAATGCAAAAAGCAGTCGATGGCAAAGCCAATCGACTGCTTTTAATTGCGACACGTTGCAATCTAAACAGCAACAACGTTATTTGCGCAAGGACCTTTTTTGCCTTCACCAATATCAAACTCAACGGCCTGACCATCATTCAATGTTGCGTATCCACCACCCGATTGTATTTCTGAGTGATGGACGAATAAATCCTTACCACCATCCTCAGGGGTAATGAAACCAAAACCCTTATCTGCGTTAAACCACTTAACTGTACCTTTACTCATTATCTCTACTCATAAATGTTAGTGAAATATAAAATTCATATCCGAATTCACCAGTTCGAATATAAAGCTGAGAACAACGCCGAAATACGACGTCAAAATCAGCGACATTTGAATCGCGATAATCAAATCTCAAATAGCAATAGGTTCTACTGACCGAGGCTGCTGCAATCGCTGATGTAGCAACCATTTCCTTCCAGGATATTTCTCCTTCACTCTAAGAAATCTCTACAGAAGTCTGAGCGAGACAGATTGTAGGGGTATTCTACAGACAACGGTAGATTATATCGAACTCCGATATCAACAGAATGAAAGAAACCACAAAAATATCTATCTGTGGCCCATACTACTCTCAGGGGTCTCCCTTAATCGATAGGCTTTGTCCGTTATTCGTTCCTATTTTTGCGAATCTGCTCCCGATGAAAAATGTACAAACCGCTGGTCATAATCAATGCAGCTCCACTCACTGTCCAGATATCGGGCAGGTCACCGAATAACGTAAAACCAAACAAAGTGGCCCATAGTAACGAGCTGTAGCTAAAAGGAGCGACTACGGATGCCGGGGCGCAGCGAAGCGCTCGAATCAGGCACAGATGCCCAATACCTCCTGCGATGCCGGTGAAGACGAACAACAGCCAATCAAACATGACAACTGGCTGCCAGTAAAATGGAATCACCAACGTAGTGACCATCACACCGACTACACCGGTATAAAAAAGAGAGGTCATTGGCTGATCCACCTGTCCCAGCTTTCGAGTAAATATCTGATACAGCGCGTTGGTACAAGCGGCTGCCAGCAGTACAAGCATGCTGAAATGGAAACCAGAACCACTAGGGCGAATCACCACTAATGCGCCCAGAAAACCCAATGCAATTCCTATCCAACGGCGGAGTCCAACCTTTTCACCGAGCATGGGGATACACAAAATGGTAACGATAATTGGCGACAAAAACATTATTGTCGATGCCGTGGTCAGCGGAAGAAATTCAACGCCTACAAAGAACAACACCGTGGTGACAAACATGAAAAATGAGCGAAGCCCCTGTACGAGATAGGACTGACTCTTTACCAGGGCAGGCAATGCAGACCCCATCAGGATGATGACAAAGATGAAATGGAAGAAAAACCGACCCCAAACCACCTGCGCCACTGGATAATCCTGAATCAGGTATTTGGCGACCGTATCCAGTGCAATAAACCAGAACATGGTAGCCAACATCCAGGCAATGCCCTTAAGGTGATTGTCGGTGACTTCACTGGAGAGTTTCATTGGAAGGTTCCATTGGACATATCTCTGAACATCGCTTTTTCAGAGGTCCCCCAATTAAACAATTCTATTGTGATCTCTGTTAATAAGTTAAAACCGAAACGTGGTTACAGTCTATTAGTGGATCATGCCATGAATTCTTCTCATGTCCACCACGATATCCTGACGATACGGTCGAACAACAAAATTGGGATTATGCGAAAATCGATATTTATACCCCGGCTACGGATTAGCTTCTAATCGCTCAGGATATTTTTTAAGGAAGCTCTGTAGCCTTTTAACCACTCAAACCCTCATCAAAAGGGCGAGAATCAACAGGAAAAACTGCTGAATCATGAGTAATAATTTTAATCAACCACTCGGTGGTAATGAAATGCCCCGATTCGCTGGCCCCGGAACCCTGTTTCGTTTGCCGGGCAAACAGCTTACCGATGATCTGGACATTGCCATTGTGGGCGTTCCTTTGGATATTGGCACAAGTAATCGAAGCGGTACCCGATTTGGCCCGAGGTCAGTTCGCGGAGAGTCTGTTCTTGTTCGACCTTATGGTATGGCCACTCGCGCCGCGCCATTCGACAGTTTTCAGGTGGATGATATCGGCGATGTAGCAATTAACACATTTAATCTGGCTGATTCCATAAGAATTATCGAAGAACATTATGATCAAATAGTGACATGCAATGTGAAACCCGTCACCATTGGAGGCGATCACACAATTACCTTACCCATTCTCAGGGCGCTGCATAAAAAACACGGCGCCATGGCATTGGTTCATGTGGATGCCCATGCCGATATCAATGACATGATGTTTGGAGAGAGAATTGCTCATGGAACCATCTTTCGGCGGGCGATAGAGGAAGGATTAATCGCACCCCAAAATATGATCCAAATCGGTTTGAGAGCAACCGGGTATAGCGCAGAAGATTTCGACTGGTCCCGACAACAGGGGGTAACCGTTGTTCCCGCGGAAGAATGCTGGAATAAAAGCCTCGCCCCGCTAATGGAACATTTTCGCAATAAACTCAATCCGGGAATTCCCTTGTATCTGTCTTTCGATATCGATGGGCTCGATCCCTCTGTCGCACCAGGAACGGGCACCCCGGAACCCGCGGGACTCACTGCAGCCCAGGGCCTGGAGGTGATTCGTGGTTGCTGGGAAACCAATCTGATTGGTGCGGACCTGGTTGAGGTCTCGCCGCCTTATGATACCACCGGGAACACAGCCCTACTTGGAGCAAATCTTATTTTCGAAATGCTATGTAGCTTTCCGGGTTGCTTAAGACGAAACTAGCCATTTTTTCCTGGACCTTTTCAGAAAATATCGCTGTATGCACAAGCTTACTTGAGTGAACCAATGCAAATGATTTGGGCGGATCATCCTGGATAGGCAACCCAATTACGTATTTCAAATTCTTTTATCATGCTAAAGAGTGTCTTTTTTGGTCATGACGGAACCCTAGTAAACTCCGAAGTAGAACACTTCAGATTCTGGGAAAAAGCCATGAAAAATCATGATGTTACCTTACCCGAGCAACAATACAGAGATCTCTATTGCGGAGTACCTGGAGCAAAAAACGCTCAGATGCTAGTGGAGGAGTATGATTTACCCATCCCTGCGACACAACTGCTACTGGAAAAAGAAACGCTGACCGATCAGTTCCTCGAAACTGGAGTTTTTGGTCTACTACCTCATGTAAAGGAAACTCTCGCGTATTTTCAAAGGCTTAAGCAACAATATCCCACCAAGGCTCCCAGCACTGGTGTTGTCAGCGGCGCAATTCACGAACGCATCATGTCTTCCTTAGACGGACATCATTTAACTACTCACTTCGATTTCATCTGTGGTGGAGACGAAGTGGAACAAAACAAACCGAATCCATCTATCTATCTTTTGGTAGTGGAAAAATCAGGGGCGAAAACAGATCAATGCATTGCCATTGAGGATTCCGTGGTCGGTGTTAAATCCGCCCTTGGCGCGGGACTTGATGTCTGCGCCATTCGAAGCGAATATACCACTGGCCATGACTTTTCCATGGCCACCGTGGTAGTCAATAGCATGAAAGAAGCAAAAAAATGGATGATGGAAACCTATCAGTTGCCTCGGTTAACATAAGGCTATGGGCGTTAATCGTCCATGGTCAGCTCGAATTCACAGTATCCGAAATCCTGACCATTAATACGCAATGATACACCCTGGATTCCAGGGTAATAGCGACGGGTTGTGATAGGTTTAATACAGTGGCGTTTGGTAAAAATGATGCTTTCTTGAGCGCCAGGTTCGAACCGACTGCCTTTAAATACCTTTGCACTCAATCTCCCGTTAGCCTTTTTTAAGTGTAGGCAATAGTCCACAATCAATTGCTGGGGCCGCCCGCCAAGAGAACGAATTTCGGCGTGCAATCTCAAGTCAGAACCAAATGGTAGAACAATGGGGTCGATCTCAAATTTTGTCAATTCGACATTCGGTGCCATGATCCCAAACGCACGTAATGCCAGAGGATGTCCCTGCTTAATTAAAGATCGACATCCGTGGCGCAACAACCTCTCCCGATTTGAATCAGCATTCTCCATCCATCTCAGCGCGAGTTTTGCAATCATCTCCGGATGATCCCTGGCAATGTCATTTAGATGATTGGCCACAGACCGTCTCACATACTCAGATTCGTCGTCCTTTAATTTCTCCAGTAGCGGGATCATGGGAGAAGGGTCTTTCATCAGCTCGGGCAATTGCATGGCCCAGGGAAGTCTCGGGCGGGTCCCCTCAGATACCAAACGACGAACATGTGGGCTCGGATCCTCAATCCAACGGTTTACAACATTAAGAGCACGAGATTGATCTTCCAATAAAAAATAGCGAATTCCAAACTCTGATGTGAACCGTTTAGTCATTTCCCTGAGTAATTCCATGGAATCCTCAAAGTTATCACGATCATGCTGTGCGACTACCAGTGTAAGGGGATATATTCCCCAACCCCGGATTCCCTTAGCATCACTGGTCTGATCCGGGCTGCTCCCCACCTCTGGATGGAGTAGTGAACGAAGCACTACCTTCCGGGGCTCTGGGTTAATAGGCAATACTTCGTGAATCTGGTCTGCGATCCACTGGGCTCTTTGTTTCAGCTCGAACGTCTCAAGCTTTGCCAAAACCTTTTCTTCGAAGGTCCGGCGGTTAAATTGATCCAGATTTTTTTCCAGATGCCATCCCAGACATCGAACCAGTTCAGGAGAAAAAAGATTTTTTAACGGTTCCATGATTCAGTACTCCGAAGATAGAAGAAAACAGGCGAAAGGAAATGGATAAGATGGATCACCATCCGGGGCTCTGGGACGAAGGCATTTCACGAAATGGGAGAATCACTACCAACTGACTATTTTGTGATAACCTACCAATATCAGGACAATAGTACGAAACAGTACGAAACGATCTTACCCATTGATGGAGAGGCTTTTCCGAAAGCACTCTGGTCTACTATTGATGATTGCCATTACCTCTTTGACACCTTATTTAACACCCTTACCAATTTTTATCCATCACTCCCCATGATCATTGAAGCGGGTATCGTTCTTGGCTTGTATGCAAGCTTTCGAATGAGAGAAAAAAGTAAGTCAGGTGGAAAAGGACGATTGGTGCCAAAACAATCCCTGGAACAAACCGTAAAGGAATTCAGCGAAGCTAAAAAAGTAAACCACAATTCTCATGGCCTGAATTCATCCACATCGAATCGTCCCCCCGATTCATGCAGTACTGATGTGCCTGAAAAGACGCTGTCTATCACCAGCGAGGAAGAAACCGCCAATCACTACATTAAAGTGAGCGCCGTTCACCTGGGATTGGCAACGATTCGCCAATTCCTCTACCCACCCGTCGCTCCGATATATCTCGGGGTCTATGCTTACAATAGCTATTCGCTTTATCGGCGTGCAGAACGTTCACTGGTAAAGGAAAAAAGAGTCGGATTGGATGTATTGGTATCAATGTCTTCGGTGTTGGGGTTGGCCATCGGGCAGTATTTCGCCATGGGCCTAGGATGCCTGTTCTATTTCGTGGGAGACAAATTCATCATTGCAAGTCAACGTAATTCAAAAACACTCCTGACCGAGAGCTTTGGTGTATTACCGAAAACAGTATGGATACTCCGCAACGGATCTGAAATTGGGGTTTCGTTGGAAGAAGTATCCCGGGACGACATCATCGTGGTAAAAATGGGTGAAATGATTCCTGTTGACGGTGAGATAACAGGAGGTTCTGCTTTGGTAGATCAACACCGATTGACGGGAGAGCATCAACCTGCTGAAAAAAACAAGGGCGACAAGGTATTTGCGGCAACTCTTGTGATTGCTGGGTCACTGCATATTAAAACCCAACAAACCGGGGAGGACACCACCATTGCTGAAATCGAAAAAATCGTTAGTAATACCATTTGTTACAAATCAAAGATCCAGCTAAAAGGGGAAAACTGGTCTGAAAAAGGGACCCTGCCATTTCTTGCACTTTTTATGGTAACGACGCCCATTCTCGGAGCAAAAGCGGGGCTGGTTGTATTGGGTTCTCATTTTGGTGGGAAAATCAGAGTACTTGCGCCTTTGGCGACCGTCGAACATATGAAAACAGCGTTGGATCTGGGGATTCTCGTAAAAGAGGGTGGTGCTCTGGAATCGTTGAATGAAATTGACACTATTTTGTTCGACAAAACCGGCACACTAACCTTGAATGCATTATCCGTAGTCGGCGTGAATGCCTACGGCGACTATGGCGAGAAAGAGTTAATTACCTATGCCGCCGCCGCTCAATGCAAACTCACCCACCCTATCTCTATCGCCATTGTCGAACACGCTAAAAAGCTGAATCTATCAATACCCGAAACCGATAATGCCGTGTATCAAATTGGATCTGGGACGTCCATCCTGATTGATGGGCAATTAATTAAACTGGGCAGTCGGCGTTTTTTTGAGTCGGAAAACATTAACCTAAACGGGTCAGTACTTGATGACCTGGCCGAAATTTCAGAGGCGGGAAACTCATTGGTATTGGTGGCAATTAATGATGAAGTAGTGGGCTCCATAGAATTGAGATCTGAAATTCGAGGCGACATTCAACAGACGTTAAACGAACTCAAGAATACCAGCATCGAACACACAGCCATCGTGTCAGGGGATCATGAAGCGGCCACAAGGAAGATTGCAAATGAGCTTGGTGTGCATGATTATTTCCACAGTGTATTACCCATGGAGAAGGCCGATATCGTCGCTCAGCTACAGGCTCAGGGTAGACGGGTCTGTTTTATAGGGGATGGCATCAATGATTTGGTGGCAATGCAAAAAGCTGAAGTTTCCATTTCCCTGTCCGGTGCTTCCTCCATTGCGACTGATGTCGCTGATATCATCATGATGGACGGATCACTCGATAACCTGGACAAATTGTTCGGAATTTCGTCAGATTTGAATCGAAACCTTAAAACCAGCCTAGGCTTTACCGTTTTGCCTGCAGTCATTAATCTTAGTGGCATTTTGCTAGCAGATATTGGATACACAACTGCCCTGGTTGTAAAGAATACCAGTTTCCTATTTGGTCTTGGAAACGCTTCACGCTTTTTTCAAAAACTCGATCTACAGGTACCCAGTCCACAAAAACAGACCAGAAAACAGACCGGAGAGCAGGTCACAAAACAAACCAAAAAATTACAGATTACCGACAACCAGTCCATCTAACACTCTTATTCAATCCCGGGTAGTTGAATGGACGCGGATTCCCTATAAACAGCTGGCGTATCGTTGTCGGATCACAGAAACCACTTCGTCTGCTGGCTTACGCCACCAATTTCGTTTCGAAAATATCTCTACCTCCACCGCCCCATTAAACCCGGTAGCTTCGAGCCAGAGGCGTATTTGTCGATTATTAATCAGTCCATCTCCCGGCATTCCTCGATCAAGGCGCAGATCCTGTGTATCCGTCAACCAATCCGAAACATGAAGATGGCTAATTCTCCGACCTGCCTGCTCGATTTGAGATTGCAAATCCGACTGCCACCACAACGCATAGGTATCCAATGCAATGCCGAGAACATCATCCCGATCAATGGCGTTCAATATTTGATTGGCTTCTTCAAGAGTTGATATTACTGATCGATTACCACAAACCATGGGATGCAATGGCTCCAAAATAAGCCTGATTCCCAGCTCACTGGCATAAGGCGCTAACGCGGCAAGAATTTCCAGAGACATGGATCGGGCGCGACGAAGATCACGCCCATATCCGTCCAATCCTCCGGTAATCACAATGACAGAGGATGCACCGATAGCAGCAGCCTGATCCAGTATTTTCCGGTTTTGCGCCAAGCACTGTGTCACATTAGCTGATGACCTATCCCCCAATAGCACCGCTGCACAAAGAGCAATGGGAGTCACTCCAAGGTCTTCCAATATCCGCCTCCCTTCCTGCTCGCCTATTTCATCGAGCTTTTGTCTCCAGACTGCGGTTTTGTAGATGCCCTGCCGGGAAAGACATTCAACTGATTGCTGAAAAGAACATTGTTCCATCAAGGTCACCTGATGTACACAATATCGATCTTCCTGGATGGTTTGATCAGTCATCATAACCCAATAATTTTCAGTCTGGTTTTCGACTCTTCTGTTTTATTCACCTGTTGCGTTTTCAGGGCAGCCAATTCGAACTTAATAGGTTGCCCTACCCCCGGTTACATCGAATACCTGCCCCGTCGTAAAAGAACAAAGCGGACTGGCAACCCATGCCGTCATGTCCGCGATTTCCCCCAGAGTACAAAACCGGTTCATGGGAATACGGGCTTTCTTGTCAGCAATGTACTCATTGGTCATTTCATCAAGCAGGGATGTCTCCGTAATTACCGGCGCAATAGCATTGACTGTGATGTTTCCTGGAAGTAATTCCCGGGCAAGGCCTTTTACATACCCAATGACACCCGATTTTGCTGCGCCGTAAGCGCAGGCGCCAGGATTCCCCTCCTTTCCCGCTACCGAAGCCATCACCACAATGCGGCCAAAATTACCGGATCGCATATCTTCCAATACCGCCCGAGTGCAAAGAAACACTCCGGTAAGATCAACCGAAATAACTTTGTTCCATTCTTCCAGGCTGTATTCCCATGCTGGCTTGGTCGGCCCATTTACTCCGGCATTCGCAATCAGGGTATTGACGCTACCCAAAGACCCAAGACTGGTCTGATAGGCAAGGGATACCGAGTGTTCGTCCGTAATATCAACGGTGCATGTAGCATGAAAAGCTGGATCATTTTCAATGGGAGAACAGTCTAGGTCCCATCCGCAGACCTTTGCCCCAAGATCGCTTAAGCGATGAGAAATTGCTAGCCCAATGCCTCGAGCTGCTCCAGTGACAATCACTGTGTTTTTATCTAGTTGAAAACTCATTTTATTCTTCGTCATTTTTCATCATGGGCTTCTTTTCATTAGACAGGCCAGATACTATCGCTTTCTAAAACCACTGCGGAAAAAAGTAATGTCAGAATTTCATTTGAATGTCGGTCACAGCGCCTCTTTTACTAAAACCGTATCAGAAAGTGATGTTTATATGTTCGCTGGCATCACTGGTGACCTGGCTCCTAACCATGTAAACAAAGTGTATATGGAAAACTCTTCCTATGGGAAGCTAATGGCCCATGGAGCCCTTATCGTTGGTTACATGTCCACCGTTTCCACCCTTGCAATACAACATACCCGGGATGCAGATGAAACTCCCGTGGCTCTCGGATTTGATCGGATACGATTTATCAAACCGGTATTTATTGGCGACACCATTACTCTCAAATACGAAGTTACTGCCATCGATACCGAGTCGAAAAGATCCAATGCGGACATCAAGGTTACCAATCAGCATGACGAATTGGTTACGGCGGCCACCCACATTCTAAAATGGGTTCCCAATACCTAATACTCTGGATATCTAATACCCGGTTAGTGAAGGCGGCCCGGTTTTCAGTCAGAAATCAGCAGTGAAATTCGACGGGGCCATCAGTCCTGGTGTCACAGGCATAATAGGAAGAAAATCCATCTGATCAAGTACATCCTGTTGAAGATCAATGCCTGGAGCGACTTCCAGTAGCACCACGCCGTGCTTCTCTAGTCGAAACACAGCACGCTCAGTGATATACATTACTTCCTGCCCCTGGGACAATGCCTGTTCACCGGAAAAAGTAATTTGCTCGACCTGCCTAACAAGCTTGCGAATATCGCCATGGCGATCAATCTTTAGTGTTCCGTCTCCAAATCGTTGTTTAAGCCCTTTAGCCTGAAAGGTGCCACAAAACACAACCTTGCGGGCATTTTGGGCAATATCAATAAAACCGCCAGGACCCACGGTTAATCCACCGAGCCTGGACACATTGACACTGCCTTTTTGATCCAATTCACCAAATCCCAGAAAGGCGATATCCAAACCGCCACCGGAGTAGAAATCGAACTGCGATGGTCCATCAATCATGCAACTTGGGTTCCGCGCATATCCGAACAGGTTTCCGGTTAACAACGTTCCACCATAAGTGCCATGCTCTATGGTCTGGTAGTAATTCTCTTGCTCCCCCCGGGCTGCCACAATGGTTGCCACTTCATCCGGAATACCGAAGCCATAATTAATGACGGCCCCGGCTTTCAATTCAGCATAAGCCCGGCGGGCAATAATTTGACGCACTGTTAGTTCAGGCATGACGGGAGCTAACTCTGGCGCCCTAACCTCTCCCGAAATACTGGGGTCATACACAAGGTCATAACCCTGACGTTGATTTTCATCCACCACTACCGCATCAACAACAGCCGCCGGAATTCGCACAGAGCGGGCTGGCAATGCTCCTCTTTCTACCCGCTCCCGGACCTGAAAAATCACTTTGCCACCACAATTGTGAACCGCAGCAGCCATGGCATAAATATCAACATTAGCAGGTTCCTGATCGACGCTGATATTGCCATCTTCATCTGCGAAACTGCCTTTCAATAAAGCGATGTCTACAGACATGGGCAAATAGCGCAAATAGGTTTGTTTATCAATGGTTAGTAGTTCTACCAGGTTTTCTTTGGCAGCAGCGTTCATCTTCCCACCATCGATTCGCGGGTCAACAAATGTGCCAAGCCCCACATGGGTAATGAGTCCCGGGCGCTTCGCGGCGATCTCTCTCATCAACTGCATCAGAACTCCACCCGGTAAAACATAGGCTTCAATTTTGTTTTCCTTTGCCAATTCCTGCATCCGGGGAGACCAAACCCAATGGCCACCGATAACCCGCTTTACCATGCCTTCATGGGCAAAGCGATTCATACCCCGCTGCTCTCGATCACCGATGCCGAGCGCATGAATACAGGTCAGGTTTTCTGGTTTTCCCGTTTCAAGAAACCGTCTTTCCACTGCTTCATGGAGACATGTCGCCTCAACTAATCCACCACCTCCTCCGATAAGTCCAACGGCATCGTTGTCCTGAATAAGTCTGACAGCAGCGTCAGCACTGATAAATTGAGCCGTGGCCACAGAAAAAAGAAGCTAGGGAAAAAGAAGTTAGGGAAGATGTAAAAGCATTGCTGAACTTTAAAGCCACTTTGATAGTAACGTAAACAGGCATGTTCTCCAAGCCAGGGAAGGTCTTGATATAAAATGTTCAATGCCCGTTGAGCCGAAAGAGGAATCCACTTAGAATTCCTGGCCAATTAATGCTTCCTATTAATGCTCTAGCGTCTTTAAACCATCACTATGAACACACTGTTACTTGTCCGTCACGGCGAAAGTGAATGGAACAAAATCGGCCGAATCCAAGGCCAACAAGACTCCCCACTGACAGAGAATGGTGTCAAGCAGGCCCATGCTGTGGCGAATCAACTTGCGACGATCATCGGCAAAAGGACGGTTAGAATTTATTCCAGTCCACTATCACGGGCCCAGAAAACTGCTGAAATTATCGCCAATGCTATCTCAATGGAGGTAGCAACCGAGATGGCAATAGAGATATCCATGGAGACAGCCCGGAAGACGACCAGAGAGATAACAGAAATTAAGGTTGAACCCCGCTTGAATGATTTCAATCTCGGAGAGATTTCTGGAATTTACGGCTGGGACCGGGTAGCCGAATCACATCTGGAATTAGCACGACTGAGACTTGAAGACCCCTTTCGCTTTCACCCCTCCGGCGGTGAAAGCGGAGCGGAATTTTCAGCGCGACTAGCGGATTTCCTGGAGAGCTTACCTGACGACGACATCCCGAATATCATTGTCAGCCACGGCGTCGCGAACAAGTTTATTCGCAGCATTCGAAGAAACATTACCGGGGGTGACATCATTGCTCTGGGTGAAGGTCAGGATACGATTTATCAGATCGTGGGAGAGACTGAAACTGAAATATCAGCGACTAATCCTGAACATACCGATAACATTGCCCTGGCCAAAGTCGATGTTAGTCTGGAGGATAGGAGTTATGAGATTCTAATCGCCCCTTCGCTAATTAATGATGCAGAAAATTATCTACAAAACATTATTCAAGGGAGACGGATTGCCTTAATCAGCGACAACGCCATATTGGATCGGTATCTTGATGTGCTCGCCCCGCAACTCGACCGGCTAACCTATCGCTGGGATGTGTACCGGGTAAGCGGAGGCGAAGATACCAAATCGTTTTCAGGTCTGGAAAAGCTGCTGACAGACATGCTAGGTGACGGTGTAGATCGTAACTCGGTAGCACTCGCGTTCGGAGGAGGTGTGGTCGGTGATGTCGCCGGTTTCGCAGCGGCACTTTTGATGAGGGGAATCGAGCTTATTCAAATCCCAACTACCCTTATGTCTCAGGTAGACAGTGCCGTTGGGGGCAAAAATGCCATCAACACTCACCATGGTAAAAACCTGGTGGGCACCTTCTTACAACCCAAAGTTGTGTTGAACGACGTCTCGCTACTCAAAAGCCTACCATTGGATGAATTTCGTTCCGGCTATGGGGAGGTTATTAAATATGGACTCCTCAGGGGAGAAGCTGAATTTTCCTGGTTAGAAGAAAATGTACAAAAAATAATTCAGAGGGATGAGAAGACTCTGGTTGAAGTAATCCGTATGGGCTGCGAAACCAAGGCCAATATTGTCAGTGAAGATGAGCTGGATAAAGGCAAGCGGGCTCTGGTAAACCTGGGACACACCTTTGCCCATGCCTTTGAAACCCATGCAGGCTTTGGAAATTTCACCCATGGTAATGCGGTTGCAGTTGGTCTCATTGCCGCCTGCAAACTCTCTGAATCGTTGGGAGTTTGCAGAGCCGGTTTGGCTCAGAGAGTGATATCGCATACGAAAAAAGCAGGATTACCAGATAGTTTGAACGCGCTTTCTCTGGCACATCAATGGGACGCGAATCAACTGTATGCTGATATGCTCCACGATAAAAAGACTCTGGACGGCAATATTCATTTTATTTTACTAAGCGATATCGGAGCACCATTTATCAAATCAGATATTGAACGGGGAGAAGTTGTCAGCACGCTGTGTGCGTTGGGGGCAAAAATCTCCTAGGGTTTCCTCGGCTTTCCCGGGCTTTCCTGGAATCGTCCTACCTCGGAACACAGCAAAACTAATTCATTATTTCAGCGTCGATACGGAGGGAATACCAATGATAACCCACACTGCACTCATCGCCGGAGCGACCGGAGCGATTGGTTCCGCATTGGCTCGGCAACTGGGCCCCCAATCCCAGTGGAAAGTGTACGGAATCTCCCGCCACCCTCCCCCCGATCCGATAGAAGGAGTCCAATATCTAAAGATGGACATGACGGATCGTAGAGATTGCGAGGTCGTATTGTCTGACCATTCGGGTATCACCCACGTTTTTTATTGTGGGAGAGCCACTCATGGAGAACAGATGCTGGAAAGTGCCGAAGATAATTTACGCTTACTGGACAACCTGATTCATGGCGTCGAATCATCCGAACATAACCTTCAGCATATTCATCTAGTGCAGGGCGGAAAGTACTACGGTGTCCACATCGGACCGTTTCCCTCGCCAGCAAAGGAAGAAGACAGTCGGGCTCCCATTCCAAATTTTAATTATGCCCAACAGGATTATCTGCAGGAACGCAGCAGTCAATCATCCTGGAGCTGGTCTGCATCCAGACCGAACACACTGATTCACTATTCGCCATCAATCCCTCGTAATCTGGTGAGTTCCCTGGGGACCTATGCCGCCATCTGTCGCGAGCTTGGGGCTGCGTTGGATTTTCCAGGACCAGTGGGAGCATTCCACAGCTTGACCCAACTGACCTCCATTGACCTATTAGCCAGAGGCATCGATTGGATGTCCACCCAGCAGAACTGCGCAAACCAGGCCTTTAATATGACAAACACTGACCTGATTCGTTGGCAATCGCTTTGGCCGAAAATTGCTGACGCCTTTGAAATGCCTTGTGGAGATGTCAGGCCCATGCAGTTGACCACAACCATGACCGACCGAAAAGAACTTTGGTCGTCTATTTGCGCTAAATATCAATTGCAGAACCTGCCGTTGTCCAGTGTCGCAAATTGGGGGTATCTCGACGCCACTTTTGAACGCTACTGGGATGAGGTCTTTAGTCACATCAAGGCCAGAAAATTTGGCTTTCACGATTGGGATGACAGTGAAGAAAAACTGTTAGGGATTTTGCGCCGCTATCAACATGACAGGATATTGCCATATTGATCCCAATTTTCAGTTCTTGATTTAGACAAACTGCTTTTCTGAATAAAAATGACCCAGCCACCTTTTCCTTTAGACGGCGTGATAGGAATCATCGCAAATGGTTCCAGTGAAATCGATCAGGCAAAACGCATCGGTCTACAATGCGTTGAGATACGACCCGATCTTTTGTTGGATCGAGGTTTTACTCTGAATGAGATAATGTCAATGGTCGGTGACATTGCATCCATCGGACTACGCTGCCTGTTCACCCTACGACGCCATGATCATGGTGGAAAATTTCGAGGCTCAGATCATGAGCAGATGGAAATATGCATGCAAGCACTTTCCTCGGGAGCAGACATCATCGATATAGAATGGGACAGTAAATGTGCTCAAGAAATCGTTTCAACTGGCGTAAACACGATTTTAAGTTACCACAATTTTTCGGGCATGCCATCTCCCGATGAGTTAGCCTCCATTACCGAACATATCACTTGCCTGAAGCCAACAGCCATAAAGTTAATTCCCACCGCCAATAGTCTGGAAGATTCAGTCAGGATACTCCGGTGGGTCTCTGGGGCCGGCCATAGTCTATTGAGAAATGGCCCGTTGAGAAATGATCTATTGAGAAATGATCCATTGAGAATTGGATTCGCCATGGGCAAGATCGGGGAATATAGTCGAATATTAAGTCGAACATTTGGCAGTCCGATCACCTATGCTGGATTTGACAAATCCATTGCACCAGGCCAGATAGCCGTAAAGCAACTACTGACGGACTATCATGCCCACACCCTCCATGATGAAACCCGTGTGATTGGCGTTGTCGGCGAGAACCAGAACATGGAGCAGAACCAGAGTACGGATGGTTGGATAAAAAAAATTAATTGCTCTGTTCGCGCCCAAAACAACCGCCTGATCGCTGTCCCGATTCAATTGGGTACACGAGAGCCATGGGAATCTGACTCGGTGAATCACCACTTAGGAAGCCATTTAGGAAACCATCCAGGAAAACATAGGGTTTCAGAGTTGGAAATTCTTAAAACCAATGCCGAATTTCTTCGCATGGATTATTTGGTTTCTCCACAAATCAGACCCAGGCTAATTCGTCTTTCCGCAAATAGAGGTCTCTAGTTTTCACACGCTACAAGGGCATGGTCATTTCCCTTACCAGTTTATTATCCCGGCCAGGTCCTGGAACAGCTATACAACCCCTGCACTGAATCGACATACGAGGGGAGAACATTTTACAGCGATGAAAATGGAGTGGAAATGGACTGGAGATAGGAACGGGAATGGAAAATCAGAGTTGCTGATAGTGGATACTCGACACTCATTCGTGTTGCTAGCCAACACGAACCATTCCCCGGGCAGGTTTGTCATGCTCGATGGTAAACTTCATGCCATCCAGCAACGCAGCCAGATCCGGTCTGGCAGAGGGACCATTTGAAATAGCTGCTATTTGAACCGTACCATCAGGTCGAAGACAAAAAACCGCCGGTTCAGCAAAACGCCGATCCGTTTCATCTGGCGTTAATGGCTCGCTAACATAAAGCCCTAGTTGAACCATGTCTTTTTCTCCCAGTTCGCAAGCCATTGGAAACGACCACTTATGAGTTCTCACATCTTCCAGGGCCCGCTCAACGGGAACCGCAGACATGACCAAAATATCGAACCCAGACCGGAAAAGCCTCCTGGAGGGGAAAGGGGGGGGGGATGGGGGGGGGGGGGGGGGGGGGGGGGGGGGGGGGGGGGGAGGGGGGGGGGGGGGG
>JAALKB010000035.1:0-4012 GCA_011088265.1 Gammaproteobacteria bacterium
GTTATACCCCGTGGGTTCACCGCGTTTGGCAATCAGCCTACAAGACCAGATTCAGCAAGGAATTTTAGCATAGGCCGAGGCAATTTCGCATGTTGTTTCGTGAATGCTATGATCAAGGCTTTCTATAAAAACAGCATAACGGTGATCGGTAGATATTGAACCGTGTTCTCGAATGAATCGTTAACTGGTAACAGCCTCCCAAAGCCCTGCAAACTGGGTTTGCGCATCAATCCAACCTTTATCCGAAGCGTCCATTTTCACTTCCATAGCCTCGCAACGCTGATACAGTTTCGCCCTCAGAGCTCCAGCCTGGGGCTTAAGCAGCATGGTATGAACTTTATGATGATTACCAAGAAAATCTGAAACGGCCTGCTGAATCAAATGAACACCTGCACCGCTTTCTGCCGAAACCCACACCCGGTCAACCAAACCGTTCTCGCCATACCGCACTCTGGGTTCTTCGCCAATCAAGTCGATTTTATTGTTCACACAAATAACCGGCACCTGGCCAGCGCCGATTTCATCCAAAACCATTTCGACCTGGGCTCGAAACACAGGATGGTCCGGGTCCGAGATATCATTGACTAACAATAAACAAGTGGCACTGACCACCTCTTCAAGGGTCGAATGAAAAGCCGCCACAAGGGTATGGGGCAAATCCCGAATAAACCCAACGGTATCCGAAAGCACAATCTCCCCAAACCCTGGCAAATCAACCCTCCGCATCGTCGGATCCAAAGTGGCAAACAACTTATCCTCAGCCAACACATTGGCGCCAGATATAACGTTAAATAAGGAAGACTTTCCAGCATTCGTGTACCCGACTAATGACACAGTAGGAACCGGCGTCCGATGCCTCGCCCGTTTCCTCAATCGGCGTTGAGATTCTACTTTATCCAGACGTTGGGTGAGGGTTTTAATTCGTTTACCAATTAGGCGACGGTCTGTTTCAAGCTGGGTTTCCCCCGGTCCCCGTAAACCAATCCCCCCTTTTTGGCGTTCAAGATGGGTCCATCCTCTAATCAGGCGAGTGGATAGGTGCTTAAGTTGGGCGAGTTCAACCTGCAACTTTCCCTCGCTGGAGGTCGCCCTTAAGGCGAAAATGTCGAGAATCAGGCCGGATCTGTCCAACACACGACAGCCAATGACTTTTTCAAGATTTCTTTCCTGGACAGGTGAAATGGCATGATCAAAAATAACGATATCGATTTGCAGCTCGCTCACCTGTTCCGCTAATTCTTCAGCTTTCCCTTTACCAATGAACGTGCTAGCCACAGGGACTCTCCTTACAGGCAGGAATTCACCAAGCACCTCAACACCCGCAGAAACAGCAAGTTCACTTAGCTCTCTTAGAGGCTGATCCGATTCACTTGGGGGAGCGTACAATTGTCTGACAACAATTCCCCGGCTATTGACGGTGGAAAAATCAGAACGTTTATTTTCTTCGGGATTAAACAGAAACTTTGATCTCGTGTCGGTAGGAACGGATATTTGACATCCCCTTGTCGCTCAGCTCTCAGATCACAATGTGCAGCAAAACTACGGGGTGCGGTAAAAATAGCAATACATTAAGTATATATCAGCCAGGGACAGATTAACGTCATTGTTTTCTTTACCCTTTACCGAAACCGATACTAACGAATGACTTTAAACGATCTCACCGGGAGTAAATGTCACGTGAAAGATCACCCCCGCAGAATGCTTTTCGCTTGAGCGTGACTAGCTATCGTAAGTGCTACCATCAAAATCCCCGCTGTCCTCTTCTCCGTCATGGGGTATTTTTATTGATCGGGCTGGCACAATTGTTGAAATAGCATGCTTATATATCATCTGATTCACATTATTTCTAAGCAGAATAACAAACTGATCAAAAGATTCGACCTGACCCTGTAACTTAATTCCATTCACCAGAAAAATGGATACAGGGATTCTCTCCTTTCGTAACACGTTCAGAAATGGATCTTGCAATGCCGTTCCTTTTTGTTGTGCCATGTTGTAGTACCTTATTATTTGATCTATTTGTGGTTTTTCGAGTAATCCGGATGGACATCCTGAAAAACTACGAGCTAAACGCTCGTACAGGATACCGACCTGCTGTTCTACTATAATACCCGCCTATAGCAGAGTAGAATTTTATCACAAATCTCACTGTTTGCTCATTGAAACGAACATCCTCTTCACATGATGAATTAGAGTTAACTATTTGATCCTTTTATATAAAAAAGCTAGTTTCGAATTAGAAAAGACAAGAATAAGTTAAATTTATAATAAATATTGAAAAAAACAAAACCCATTCCTACCCTTCCTGACTCCCGTCAGGAAACGATTTCCACATAAAGGTCCGGGAGAGAAATGAAAGCGCTATCATAAACCTGCGATCTTTTAATGAATCTATGCCCTATCGGCGATCCCATATTAGTTCGCGTAGCATGCCATTTGCTCTAAGATAGCGCGAAACAGATTCTGTTTTTTGCTCACTCACATCGAACCAAACCACATTGCATTGTTGGCGCAACCAGGTAAGCTGCCTCTTGGCAAGTTGACGGGTGGCAGCCATAGTGGACTCCATCATTTCATTTTCGGTCATTTCTCCTCGCAAATACCTAATGGGTTGGCGATACCCTACCGTTTTCATTGAGGGAATCTCCTCAGGATTATCAAAACTCGATAACAAACCTTTCACTTCCTCCAATAAACCCTGCTCCATCATTGACTGAAAACGGAGCCCGATCCGATCATGAAGCACCTTTCGATCACCTGTAAAGAGTGCTAACTTAACGATAGGATTCGGCAAACCCACCGCCCGGGTTCGGGACATCACTACACTCGGTGGGGTGGCTGTAATTTTGAAAATCTCATACGCCCGAAGTACCCTTTGTTGGTCGGTTGGCTTGATTCTTTGCTCTAGAACAGGATCAACCTTAATAAGCCTCTGATATAAGTGAAGCAATCCTTTTGCATCCAGCTCCTGCATAATTTCGTCCCGCACTCGCCGATCGGCGGATGGCAAATCAGACAAGCCCTTTTCCAAAACAGAAAAATAGAACATCGTCCCTCCCACTAACACAGGAAGCTTGCCACGGTGATGGATAGCATTTATTAACTCAATGGCATCACGTCGAAATTCTGCCGCGGAATAGGGTTCATCCGGGTCTTTAATATTAATCAGGTGGTGGGGGTATTTTCTCAAAAAAGACAAATCGGGCTTTGCTGTACCGATGTCCATTCGACGATATACTTGTGCAGCGTCTACACTAATTAGCTCGATGTTGAATTGATCGAATAGTGTCGTAACCAACTCTGTTTTACCCGCCGCGGTAGGTCCCATAAGGAACAGAACGGGTAATTGTTCAGCGTCCACGCATAAACCACTTGTCAATTTCTGCAAGGGAAATGCTCATCCATGTGGGCCGCCCATGATTACATTGACCCGAACGCTCCACTTCCTCCATTTGCCTAAGCAGAGCATTCATTTCCTCCAGACTCAATTTTCTATTCGCTCTGACCGACCCGTGGCACGCCACACTGGAAAGGATTTCATTTCTGGCATCTTCAATCCGATCGCTTTGACCATATTCAATCAAATCCGACAGAACGTCTCGAATCAGCATATCGATATCTTCACGCAGCAGCGACTCCGGCACTGACCTTATCACCAACTGCTCCTGTCCCAAAGGCTCAATATCGAAGCCAAGATCGGAAAAGTGGGGCGAATAGGACTCTGCAGCTATAACTTCTGCACTACTCACATTTAGCCGTATCGGTACTAACAATGGTTGAGAGCGAACCGATTGATTGTCGGACTGCACTTTCAATAATTCGTAAGTAATTCTCTCATGGGCTGCATGCATATCCACCAGCACCATCCCTTCCTGGTTTTCTGCCAAAATATAAACGCCTTTGATCTGCGCAACTGCAAAACCCAATGGAGGAGACCCAGGCTCTGCTGGCTGATCCTGACGGATCCCAGGTTGTGCATGGGATTGTGCCTGGTATTGCACATGAGATTGCA
>JAALKB010000035.1:4112-26690 GCA_011088265.1 Gammaproteobacteria bacterium
ATTGCACATGAGATTGCATTTGGGCTTGAATCTGGGCTTGAGCCCCGGATTGATCAAATCCAGCACCTGCTTCCCCATTTACTGGATCACGGGGCCAGGCGTCTTGCCCAAAGGATACGTCACCCGAAGAGATCGATGACACAGAATCAGTGTCGTTTTCTGACCGAAGACCGGATACATAATCGGAAGAAGTCATCGATTCATAGGCCTTTAATTGTTCCTGGACCATTCGTCTGATGCCACTTTGAGCAGAACCCATGGCTGGAAAACTCGACGCTGCTGCGGGTGTGGGCAGACGGATACCACCTTGTTCCGGTGTTAATTCCGCAATGGTGCGATGCAACGTACGATAAATGTAATCATGCACCGACCTACTCTCCTTGAAGCGGACTTCACTCTTCGCTGGATGTACGTTCACATCCACTAGATTAGGGGTAATGGTAAAAAAGAGCGTAAAAGCTGGATGACGGCCATGGTACATAACATCGTTATAGGCTCGTCGAACAGCATGGGCGATCAAATTATCTTTCACCGCCCGACCGTTTACGAAAAAATACTGTAAATCCCGTTGACTTCGGGAAAACGTGGGTAGTCCGATCCATCCAGACAGGGACATAACGTCGATATTATCTTCAAAATAGAGACTTTGGTCCCCAAAAGCGCTACCGCATAATCTGGCAATACGCTTATCCCTTTCGATCTCACTCACTCCTCTAAGACAATGAAAGACCTCCTTGCCATCATGGGAAAACCGAATTTCAACGTCGAAATGACTCAACGCAATCCGTTTTACAACGTCATCACAATGCTTGAATTCCGTCTTTTCTGCACGCAAAAACTTTCTTCTGGCAGGAGTGTTGTAAAACAGGTCAGTCACCTCTACCGTGGTTCCTAGAGGATGAGCAACCGGCCTGGGGTTGCCAGCCTGATTTCCACCATGAACCTGTATTTCATAGGCTGTGTCCTCTCCTCTTACTTTAGACTTCACACTCATCCTTGAAACTGCGGCAATGCTAGGTAGGGCCTCTCCCCTAAAGCCCAATGTTTTCACCTTGAACAAGTCATCGAATTGAGTAATTTTGCTTGTGGCATGACGAGACAACGCAAGAGGCAATTCATTTTCCGGAATACCAAAACCATTATCTTTTACAGTAATGCGTTTCAACCCACCTCTTTCGGCACTAATCTCTATCGCCGTAGCCCCCGCGTCAAGAGCATTCTCAAGCAGCTCCTTAAGTAGAGAAGCGGGGCGCTCGATGACCTCACCCGCAGCTATCTGATTGATCAGACGATCATCTAATTGACGAATTGAATTACGTTCTTCCATTAGGTCAGAACTCCAGAGCGAACCCGACTGCCCGGACCAACCCGATACTCTGGAACAGCCATACCCGGCTGCTTTCCCAAACGTTTAATTGACATACAAACCCTTATTTTTCTTTAGATAACGCTTAATTCCTTTAGTAATGGCAGTGGCAATCCTGCTCTGATGCCTTGGGCTTCTCAGGAGTGCTTCTTCATGAGGATTGGTTATGTACGCAGTTTCGACTAATACCGAAGGTATATCCGGCGATTTCAGCACAGCAAATCCAGCTTGTTCAACTTTCTCACTATGAACCCTACCAATTTTCTTTAATTCGTCCAAAATTTCTCTTCCAAAACTGATACTTTCGCTGACCGTTTTTGTCATTGAAAGATCGAGCAATACCTCCGCCAACAAATCGTCTTTATCCGCCAAACTAACACCACCAACCAGATCCGTGGCGTTTTCTTTGTCCGCGAGCCAACTTGCGGTTTCACTAGAAGCACCACTTTGGGACAGCGCATATACCGATGCTCCCCTTGCACTCTTTTTCTTAAATGAGTCGGCATGTATTGAAACAAACAAGTCAGCCTGTTTATTTCGTGCAATCAATGTTCTCTTCCTAAGGGAAATATAGTAATCACCACTACGGGTTAGCTCTGCCTGGATTCCGGGTTGGCGATTAATTTCAGATGCCAGCTTTCTCGCAATTTGTAGAACGACATTTTTTTCATAAGACTTCTTACCAATCGCACCAGAATCCTCCCCCCCGTGGCCAGGATCCACCAATACCAGAATGTCACGCTTTTCTGGCTTTTCCGGTTTCGAACCCGCAGTCAGAGATTGGTTCACTTTTGTGGAATTCCCTACTGACTCCCTCGGATAGAAATCAACCACTAGTCGGTATTGGTAGTTATCCACCGGTTTTAGTAGTTGTATGAAATAGCGAACGGGCTTGGCCACATCAAAAACCAGGCGCATTACCTTTGATTTGGGATACCCGGATCTAATTTGCCTAATCAGTGGCCCGGTTGTTTCGGGGGTAGGTATTTTGGCGTCGAGACGGGTGCCCGAAAGGTCGATAACGACCCTGTCCGGCGTGGTCAGGGTGAATACTTTGAAATCTGCCCGCTTGTCCATGTCGAAAACGATTCTTGAACGATCAGGGGCATGCCACATTCGTACCTCTTTAACCTCTGTAGCATTAACACTATTGCCCCAGATACAGCCAATACAAAGCAGCAAAAGCAGAGACACTGCACGATAAGAGTTTTGTGCAAATGCAAGCATCAGCTGATAATTGAGTATTTTCCGTTTTCGATCAATTCAATCTCCCGCCCATTTCCAGCATGGTGAATATCGATGGAAAAATCAGGATCGGGGAGAAAACCATCACCTCGATCAGGCCACTCAATAAAACAAATGGAATGAGGGCCAAACATGTCCCGCATCCCAATCAACTCCAACTCCTCGGCCGTTTTAATACGGTAAAGATCAAAATGGTAGATCATCGTATCTCCAACAGAGTAAGACTCAACCAAAGTATAAGTAGGGCTTTTCACTGGGCCCTGACATCCCATGCCCTGAAGGATTGCCCTCACTAAAGTGGTTTTCCCCGCTCCAAGATCACCACTTAGAAACACCACTGAACCGGGACGAAAGCTCTTCGCCCAGGACTGGCCAAGCACCATCATATCGGATTCAGTCGGGAGCTTTATAAATGCCATTTTGGATAAAGTGTTTAAGTAAGCCGAGTGGTTCGATATAAGTTGTCCGGGAAATTAGAATCGGGAAGGTTTCTCTTGCTGAAACATCTGGAATCTGGAGTCAATTTTAAAAACTGATAACGCCTATTTTACCGGCTAATGCAAGTTAAAACACCCGCCACTTTGTATAAAACAACCTCAACAGAGGATCCAGCAACTCAGCAAACATAAACCTTTCCACTACCCTGGTTTTAAGGAAACTTCCACCAATGCAGAATCGTAAATAGCACTGACGATACATCGAAGGTATAACTCTTTGATCTCCTATCTTAAGTTGCGGTGGCCGACCTTCCAATGCTTTTTTTAATCTTTATCTATAAATCCCCTATCTGCCAGTTCATAATCAGGTTCCATATTACCGATGCAATGTAATCCATTTAACCGGTTAATAGCCACGGCGTGACTGCAAAAAGAACGCCTTTCAATTTTCAGATTTTCTGCCCATGTCCATTGCGGTTATTCTCAGTGCGCTCGCCGCGGTTTCAATATTCGGCGCCTCTCCAGTGGCGGCAAAGCTTGGATTGCAAGGTTTTACCGCTCTGGAATTATCCATCCTTCGAACAGTGATCGCTGGTTTTGTAACCTTACCACTGGTTTTTTTCACGAAAATTGCCCTTCCTGAGGGCCAGCAACAAAAATTATTACTAATAATCTCCGCTTTTTGTGGATTTATTGGATTTCCAGTTCTTTTCACTTTTGGTATGGAACTAACTTCCGCCAATCACGCCTCTATTATTTTGGCGTCCCTACCCATATTCACCACGGCAATAGCCCTGATTTGGGATAAGCGACGACCGGGAACATTTTGGATTATCGGTTGCACCATTGCGCTCTTGGGAGAATATCTTCTCATCACTGGTTTTACTAATACCAAGGGACCCTCAAACACCGTGGGGGACTTACTTGTGCTTGCTTCCAATGTTTTTGCCTCTCTTGGTTATGTGGCAGGAGGCAGGCTGCAGCGCCAAAGCTATTCCGCCAGAAATACAACCTTTATCGGAGTGGCAATTTGCGCTGTTTTTCTTTTACCCGTGCTATTTTTTATTACAGACTGGCAAATCCTGCAAACAGCGTCACCGGGAGCCTGGTTTGCATTACTCTATATCGCAATCGGAGTAACAATTATTGGGTATGTGCTTTGGTATTGGGCACTAGGCACAGGGGGAATCGCTAAAGTTGGCCTATTTCAATTCCTTCAGCCCGTGTCTGGAGTCATTCTTGCCAGCGTCTTACTCCATGAATCCTTGAATCTGGCATTTTTTGTCGCCTCATCCCTGGTGCTCTCAGGGGTATGGATCGCGCTCAAACAGAAATAAAATCAGAAACAAAAAGGTAAAGTACAAATAGAATCTGATGTTATTTACCGAACTCATTCCTCCACTAGCACTGTATCTACTGGCTGCCATAACCCCAGGACCTGCAAATCTCGCCATCATGGAAACCGCCATGAAACACGGACGCATCGCAGGCTTTTTTATGGTTTCTGGTGTTATGTCAGGATCGCAGTTTTGGGGCATCTCTGCGGCTTTCGGAGTCTCTACCCTATTAACAGCGTCGAGCTACGCAATCCCTTTACTCAGTATGATTGGGGCCGGATATTTTTTCCGTCTGTCCTGGCAATCATTACTGTCGGCAAACGAACACCCAGATAATGAATACCCGAATCCTGAAGGGTCGAACCATACATCTGATAATACTCACTGGCAGACTTCCCAACAAAATTATCGGCATCACTTTCTGAAAGGACTAATCATTCACCTCCTAAACCCAAAGGCAGTGTTTGGCTGGGTTGCGTTAATGGCCATTGCCATCGCTCCCGGAGCATCGTCAAACATTGAGTTTTATCTGCTTCTTAGCTCCCTTTTTCTGGGCTTCCTGGTCTTTGGTTCATATGCGTTAGTGTTTTCCCATAAAGCGATGATGCGGTTTTACTTGCAAGCTAAGTCATTCATTCACTATGGAACATCGGTGGTTTTTTTGATCAGCGCCCTTGGGCTTGTCTATATGACGATTCAACAGTTCAAATTGTAGTTCTTCGGCGAACGCCCGTGATGATGAAATATTCATTTAGGAGTCCCACACAAGCGAATGCAATTGATATCCATGGAGAACCGTTGACTCGTTGACTGACGCCATTTTCAGACCTTTCACCAGAGACCAATAATAATACCGTATGCCTCATTTCGTTTCGGCCCCTGTCCCAGGAGATAGTCATAATCCAGACCAACCCGACTTTTAAGGGAACATTTCCACTGAAAAAGCGCCTCCAGCATTTGCTGTCGTATCGATTCAGTGTCAGGGACTGGCCCAGATCATTCAACTCCTGGGGATCTTCCTGTAAATTAAACAGTTGTGAGGGGAAACCCAGATAGTGAATGTATTTCCATTCATGGTTCGCCAACATGATAGCTCGGCATCGATAGGGTTCGATATTTAATAACTCCCGTGGCCCGCGCTCAGAATAGTCAATTTCACTAAAGGCAAAATCCCGCCAATTTTCTGGTGCCCCTGATGCGCGCAAAATGGGTAGCAAAGAACGCCCCTCGATTCTTTCACGACATGCTTTACCCCCCGCGTATTCAACAAAGGTTGGAACAAGGTCCACGGCTTCTACCAGATCATTACGTGATGTGTTACGAGTCACGTCCGCGTCCGAACCCGGATCAACCACAATAAAAGGAACTTTCACAGATTGATTGTGAAACAAGTCCTTTTCTCCCAGACCATGGTCGCCGAGATAATCACCGTGGTCTGCGGTAAGAACAATCATGGTATTTTCCATCAAACCCCTGGATTCCATAAATTGAAACAGTTTTCCAAGATGATCATCAATCTGTTTTACCAGACCCATATAGACTGGAATAACAACATTTCTTATTTCTTCATTCGCATAGGACAGACTGTATTCCTGCTGCCTAAAGGCATCTACGACTGGATGCGCACACGACCCAGGCCCATTAACCACAGGCTTAACATCCGAAGGTTGATACATATTATGATAAGGAGCTGGTGCTATTAGCGGCCAATGGGGCTTGATGTAACTCAGATGCAGACACCATGGCTGATCAACCGTCTCATTCATGAAGTCCACGGCTCGTCGCGTAGTAAAAGCGGTTTCAGATTGTTCCTCGCGAACCGCTGCGGGATATCTGGAGCTCCTTAATTTCCACCCCGAATGCAGATTTCCCTCCTGATCTATTCCACTGTTTGCACGACGATCCCATGGATTATCTTCTTTGTAACCCTGTTCTTTAAGATAATTGGTATATCCCTGATTAGGAGGCAAAATGGGATCTGGATATAAGCCTTCATGCCATTCATAGGGCTCGAAACCACCGCTTACTGCAAACCGAACCAGTGATGTATGGGGATCTACACCCATGGCCTCCATATCATCCTGACTTTTTCTATTATGGGTTTTTCCGATAACCGCAGTTCGATAACCAAGAGGCGCCAGGTAATCCGGCAGTCCTTTTTCACCTAACTCCATTGTGTCTTCATTACCCATCACTCCATGGCTGGATTGGTACCTTCCTGTGTAAAAACTCGCTCTGGATGGCGCGCACAGAGGCGCCTGACAATAAGCCTGATCAAATCTAACACCTCGACTAGCAAGTTTATCAATATTAGGTGTTGACAATGTGGGATGCCCGTAGCAGGAAAGATAATCCTGTCTGAGTTGATCACACATAATGAACAGAATGTTTTTATTTGAATTCACTTTTGACTACCGATTCTTTCTGAGGGAAATAATAGCAGCGGCAGGGTTTCAGCGAACCCGATCCCATCCAGCTTCCGGCTTGTCGAACCATACATGCACCTGACCTGTACCAGTGGCATTTTCATAATCGCTAAAAAGTCGACCTGCGGCTTCGCAATTTACCCCTCCCAAGGCGCCAATCATCATCAGGTAGTGTGCGAATTTACCTTCTGGGGCATGAGTTCGATATTCATCCATATTATCAATGACTGAAGCGTGATCCCCTTCTGCCCACCATCGAAGCCGCTGCTCATCAGCAGCACGGGCTTCTGGGGTAATAATGTGTGAAGGATCAGAACTTTCATGTTGCTCCAGTTCATCAAGAGGCCAAAAACGGTGGCTCATCCCGCCGCTGGCAATCAGAACCACCCGTTTATCGGATTGTTCGATGGCATTTGCAATCCCATCACCAACCGCCAGAAAGTTATGGTCCCGACCTGTCTGACAAACCCCCATCGATAGCCACGACTCGCCTCTATTAAGGAAATGGGCAATATTGATTGTTGGATAGTGAATCGGCAACTGTGGATCGTCGCTGGCATGGCAACGAACACCATTCGCAGAGACATGTTCAGCGATTGATTGCGCCAAAGATGGATCTCCTTTCATGTCATAGGGAATTTGCAACATTCCTCTGGGGAGCTCCTCGGATGTATATTTCCCCTTCCTTTGGGAGTGGGCGCTAATGATGAATTCCACAGTGGTATACCAATGAGTATCGAAAAGCAGAATCGTGTCCGGTGCCAGAGAATCCAATACCTCGGCTCGCAAACGATTCAAACCCGGCACGAGGCTAATTTCCTTTCCTTCGTTGAGTTCATATCTCAGCGCTTTTGGAAACATGATGGTCGGAGCATGAGACAAAACTCCGGCACCCACTATTTCACCCATACACTATTTCATCCATAGTAATAATTTTATAACGGTTATTCTGGTAGTGAATCCTGCATCAATAAACAACTATTGACATTTAATCTGTTGAGATTATCATCCAGCAAGATCGTTTGCAACCAAACAAGTTTCCAGATAACTACGTTATTCCCATGGGAACATCCTATCCAGCCCTGCCCATGAAATCACATACAGATCGTATTGAAATTGACGGCGTCTCCCTCTCTCCTCATCACTTTATTGGAGGAGAACGTATTCCATCGGAGTCCACCTTTGAAGTTCGCTCTCCAATGGATTGGAACAAAAAATTGGCCGATATATCCCAGGGAGATCATGAAACTGCAGATCGAGCTGTCGCATCGGCACAAGAGGGTTTCAAACAATGGTCAGCCTTAGGGGTGCAAAAGAGAACCGACATCCTTTTCGCATTGGCCGATCTCATCGATGCTAATGCAAAAGACATTGCTACCGTTGAGTGCCTTGATATGGCAATGCTATTGGAGAGTCTCAACCTGAGGCTAGTACCCCGGGGAGCGCTCAATTTTCGCAATTATGCGGAACTCGTAGTAGAGCACCAGGAACGGGCTTGGAGTTCCAAGGGCACTAATAATCGTATTATTCGTGATCCAGCAGGGCCCGCAATAATTATCACTCCCTGGAACGCGCCGTTCATGCTCTCCACCTGGAAGTTAGCTCCAGCTCTTGCCGCAGGTAATTCGGTCATTCTTAAACCAGCAGAGTGGTCTCCCCTTTCTGCGAGTTTGTTGGCAGATTTAATCAATGAAGCAGGTTTCCCCCCTGGTGCATTCAATGTAGTCCAGGGTCTTGGTTCTGAAGTGGGAGCAGCCCTGGTTAGCGATCCCAGGGTAAGACGAATTTCATTCACTGGGTCTCCCGAAACAGCGAGGCACATCGGAGTAGCCGCCGCAAAAAACATTGTTCCATTTACTGCAGAACTAGGAGGCAAAGGCCCACTGATTGTTTTTGCCGATGCCGACATTGATGCGGCAGCTAAAAAGGCCGCTGCTCAATTTGAAGATTCAGGCCAGGTGTGCCTCGCTGGGACCCGACTGATCGTAGAGTCTTCGGTAAAGAACGAATTTCTTGAACGGTTGAATTACTATACAGATCAGCATATCCCCGGAGACAGCCGTAATAATAAGACAACATTGAGCGCCGCAATCCACCCCGTTCATTTACAGCGTGTAGAAGGGTTCGTGGAACGCGCCAGGAAAAATGGAGATAAAATCATATTTGGCGGAGGGCGATTTTGGGAAGATAAACTCTGGTACAAACCCACTTTGATTGAACCCCTATCCAATGACTCAGAAGTCGTTCAAAAAGAGATCTTCGGTCCCGTACTCACTCTACAGACTTTCGATTCGCAATCCGATGCCATTGACCTAGCGAACAGTACAGCATACGGATTGTCCGGGATTATCTATACTTCCAATGCGCAACGTGCAGAACAGGTAGGTCGAGCTGTTCGGGCAGGAACAGTTTGGGTTAACTCCTTTTTAGTACGAGATCTAACCGCGCCTTTTGGGGGATATGGAATCAGTGGCATTGGTAGAGAGGGTGGTGACTATGCATTAGATTTTCACAGCGACCTAAAGACACTGCAAATCCTTGATGGATCGGTTTCCTGATAATCAATCAATAAGAGGCAATAAGAGGCGCTATTTCCTGACCATGAGCTAGCGCCACTTCGTCGGTAATGACCAGATAGGGGATAATTGATATTAGCTCGGGATAAACAATCACTGACTCGGGCGCGTGCTAGTATATTCATAAATTTCTTATGCGTATTTCTCATGCGCATGTATTTTGAGTAAGTATCCTATTTATCCACCTTGCCTATAGGTTCTGCTATTGCCTTTCCTATTCTCCGTCTCTATTCTTCATCGAGTTTGCTTTTGTAGTGGGAAGCGCCTGGACCTTTAGGGGCTCTGATTCCACGAAACTCCCATTCTCCACCCATGGCTGTTGATACCACTTCTTCTGTGGTCGTGGGTTGATGGCCGACATCATCTCTAATCGGTGTAGGGCCGTCTACAATGGTATTGGTGAGCGAACCCAATCCTTCTACTTCTACCGTCACCACATCGCCTGGTTGAACTGGCCGGCTGTTAGCCGGGGTGCCAGAAAGCAGAATATCCCCCGGCTCAAGGGTAATTGTTCGGGCAATGTCGGCAACCAGATAATGCATGTCCCATCGCATTTCATTGGTATTACCATCCTGTTTAACCTCCCCATTAACCAATGTCCGAATAGATTTATCGCGAAAATCCCAGCCAGTAACTAGCGCCGGACCAACCGGACATAGGGTATCCGACCCTTTTACTCGCAACATTGAGCCCGCATCCGTATCACGAAAATCATGCAAGCCATAGTCATTCGCCACAGAGTATCCGACAATGTAGTCTCCCGCCTCTGACTGGCTGATGTTGCGGCAGTGCCTTCCAATGACAATGGCGATTTCACCTTCATAATTTAGCCAATTGCATCGCTGCGGCCTTACGATATTCGCCTTATGTCCACACAAAGCAGTAACTGGCTTATGAAAATACGTCGGAGTTGCTGGGAGTTTGGTCATAAACTCATCGACACGGCTACGATAATTCAGATGTACGCATATGATTTTCTTCGGCTCAACTGGAGAAAGATGAACGGCGTCATCAATGGCTACCTTTCGACCGTCATTGGCGATGAGATGCTCATTCTGTCGTTGCACTACGGTGGGGTAGCCTTCCAGTAAGATTTTTCGATATTCAGTCATGGATCAATTTATTTGGTTTTAGACAACGTGGTTGATTTCGGCAGTTGATTTCGTTAGGTAACAAACGATATTATATCAGCCTGGAAATTGGTATATCACAAGTTAACTGCGATGCGTACCCTTTCCCTGTAAACATCATCAACCCTCTGGAGTCACTATATGTCACTGAATGGTTTCATGTTTCCACGTTCTGCAACTGGAAAGTCATCATTAGTACCCGACACCCCATGGCACTACTCTGGTAGCCTGTTGACAATGGAATACCGAACCCATGTTGACCGGGTTGCCGAACTGTTACCCGCTGAATGCGAACTTGCCGATGAGGACCCTGGTGCCGTTGCGATTATCTGGGCAGAGTGGCAAAACTGCCGGGATGACTATAGCGAAATTCTCGATCCTGCTCGCAGCCAATATAAGGAAGTTTTCGTGGTCGCTCGCTGTCAGTATCAAGGCCAAACCTATTCCCGCTGTCTCTATATTTGGGTCGATTCTGACTATGCCATGGTGCGTGGCCATTTTCAGGGTTATCCAAAAAAGCTGGCATCTATTTTTGTCAGTCGACCTATTACCGTTGGACAAGCCGGTCCAAGACTCGAAGCAGGAGGCAAATTTGGTGCCAGTGTTACTGCCTATGATCACAAACTCGCCCATGGTACTTTCGAAATAACGGAAGAAACAGATCACGGTGGGTTCGTCAATGGTCATCCCATGTTGCACCACCGATGGATGCCCGCAATTGAGGGCGATGGCACTGATAGTCTGGATGAGATAGTAACCATGAGGGCTTATCAAAGCGAACTCGGACGCAACTTCAAAGGGAATATAGATCTCAAACTATTCGAGTCTCCGGTAGAAGAGCTTGCGCATCTGGAAGTCCTTGAAAACATAGGAGGATACTGGCAAGAGGTCGGGTTCTCATGGAAAAGCGGGACCACATTAGCACGAAGAAATTTACCGGAAATGGGCTAAATAGTGAACCGGAAAATCCGCTAGAAAACGGATAGGAAACAGGATACATCCATGACGGAGAAATCAAGGGACACCTCCAGAACCATCCAGGAACGTATCGCAACCACCCATGTTAACGAGCTAGGCGTTGACCTTGACGCCATGGCAGTAATATCGAATATCTTCCGGGTATCCGTGCTATTTCATAATCTGGCGGAGAAGCGTTTCCTGGTAAAGCACAAACTGACTTTCTCGGGTTTTACTGTACTTTGGGTACTTTGGGTTTTTGGTCGCATGGAATCCTATCAATTAGCGGAAGAGTGTGGGATTTCCAAGGGCACCTTAACAGGAATAGTCAACACACTGGAAAAATATGAATTCGCTGAGCGTAAACTGCACTCAACCGATGGCCGACGACGATTCGTACAGCTTACCTCCAAGGGAAAGAATCTAATGAAAAAACTGTTTCCAGCGATCAATTCTCTTGAGCAAGAATTCGTCAGCGAACTGAACCAGGACGAGATCAGAGAAGCATCACGAATTTTACGAATCATTCTACACACCCAGGACAGCCCAAAATGACAATCTGGAACCCAGTTGATGATGGTTACGCCGATCTTTCTGACCACGACTCTTTCGTTCAGGGAGTGCCTCATAAAACATTTCAACGGCTAAGAAACGAGGATCCGTTAGCATGGTGCGACGGTGGTCAGTTCGAGAACTACTGGTCTATGACCCGTTACGAAGACATCATTGAATATAATAGCCAAACCGCTGTTCTCAGTTCCGCCCATGGAATCAGAATCGAAGATCAGAGTCATGAAGAATACATGGCGCGCAGAACCTTTCAGGAAACAGACCCTCCAGAACATACCCAAACCCGCACACGTGTCGCAAGAGCATTCTCCCGGCCCATTATTGCCGGATTCGAAGATACGATACGACAACTGTGCAACGACATTCTGGATAACGCATTGGATATCGGAGAATTTGATGCATCACATCTCATTAGCCGCCAACTCCCAATGAGAATGCTCGGCCAGATACTCGGCATCCCTGACAAAGATCTGGATTGGCTGGTCACTAAAGGTGATGAACTTATCGCAAATACCGATCCCGAATATACAGATTTCCTCCACGACCAGGACGATACAGATGATTTTCGCCTAATGCCATTTCGCTCCCCCGCCGGTGCTGAACTTTATGCTTATGCCCATGGCCTAATGAAAGATCGAGTGTCTCAAGGCGAAACTGGCGGAGTACTCGACATCATTCTCCAACCTAATGAAAAGGGGGAAGTTATTAGCGATACAGATTTTCGCAATTTCTTCTGCCTATTGGTTGCTGCCGGAAACGACACTACCCGGTACACCCTATCCGCATCGATCCATGCGCTGGCGAATCAACCCGGATTATTCGAACATTTCGCTAATGCCAATAGTACAGATAATAGTAAAATCTGGATACCAGCTACCGAGGAATTTATCAGATGGGCGTCGCCGACCATGCATTTTCGAAGGACCGCTATCCAGGATTTTGAGCTACATGGCAAAACTGTCCGCGAGGGAGATAAGGTGGTCTACTGGTTCGTTTCCGGAAATCGTGACGAAAGGAAATTCGAAAATCCTTATACGGTAAATCCACTGAGAACACCTAATCAACACATGGCGTTTGGCCAGGGTGGCCCCCATGTATGTCTTGGGATGTGGTTAGCAAGGCTGGAAATATGTGTCCTACTACAGGAATTAGTTAAACGGGTATCCAATATTGAACAGTCTGGAGATCATGAGTACCTTCGCTCAAACTTCGTTGGTGGTATTAAAAAACTTCCCATAAAAGTGACACCTAGATAATCCGATAATGATTTCTACCCATTATTGTCACCATTCAACAACATAAAAACCCATAAAACCATGACAAAAAAAAGACTGCGAGTTTTGTTTTGCGACCATCTCAATCTCGCCAGGGGGAAATATCTTCCGGGGGAACACAGCGATGGTGGAGAATCACGATTCTGCCAGGGCGTATTCGCTCTGACCTATGACAAGGAACTAATCCCTGCCCCGTGTTCAAAGATGTTAGACGGCCTGCCTGACATGATCGCGAAATTTGACAGCCAGGATATCCGGAAAGGCTGGCATCACGACGATGAGGTTGTGGTTGCCGATCTTTATGATACAAGCGGTGATCCCCTCGCCGTGTGCGGTCGCTCATTGCTAAAGCGGACTGTCGACGAATGGAAAGCCCTTGGTTATACACCGAAAGTTGGTATCGAACTTGAGGCATTTGCTTACACCCAGGACGACTCCGGAGAATGGCAGCCTTACGATACCCCCGGTGCCTTTGTCTACAGCACCGGTCCTTTGAGCGATCCGGCGGGCTTTACAGACGCTATCTGGCAACGAGCGGAAGAAGCGGGCTTCACATTGGAAATGATTACCACCGAATTTGACTCACCTCAATTCGAGTTTACGCTTCAATTTGATGATGCTGTTAAAGCGATAGACGATATCTTTTTGTTTCGTTTGATGGCACGAGAAGTGGCAATGGAATATGGTGTACTACTTACTTTTATGCCTAAGCCCATAGCCGAGCTCAGTGGTTCAGGCGTCCATGTCAATTTCAGTTTATGGGACGAAAATGGCGTTAACCTCATCGGGGACAGCACAGCCACCGACAATCTTTCGGACCTTGGTCGTCGCTGTGTCGCAGGGCTGATGCATCATCACCAGGGACTCGCTGGTATTCTCGCTCCCACGGTTAACTCTTATGCCCGTCTACAACCCGCCAGCCTTTCCGGCTATTGGAGAAATTGGGGACAGGACCACCGTGGAGTCACTACGAGAATCACTACAGAAACCGGCAGGCTGGCGAGAATCGAACATCGCATGGCCGATGGTGCCTGTAATCCATATACCATGGTAGCGTCGGTACTTCAGGCCGCATTACTTGGGTTTAAAAACAACTACGACATGATCGCGGCGGAAACTGCTGACTGCCTGGAGAATCATGATGCTAAAGATGGTGTTCCTGATAATTTGGGAGCAGCACTTGAAGCGCTGCAACAGGATCAGGTTTTAGTAGATGCGATAGGGCCGGATCTGGTTGCAAACCTGGTGATGCTCAAAAGCGATGAAATAGAAAAGATAGCCGGATTGGATCAAAAAGAGATACTGAATTTTTACATGCATTACATTTAGACCGCTGATTCTCTGCATAGCGAGGGATAATAAAATCCGATATAAAGTTCGAATTCTTTGGTTGAGAATATTCACCGAAAATATTCACACTGGATATGGCTCTGGTAGATGGGTTAATGGACCTAGGTTAATAGACCTGTTCTAGTATATGTGGTTACCACGGGTCAGGACCATGAGTCTCCAGGTTTTGGTATTTCTTTTCACTCTGGTGTTATTTCAGTTCAGCTATGGTTGACGACATTTTTAGTCGGCTAATTCAGCAATTATTTTAAGAAGGTTTATGAATGATTGATTTTTATACATGGGGCACACCCAATGGTCGAAAAGTTTCCATTATGTTAGAGGAAACCGGTCTTGAATATCGCACTTTTCCAATTGATATTACTAAGGATGAACAGTTTGATGAACAATTTCTAGAGATCAGTCCGAATAATAAAATCCCGGCCATAGTGGATCATGGTAATGACTCCATGACGTTGATGGAGTCCGGTGCTATTTTGATCTATTTGGCACAGAGATCTGGAATGCTCTTACCAAAAGATGGACAGGCCCATTGGAGAACCATGGAGTGGCTAATGTTACAAATGGGGGGCATTGGTCCAATGCTAGGCCAAGTGCATCACTTCGTTAAATTCAATCCGGGGAAAAGCGACTATGCCGAAACCCGATTCAAGTAAGAGGCCCGAAGGCTGTACGATGTGCTTGATGAACGTCTTGAACAAACTGAGTATCTTTCAGGTGAATATTCTATTGCTGATATTGCGACCTGGCCCTGGATCTCAAGATTCGAATGGCAGCAAATGAATCTGGGTAACTATCCTAATCTGCTACGATGGTATTGCGAAATAGCTCAAAGACCAGCGGTGCAAAAAGGCTATCACATACCGTCAAAAATTCAGGAAATTCCCATGCCTTCCTGATAAACACGGGCGGCTTACCATCACACGAAATAAATAGATAGACAATTCCCGGAAAGCAATTTTTGGATATCTACTTTTTAGGTGTGTATCGTTCAAACAAGATTCGTCTTAGCAAAAAAGACCGGCAACTTCCTCTACCGATACCCATTAGTTTTCTGATATCGGAATCAGATACCAATAACTCAATCACAAAACAAGCGCGTAACACATCACAACACCCACTTGGGCCCAGGTTGTTCCGGATTCGCCATTGGAAATGAGATATATGAATGAAACATATGATTGTGTTCAACTCGGTCCTCCAATAGAATTACGACCAGCATCCGAAAGGCACATCACTAATAATTCCAAAACGGACGATAAACAAACGCGGCCTCATAAAAGCAGCCGAAACCCGAAACTCCAAATATGCTTTTCCCATCATATCAATTCCTCTCAATTTTTCTGCCTGCCTTTCTGATAGCCTATTTTATTTGTATCCGATTCAAATCGAATTTGGGTATTCTGCTGATTCTTTGCGCCTCTGCAGTATTTTATTGGGTGTCGAGCCTTATGCATTTGCTGTTGCTAATTACCTCAATTTTTTTCAACTTTTCACTATCAAATAAAATCACAGAGTCAGGTACCGCAAAATCAAAAAAGGCATTGCTAGTTATTGGACTAGCATTCAACTTGCTATTAATTGCCTATTTCAAGTACACCAACTTTCTGGTTGAAAACATTGCCTGGATAAGCGGGTCGAACCTGTCCCATTTTGAAATACTATTGCCCTTGGGAATCTCCTTTTTCACTTTCCAGCAGATTGCCTATCTGATTGATGTATATGAAGGCAAGTCCTCCCAATATTCCTTCACTGAATATGCCACATTCGTTTCATTTTTCCCTCAATTAATTGCCGGACCCATTGTTCATCATAAACAGTTTATCTCACAAATCCGTGGCACCCGTTTTCTCCACTTTGACCTTGGCAATATCATCATCGGCTTTAGTATCTTTACCATCGGACTATTTAAAAAAGTTGCCATTGCCGACGGCTTCTCCGTGATTGCCAATAAAGTATTCGGCGCAGCAGAACAGGGAATTCAACTCACTTTTGCTGATGCCTGGCTTGGTGCTATTGCCTATACCTTTCAGATCTATTTCGATTTCTCTGGTTACGGGGACATGGCGCTGGGTCTTGCCATACTCATCGGACTCTGGCTTCCTATCAACTTTAATAGCCCCTATAAGGCTACTTCAATCATCGAATTCTGGCAACGATGGCACATCACTCTCTCCTCTTTTTTAAAGAACTATCTATATATCCCTCTAGGGGGTAATCGAGGAACGCCCCTAGGCAAGTATAGGAATCTGGTGATTGTGATGTTACTCGGCGGGTTGTGGCATGGATCTTCCTGGAATTTCGTCATCTGGGTGGATTGCATGGTTGCTTCCTCATGATTAATCATGGCTTCAGATATTTCTTCGGTAGGAATACTAACCCCGCTTTCTACCAGCGCACTTTTTTTGGCTTCTCACCATGGTTGCAGTGGTTTTCGCCTGGGTGTTCTTTCGCGCAAACACCCTCGAAGCAGCGCTTGGAATCTCTCGCTCCATGTTGGCATTAAACCAGGATTTTCAACTCGTGATTCCATATTCACTGGTAGCTTTGCTGGAACAGTTTGGTATGACACTCAATCCTGAATTCTTTTCTTTCGGTGGTCTATTCGCAACCATTCAGGTACCGGACAATTACTACCCTTTTCTTATCAAGGGTATTTGGCTAGCGCTTTTCATCGTAATTTTCTTACCTAATACTTCCCAGTTATTCAACCGATATCAGGACCAATTGGGACAACCCACCAACCCATTCAATAATCGAATACTCCTTCATTGGAAACCCACACTCCTATGGGGGCTATTCATAGGCACCATTTTTATCATCTCAATACTGATGCTTTCTGAAGCCACCGAATTTATCTATTTTAAATTCTAACACCCTCTAATACGCATAATGTATAACCGATACTTAACGGGCTTCACATTAGGAGTGATACTTCTCGCATCCCCTATCATGTGGTTTAGTTGGCATGTTGATCCCTTTTGCTTCTTCGAAAGAAATACATTAGGCATGTATTTTCATACTGAGCGTTATTGCAAAGTAGATCTCATCAAGGATACCCCTCACGATAAAATTTTGATTGGAAGTAGTCGGACCGCCTGGATTGACCCCACCCATTCACTGGGGGAAAATGCCTTGAACGTTTCCTTCAGTGGGGCAACCATCGAAGAAATATACGTTTTTCTGCAAAAGCACCTGCAACCGGATACTGAGGTATATCTCGGTATTGATTTTGAAATGCTGTATTTTGAAGGACCTGAACCCCATCAGGCTTTAATGGAAAAAACAGACTTTGACAAGTCATTCGTCGACTACACTGAAAACTTTCTTGGCTTCGAAGTCATCTCCAAAAGTATCGCTGTTTACTTCTATCGCGTTACATTCATACCTTCGATCCCATTAGGAGCAGAAGGACACCGAGTTCCCCGACCCGGGAGAATGGAACAGGAACTCCGGGCTCAGGGTCACCTGGCCAACTACAACCTGGACAGCGAAAAACCCCTTAAGCTTGTTCCCGAAAGTGTCATTGAGGCCCGAATCGGCCTGCTGGAGAAAATAAAAACCGTACTGAAAACAAGGAATGCGACCTACCATGTTTTCACCAACCCTATTATGCCGTCTCGCCTGAGTGTGTATAAAACACACTATCCGGAACTCTTCGAACTAGTCCAGGCACATCAAAGGGAACTCACCCATGTGTTTACAAAAACACGAGATTTCGCCATGGAACATCCTTATACCGACAGCGATTTCAGAGATTGGTCCCATTACTACGAATCAATTGGAAGCCACTTTCTTTCTGCTTTAACGACCGAATAAATATCAAAGCATTCGTATTTTGAAACCGTGAAGAGAGTACTAAGCTTGCCCTAGTCTTGCCTTAATCTTTCTTGGGCATTCTATTCAGGCTCTGGTGCATGTGGATCAGAAAACCTACACGCTAGAAGACTTTATTCTGAGATTCTGAAATTTAGAGAGCATGATTTTGAAAATATTATCATCGATGAATAAAGTCAAACCTGGTATCGATGTCTCCCGGGATATCATTCAGTAATACTTTCTCCCTGATCAGACAATTGAGGAAATCGAATCAACAGCTCATGGGGCAAATACGGTTTATGTCCTCCATGTTCCGTCATTCCAATCACATCCTGTGGTATAAGTTTCACATCACCATCCTTGAAAACGGTGCGCACATATCCCACGGCGTAAACTAGCTGCTCCTCCGGAAGGCTAGTCTCTAAAGATCGAAACTCGTGTCGAAAATAAAATGCCCGATCATCCCAATAGAGCAATTTTGTATGCACACAGTATTTTTGGAAGGGCTTCAGCGACACTTTAAACTGAACGTGGATTGACCCAATCACTACCTTCCAGCCCTTTTTCATAATCCGCGTTAAAAGTCCCACCCGAACTGAATATTCCATTCGTGCCAAATCCATTATCATCGGATACCGTCCATTATTCATATGGCCGTACAGGTCTAAATCAAATGGTAACACCCGCCAAAAAGAAACCACTTCATCTAACGGATCCACCGACGGCATTCTCGACGCTCGAAAAACAGTAACCACCAATCGCCCTAATAACTTCATACCATCTATCGCTTAATAAATTGTTCTACATGCCAGGTTGTCAGCTAACCATTGTCTCAACCATGACTAGAAACAGGGGTTCACCACAACTCTCTCCCAATATTTGAGACAGCATTGGATATACACTTTGATCCACTTCTATATCCGTTAACAGTTTTATATCTGCAAAACCTGGAACATAGGTCCTGTCCACATTTAGGTCTTTCCATACTAAAGTTAATGTCCCTGAATTAGTAGAGAGGCTATCAGACTTTATACTCCTTTCTTTTCCTGGAAAGCGAACTTTCAGATATCGACAATACTTTTGCAATTTCTCCTTGATTCAGCATATGTTGATAGTCAACGATGGTTTTCTCAATATAGGCTTTCTCGTGCAACCGTTTTCGTTCCCGAGCTGTTTTGTTTTCTGCTTCCGGGCTCACCAGAAGTTCGGAGTGAATCGCTTCCAATATCCCGTCTCTTCCAAAAAATGGTAGCCAGACCCGAATATCAAATAACTTGTCTTCGTTTCTCACCAAATAGGAAAACAGGGGCAAAAAAAAAGTGTAACAATAGGAAGCAACATCATTGAATTTGGCGTCATATCCCTTAGGGAACGAAACGTTGCAGACAACACAGGCATCGAAATTATCCCAATCAGGAACAGAACATATACGGCTTGTACTTTCAAAAACTGATTTGTATTCCTCCGATAACCCACCAGCAGTATACTGGCCGACGAGATAAACGCGACAAATAAAAAAAATGGTATCAACCAGAATACGAAATCGCGCAACCCGACCAGCACAGTCTCGTCATCCAGGCTACTGCCATTAACCACGAAACCAAATTGAGCCAACAAACAAACCAGCAACGCACCTCCCAAACACAATCGATCCATGTGTTTTGACAGTGCCCTAACCCCAAATGTAACCAATACAGCCAAACGCAACTGAAAAAACACCAATAGAACCAGCGCCACCAAATAGATTCTGGCTAAAGCCGAAGTGGATGCTCCCCAAAATGCAAAAGTTGATTCATCAATAACATTAGAGCCATTGAAAGCGACCAGTAATTCAATAGCGTTACAGATAACTAACCCTAACAGCATGAAAATGAGAGTTTTTGAAACCCGGTTTTTGAAACGCAACCGTCTTATATTTAGAAGCAGAACCCCCAAACACATTATCAATGCTATTGATGTACCAACGTACGCGAACATACACCTAGACCTATCTTTCCTATTCAATCTCCGTTTTCTTGAGCAACGGTTTCCATTGACCCTCAAATCAATATATCACATCAAATCTTTCAGGAATCCAGAAAACGACAAACGGTTTTTATCATCGAATAAAGCGACTTTTTTCCTAAATGAAAATCACTTATGTTAGGTGAAGGAACCTGTGTTTCTTAGATTTCACTGAAAAGGTTGAAATTATGTCTGCCAGAGCCGTAGCAGAAACTGATGTATGAGTAGTTGAAGAAAAGTGGAGTATTGAATACTCCCAAGTGTCGGTGGTCCCACTTGGGCGAAGCCGCTATGCGTGCCTCACTCTCATCATAGGTAGACACTTGTGAGCTATCAGCTTAACTTGGCAGATACCTGCCGCTAGACTGCTGTTATCAAATCTAAACTTCTACAACCTAAAACCCCAGGCAAAAAGTCCAGAACTATAAATCCGATTCGAGCACCGAAAAAGACATCAGCGAGTGAAATTAGGGTCAAAGACTATTGCTCGTCTGGCAGGGAACATTCCGCATTATTTCTGTACCGACACCTTAAATCTTCATACTCTTCCCGAATGCTTTCCAATCGGAAAAAAAGCGCTTTACCGCTTACACTGGAGCCAACTACCAATTTCATTAATCCATTTATCAGCTTATCAAATGGCATGTCTGCTAACTTATGCGGTGCAACATGCCTGGCTTCTAAAAGAGCCTGAATCAGACTCTCCTTTTCTAAATGTTTCGACACTAGCATAAGTAATTCCAAACATTCCAAAAAGTTGTCTGGAACAGGGTCTTCTCTTCTAAGACTCTGTTCTAATGCTGCTCGAGTCTCTTTATCCGATTCTTCCAACATGCCAAAGTACGCTGCCTCGTTACATGCAACCAGCCAGTATAAAATGTTAGCCGGCCTCGTCCCGCATGAAGGGCAACAATAGTCTGGGTTTACCTCCTGGTACCGCTTTCTCGTAACATCTCTGCCTATTGGGGCAAAGAAATGTCTCCCCATTTCTTCTCGCGTTAAACGCTTAAGCGACCCACTCTCTTCAATTCCAATCGCCTGAATACAAACAGGACATAGCTCTATATTTCTCCGTAGATCACGATGAGGTAACAAACTGGCTTTGGTGGGGGAGAAACAGCAACGGCACTCTACAGATGCGTCTAACCTGGACTTCGACTCCCATGGGCGGTTTCCCGCATAACATGCGTACAAGTTTGGACAATACGCGGAGTCATGCGCGTTTATTGACGATCTCAAAACAATTGAAGTTCTTCGATCATCCATAACATTCGTACAATTTGGGCAATGTTCAGATTGAGTCATGTCGCTGTATTCTGGTCGATATAACTTACCTGACACCTTGGAACAGTAATAACAGAACCGTAAATCTCGATCACAACGAGGGCAATTTATCGTCATCTTATCAACATCATCCGTCTTTTGAACGGGGTAACCACAGTGATGACATTCCAGATAGGTTAACAAAGGATGCTCGCCGCAGTGCCATTGATCACTGCTGTTTTTTGAAATGTAATGGGCAGCCGTATGGCCATCATTCCCTTCTTCAAGACAAATAGGGAAAGTAAAATGGGGAAAGTCATGGCTACCACACTGATGTGGGTGAATATTGTACTCCAACAGTGCCGTATCGAATTCCCTCCTGCGGTGGTGAGGTGACACCCCATCCTTGAAAAAAGGAAGCATTGCATAAGGGATTTTTCCACGTTGTTCTTTTGCTAATCCATTAGATTCACAACCGGGACAATCGAACTGGGCTTTTTTATCGAACGGCCGAATCTCCCATTGCTGTCGAATGCCATTACTATGTTCTTGCTGACACAATGGACAGATTTTCGTGTCACTCGCGAGTATTTGATGTTTATGTTCAGGAACACTACATTGCCACCAGTAAGTTTTTAATCTCTTAGGGTTTAATTCCCCGCTCCTTGGGGCGTAAGATGTATGGGTGAGCGATTATACTCATAGAAGCCATAATGTTACGGTATTACTCTACCATTTGGTATTTCCGTCGAAGTATAGGCGGGTAGTGTGATTGTGCAACTCTAAGTCTGTAACTTCGATTTAGGTTGAGTCATTATTGTCGT
>JAALKB010000270.1 GCA_011088265.1 Gammaproteobacteria bacterium
CCCCCCCCCCCCCCCCCCCCCCCCCCCCCCCCCCCCCCTCCACGCCGCTCTTCCGGTCGGGTTATGCGCCGCAGACACGGCGGCAATCCGGGGGGAGTGCCGGGTAGGAGGAGCTGATCTGAATCCCTATCTTGCCATTGCCAGTCAAATTGCTGCTGGTTTAAACGGTATTGAAAATAAAATGGAACTCGAGCGGGCCTTCGTCGGCGACGCTTATGGTGGTGAAAAACTGAGGGAAATACCGAAGACATTGCGGTAGGCAACCGTCGCCCTGGATCAGTCTGCCATGTTGCGGGAAGCCATGGGGGATGAGGTCATTGACCATTATGTCCATGCTGCAAAATGGGAACAATTTGAGTATGATCGCCGAGTTACTGATTGGGAGGTGAATCGGGGTTTTGAGCGGGCATAAGGGTATCGCGATCAGTTTTTCGACCTTTCAAAAAGCCCTAGGGTTATTCCCCAAGGCTATTCCCCTAACGCCATTGTTGATTGCGAACATTAACAGAACAACAGGTTCAGGTTATCAATTGAAAATATGAGTTCATTAAAATGCATTTCACCGGTAGATAATACCGTTTACGTCGAAAGAAAATACGCGGATTCAGCCGAAATAACCAAAGCACTTCAGCTGGCTAACCAGGCTCAGCGGAGTTGGAAAAATACCCCGGTTGAAGAGCGCCAGCGTCTGTGTACTAAGGCGGTGGACTTTTTTGTGGAACAAAAAGAATCTATTGCTGAAGAATTGGTTTGGCAAATGGGCAGGCCCAGGGCTTTCGCTCCGTTTGAAGTGAATGGCTTTGAAGAACGGGCAAGGCACATGATCGACATTGCGGATCAGTCGTTGCAGAGTGTTAAGCCAGAGCCTAAAGAAGGATTTAATCGCTACATTAAACGGGAACCATTGGGAGTGGTGTTTGTGGTTGCACCCTGGAATTTCCCCTATCTGACATCGGTAAACGCTATTATCCCGGCGTTGCTGGCGGGTAATAGTGTGATCCTCAAACATTCTGCCCAAACCCCATTGTGTGCGGAACGTCTCCATGAGGCATTCACTGTCGCCGGGTTACCGGAAGGCGTGTTCCAGTATTTGCATCTCAATCACAGTGATACCGAAAAAGTAATCCAAAGCGATGAAGTGAACTTCGTGGCCTTTACCGGTTCTGTGGCCGGGGGAAAGATGGTGGAAGACGTCGCGGCAGGTCGGTTCATTGGCGTCGGACTGGAGCTAGGCGGCAAAGACCCCGGCTATGTCAGGCGGGATGCCAAACTGGATCATGCCATTGAAACCCTTATTGACGGTGCATTCTTTAACTCCGGGCAATCCTGCTGCGGTATTGAACGAATTTATGTGCATCAGTCGGTGTACGACGATTTTGTGGATGGCGCTGTGGCACTGATGAATCAATATGTACTCGGACGGCCGGACGATGCTGGCACCACATTGGGGCCCATGGTCAAAGCCGCAGCGGCGGATTTTGTAAGAGATCAAACCCTGGCGGCGGTGTCGTCGGGTGCGGTGGGTCATGCCAATATGGCGAACTTTCCCCTTGAACAAATAGGGTCTCCTTACCTGGCGCCCCAGATTCTCACTAACGTGGATCATTCCATGAGAGTAATGCGAGAAGAAAGCTTTGGGCCTATTATTGGCATTATGTCGGTACCCAACGACCAGGCCGCTATTGAATTGATGAACGATAGCCAATACGGCCTCACCGCCTGTGTGTTTACCCAGGATGAAGATGCGGCGATACAAATTGGCGAGCAGATCGAGACGGGGACCTGGTTCATGAATCGCTGCGACTATCTCGACCCCGCGTTGGCCTGGACCGGGGTAAAAAATTCTGGCCGGGGTTGCACCCTTTCGAGCATTGGGTTTGAACACATGACGCGACCCAAGTCATATCATTTAAAACACGTATAGCTGCCGTACTATTTGCAGCACATATAGTAAAAGTGTATATAGCCAAAACACATATAGCGAAGACACGGTAAAAGATTGATGAATGCTAATTGGAATTATCCCACTGCGGTAAAAGCGGGAGCAAAAAGAGTGAATGAAATCGCGCAAATCTGCGCCGAGCTTAATGTGACATCGCCGCTACTGGTGACCGATCCGTGACTAGCCGCCCTGCCCATGGTAGATGCGGTGGTGGAAACCGCCAAACAGGCCGGACTGGATATTGCGGTGTTCTCTAATATCAAACCCAACCCCACCGGAACCAATGTCAATGATGGCATCGAAGTCTATCGACAGGGTGGCCATGACGGCGTTATCGCATTTGGTGGTGGCAGTGGTCTGGATGCCGGGAAAGCCATTGCCGTGGCCGCTAACCAGAATTGTTCCATGTGGGATTTGGAAGACATTGGTGACAATTGGCTAAATGCTGATCCCGCAAAAATCCCCCCTATTATCGCCATCCCCACTACCGCGGGTACAGGCTCAGAAGTGGGTCGGGCATCGGTCATTGTGCATGAAGAGCAGGAGCGAAAAGCCATTATCTTTCATCCCAAAATGTTGCCCGAAGTAGTGATTCTCGATCCGGAATTGACTCTGGGGTTGCCAGCGAAACTCACCGCGGCCACGGGAATGGACGCTTTGTCCCATAATCTCGAAGCTTTTTGTTCCCCGCTCTATCACCCTATGGCCGAAGGCATTGCCATCGAAGGTATTCGGCTGATCAAAAACCACCTATCCACCGCAGTACGGGAGGGAAGTAATATTGAAGCCCGGATGCAAATGCTGGTGGCCTCCTCCATGGGAGCCACGGCTTTTCAGCGGGGTCTGGGCGCCATGCACGCCCTGGCCCATCCCCTGGGCGCCATCTACGATGCCCACCACGGAATGCTAAACGCTATTTTGATGCCTTATGTGCTCATCGCCAATCAATCTGTGATCAAGGAACCTTTAGCAAGACTGGCAAGGTATCTGGAACTGGAACCCGACTTCGACGGCTTTTTGCAATGGGTTATTGAGATGAGAAAAGAATTGGGTATCCCAAATGATCTGGCGACCATTGGTGTCGATGATGAACGCATCGGTGAACTGGGTGAAATGGCAGTCGCCGACCCCTCTGCAGGAACCAACCCCATACTCCATGACGCATCGGCTTATACAAAAATCGTTAATAGCGCCATCCGGGGTACGTTCTGATTGATGTCAGAGGCTTGAGCCTGGACTTAAGCCGCCATTGGGTTAATACTGGGATATGATGAAAATCGGGACTCAACGGGGGCAGGCAATATTAAAAATATGAGCGATTCCGGCAACGTGTCGTCAAAATAGTTCACAAAGTGACCTGAAGGCACGTTACTCCTATACTTCAATCACTTATTCCACTCGCTCCTCGATCGCCGATTTCGCCTGTCTGGCTAAATCCAGATTAGTGGATACCGTTGTCGTAGACGGATGAGTGCTTCCCAGATACTCTGTAAATATCAACAGTGCCTGTTCATAATACTCAATGGCCCGGTCATACTCGCCCCTCGAATTCCACGCTAATCCCAGATTATTGCGGTCTCTCGCCACATTGGGATGCTCTTCACCAAAGGTCTTGAGATCACTGGTAAGGGCCTGTTCATAGTACTCAATGGCGAGGTCATACTCCCCCTTTGATTCCCATGCACTTCCCAGATTATTGCGGTCTGTTGCTACATCCGGATGTTCCTCGCCGTAGGTTTTAAGATCGCTGGCAAGCGCCAGTTCAAAATACTCAATGGCGCGGTCATATTCGCCCTTTGAATTCCACGCACTTCCCAGATTGTTGTGGTCTGTCGCTACCTCCGGATGTTCCTCGCCGAAGGTCTTAAGATCGCTGGCAAGGGCCTGTTCATAGTACTCAATAGCGAGGTCATACTCGCCCTTTGATTGCCATACACTTCCCAGATTGCTGCGACGTACCGCCACTCTAGGATGCTCCTCGTCGAAGGTTTTAAGATCACTGGCAAGCGCGAGCTCAAAATACTCAATGGCCCGGTCATACTCCCCCTTCGATTCCCATGCACTTC
>JAALKB010000271.1 GCA_011088265.1 Gammaproteobacteria bacterium
TGTTCTGTAATTCAAATACAACCTTGACGGTTGCACTTAAGAGTTGAACCTAAGATGCCATTCAAGTGATATTTATAACTTAAATCACATTTACTATTTTTGGGGAATTTATGAAAAAAGAAAAGACGGTTTGTAGTTCGGATAAAAAACCTAATATTCTGATGTTTATGGTCGACCAGATGCGTTTCCCGCGTCTTCGATATGGGAAGGATCATGGTTTTGTCGATCCTCTTAAGAGAATTCTAGGTTTTCAAGATCAGATGCATGATTCTAATGAATTCAGGAAATTCTTTCCGGGTTTAACCGCCTTGGCAAATAATGCTGTCGTACTTAGAAACCATAAAACTGCATCTTCTGCTTGTGTTCCTAGTCGTACAGCCTTGTTTACAGGCCAGTATGGGACTAAAACGGGTTCAGTACAAACCGATGGTGTTTTCAAGGACGGGGCTTCCAAGAAATTTCCCTGGGTCGATCCAGAGGCTTTTCCTACGTTAGGGCATTGGATGAGAAAATACGGATACACCACTCATTATTTCGGCAAATGGCATGTCTCTGGAGAAGAAACCACTAGCCTCGAAGCGCATGGCTTTGCCGATTGGGAGTTAAGCTGTCCTGATCCTCATGGTACTCTACCTAATAATTTAGGCTACTACCGTGATTACCAATTTGAAGATGTTGCGACTGCCTTTTTACGTCGGCAAGGGCTTGGCGTACCTTTCAGCGTTAAACATGCCAAGTATAATGTTGATTGCAATGAGGCTATAAGGGAAACCGGGAGCGCTGATGATATAGAAGAACCAGGAGAAGGCGATTCCAAGCCTTGGTTTGCAGTGTGTTCTTTTACTAATCCCCATGATATTGGAGCCTATCCTGGTATACCTAGCACTGTCTGTGATGCTCGGGTAGAAGGTGCCGACTATACCTTAGCCGTCCCTCCTAAAGGGAGCACAGGATCGTTACCCAAGGATGGTACGATGAAAATACCTCTGAATAAGCAGGGTTTTCCACAAAATAATGCCAATGTTCCAGAGACCTGGGATGAAGATCTTCTCAACAGTAATAAACCCGATTGCCAATTTGATTACCGGTATAAAATGGGACTGGCATTGGCATCCAAAGCTGGCCGGTTGGCTTCAGAAAAAGCGGCCGACGCATATATGGCAGCTCAAGAAAATCCTGATACGGCAACTGATATGAAAAAGGAGGAGCAATTAGCGATCGCTGTTACAGCGGCCCTGAGCGCTAACAAAACCGGTTTACCATTTGCATTGACAGAGAATCCAGAGCTTTCCTCCCGCGCGTTCATTCAGTACTACGGTTATATGATGCATGAAATGGATCAACATCTAAGTGAAGTTCTTAAAACACTCGAGGAAACGGGGCAGGCTGATAATACGATCGTATTATTTTGCGCGGATCACGGGGAATATGGTGCTTCTCACGGTGCTATGATGGAAAAATGGCATTCTGGCTATGAAGAAATGCTACATGTGCCTCTAGTGGCACGTTTCCCTCTATCGATGCATCAAGTACCGGGTGGGCTGAAACAGGAAGATACCCTCACGAGTCACATTGATTTATTTCCAACCATACTGGGCTTAGCAGGAGCAGATGAGGCCGCCTTAAAAGTTATTCATAAAATGGTGGAAGCAGATTTTCAAAAAGAGCACCCTATAAAAGCCAATGTCCAAATGCCGGTTGGTGATAATATTGCACCACTAATTCGAGGAGAAGCAGAGAAAGTAGATCGGAAACATGATGGCGTTTTGTTTATCACTCATGACACTATTACCGCCCCTTTTGCGAGCCAGGAAGACGAAGAGGGAGAAAGACCGACACAATATGAAGTTTATAAAGCCGCAGTGAAAGTGCTAAGGGACAGATCAAAAGTCGGGGATAGAACAAGAGAACACCCGGAGGAAGTGAAATATCTCTCAGAGGGTTCGGTACGCCAACCGAATCATGTAAATTGTGTTGTGGATAACGAAAATTGGAAATTGGTTCGTTACTTCGAGCCTTTAGATAAAGGGCTAAATAGAAAACTGGATTCGGCTGATTATGAAAATAATAATCAATATGAACTCTATGATTTAAATGAAGATGCAACTGAACAAAGGAATCTTCTTATTTATGATAATGTTGATCTGAAAGTAATAGTAGACTCTGAATTAGACAAAGCGTACCTAAATAAAGCACAAACAAAAGCGACAGAGCTAAAAGCGTTGTTGGTCGAATTGGAAAAAGACAAGCTATAATAATCACGACTATTGCAGCAAATATCCTGAGCCATACTTAGAGATGTTTGCTGCCTTTTTTAAACATTATTTGTCGGCCAATTTGGAGAAAGGTCGGGAATTAATGCCCCTCTTCCTGCTAAACGGAGTTATAACCGAAACTGGTGTATGAGAAGTTGAAAGCAAGGGGCGTATCTGAAATTTAATCAAACGAGGATACGCCACTCATGAACAGGAATACCGTTGTTTGATAGAAGATTGAGGATCTTTTGGTGATCAGTTAATTGATCTTCTGCGAACCTGCGCTCAGCAGCTGATCCGATCAGTCGTTGAAGCAGAATTGGCCGTGCTGATTGATCAATACTCGACCAGATAAACAGAAGAAGGTAAAGCCATTGTGGTTCGCAATGGCTATCATCCGCAGCGAAAGATACAAATCGTGTTTTTTGGGATCCATCTTTCATCCGATACACATCCGTATAGAATGCCTTCAACGGTAACCTGCAGATTCCGCTTGTCATAAATCCGTTGCTGATACATGATTCGTCGTAGCTTTGACTAGTGCTCGTCCCGGGGCATGAGTGGGGAAATAGCAAACTCGTGTTTGGGTTTTTGCAGAACGAATAATACGAATTTTCTCTTTTATTCAATCATTTACCTACAAAACATCAACATGTCTTAATATTTGAACTTTATTTGATAACGATTAGAAGCCCATATGGAACCTATTGAACGCCTTTTGGAAGGCCACCAACGATTTCGCCACAGGTTTCCCTACGAACCATCCTCTTTACTTCGAAACCTTGCCGAGCAGGGTCAATCTCCCGAGGTGGCCATCGTATCCTGTTGTGACTCGAGAGTTGAACCTTCAATCATCTTTGACTGTCAGCCGGGAGATCTCTTTACTATTCGAAATGTTGCCAATCTGGTGCCTCCCTATGAATCAGAGGGTGCTTACCATGGAACCAGTGCGGCGTTAGAGTTTGCGGTTAATGGTTTGGGTGTGTCGCATATTCTTGTACTCGGTCATGCGCAATGTGGCGGCGTTAAGGCGCTAGTGAAGGGAAATGATGAAGATGTCGTCAAAAGTGACTTCATCCACAATTGGATGAGCATTGCCCAGGATGCCGCCCATAAAGTCATCAACGATAATACCCTTACTACGGAGACAGAGCGTTGTCGTCAGTGTGAACAGGAAGTGGTTGGTGTGTCACTGAATAACTTGATGACTTTCCCCTGGATTAGAGAAAAAGTTGAGTCTGGCAATTTGCATTTGCATGGGTGGTATTTTGATCTTGCAGTGGGTGAGCTGATTCGTCTAGGGATGGAATAACCCTGGGTAGGCAATGGATTGGGGAAAGTAGATTGGAAAAAATGGATTGGAAAAAGCGAACCCCGTGGAAGAACAATCTCCGCGACGGACAGAACAAATACTGATATAAACCAGGTGCCAAAATAATGCCCAGACTGTCCCACAAACCAGCCGCAGGAGAAGTCTTGCCTGCTTTTAGTGTTACCTCTCTTACAGGAGAGTCGCTTGCCGTTGGATTAGCCACTGGCAAATGGCAATTGCTAGTTATCTATCGAGGAAAACATTGTGGACGCTGTAAAGCCTATTTGAATAATCTGGAATCCATGCAATCCCAATGGTTAGCAGCAGGGTTCGATATTTTAGTCATGTCTGCGGATCCCGTTGAGCGGTCCCTGGAAGATGTGAGAACTCATAAGTGGTCGTTTCCAATGGCTTGCGAACTGGG
>JAALKB010000272.1 GCA_011088265.1 Gammaproteobacteria bacterium
TATGCGAAATGGATCTTGAATCAAGCATCGTTGATTATGAAACTTCGTAGTCAATCAGTTCAGGAAAGTAACTTCAGGAGCAATTGATTCGATGAAATCACGGATTGCCATCCTGTTGCTAGCTGTGGTGCTTGTTGGTGTTCGCTTCTGGGATCCTGCCGCTGTTGAAATCATGCGGTCTTCGCTTTTTGATTTTTACCAGCGATTTTCACCTCGGGATGCAGACCGATTCCCCGTCACGATTATCGATATTGATGAGTCGAGCCTGAAAGAGTTTGGGCAGTGGCCCTGGCCAAGATCATTGCTTGCTGAGCTTATTGATCGTCTGATTGAACATTATCCATCCGTCATCGGTGTGGACTTCATTTTTCCGGAAAATGATCGCGTTTCTCCTCAAAGCCTCGCGAAGACCTGGGAGCGAAATGGTGACGGGAATGAAAGGCTTGTGCAATTCCTCGCTGAACTTCCTGACTATGATCAGCTTTTTGCCGATAGCGTTGATAGTGGACCGATAGTACTTGGCAGAATGTTGCAAAGAACGGATAACTCCGACCTGGAGAAAACCATATTTCCTGCACCTTACAATGTGCATTTTTCCTCTGCTGAAGCAACCTCCTTTATTCCTGAAGCCACTGTTGTAGTGCCGAATATTCCAGATTTAGAAGCGGTTGCCAAGGGTATCGGTGTACTGAGTCTTTTGCCTGAACGGGATGGAATCATCCGTAGAATCCCAACTCTTCATAAAGTCGGAGACCAGATTTTCCCATCACTTGGGGTTGAGATGTTAAGGCTCACTTTGCAAACCCAGGACATTAATGTTGTGTCAGATGATGCAGGTATTGATCACCTTGAGGTAGGCGGGATAAAAATACCCACTAGCGCCAACGGTCTAACATGGGTTTATTTCAATCGGCATGATGATCGTAGATATCTTTCTGCGAGGGATTTACTAAACGGACAGGTTGAGCCGGGGGCACTGGCTGGTCATTTGATTTTAATAGGAACCTCGGCCAGCGGCCTATTGGATATTCGACCAACACCAATGAATGAGCAGATAGCGGGGGTGGAGGTTTGGGCCCAGTGGCTGGAATCCGCTCTTTTTGGTAAACCACTGGATCGACCCAACTACATCAATGTGGCGGAAGTAATGGTAACCGCAATTACCTGCCTGATGATGATTTGGCTGGTTGCCCGAGCTGCCGCTAGTGTCAGCATAGTAGTAATTGGTCTAATGTCGACCACGTTGGTTGCGTTGTCCTGGTGGCTGTTTAAGTCCCATCTGGTCCTGTTCGACTTTTCTTACCCTTTTATGGCAGGGGGGGTGATTTTTCTTGTATTAACGCTGAAAAAATTTTGGCAGGAGGAGCAGCAAAGAAAACTGCTGCACGATACATTTTCCCTTTATCTTGCACCAGAGTTGGTAGAGGATCTGGTAGCCAATCCTGAAAACCTTCGGTTAGATGGTGAAAGTAGGACGTTGACTTCACTGTTTACTGATTTGGAAGGGTTTACATCGCTTTCAGAAAGTCTTGATCCGAGTCAGTTGGTGGAGGTCCTTAATCGATATCTTGATGGTATGTGCAAAATTGCGATTAATCACAACGGCACAATAGATAAAATTATTGGTGATGCTCTGCATATTATTTTTGGTGCCCCTAGCACTCTTGAAAATCACGCCCAATGTGCGTTCGAGTGTGCTTTGGAAATGAACAGATTCAGCGAGACTTTCAATCTGCAATTGGAAAAAGAGGGGAAGCGATTTTCTGCGACCCGAATTGGTGTGCACACAGGCAATGCGGTTGTGGGTAATTTTGGTGGAAATACCCGATTTGTCTATACCGCATATGGTGACACAATTAACACCGCTGCCCGGCTGGAGTCATTAAATAAGCAACTTGGAACGTATATTTGTGTCTCCCGGGAAACCGCGCGACAGTGTATAGGAGTAATAACCAGACCCGTTGGACACGTGATAGTTAAAGGCAAATCCCACACTATCGAGGTTTGTGAGCCATTGTCTACGGAATCACCGTTTCTGGAATCCCTTGATGACTATATTGCTGCTTACAAGGCGATCGAGTCTGGTGATGCTTCTGCGACCAAACGAATTGAGGACTTGTTCCTCAATCACCCCCACGATCCGCTTATCCAGCTTTACCATCAGAGAATTGTGCTGGACGGAAGGCCCGGGGTCCGTTTCGTTTTTAGTTAATGATATGTTGCAATCAAATGATTTTGATGAATGCCTGGCTGGCGTGTGATATAACTGGAAATTATGTAAATATCGGTTTCTGACTGGCCTTCGGAAAAAAGTTTGGATAGCAAAAAAAACAGATTTGCTGATGTTTGGCATCGATGTAGCGAAAGGTCTTCTATGGAGGTTGAAAATAGAAGGGCTGGGCAGGATGTGTTTGATCAGTTGGAGGCTCTTTATCATCAACCCTGGCGACGCTACCATGATTTTAATCACATCGAATGGTGTCTGCATTACTTTGACAAATGTCGCGAACAGGCTGCTGACCCAGATTCATTAGAATTGGCGATATGGTTTCATGATTGTATTTATGTCATTGGCGCTTGTGACAATGAGGCTAATAGTCGGGACTGGTTTCTCTCCTGTAGCGAGGGCTTCCTCAAGGATCCGGTTCGCGAGCGCGTTGCAAATCTTATTATGGATACCTATTTTCGGGATAACCCTTTTAGTGAAGATGGAAAACTCATGGTCGACATTGACCTTAGCAATCTGGGAGGTTCCTGGGACATGTACGTTGCCGATAGCAAGGCCGTTATGGATGAACTCGTTCAGGTAGAATCGGCTACCCTGGAATCGGTGACAGAGCAGGTGTTGGTCTTTTTGCAACATTTGCTTGATAAAGAATATGTTTATCACACCAACTATTATCGAACGAATTTTGAGGGACATGCACAAAGCAATATTATGCGTTATGCAAATCAGCTAAAAAGCCACCAATAGTGGGTTTCTACAGGGAAGTGCGCAAATCGAAGACTCCCTTGTTATGAACACTATGATTGCTATGAACGCTATGGATGAATCCCATTAAAGGTCCAGCGAGAAAAAGTTGATGAATCTCAGTAGACTCAAAAAAATGGAAGCTGACTTCCTGTCTCGCTACCCAGGTGGTTTCGCCGATCCTGAGATGGTTGCGATTTCAAAAAAACATAAAATGAACGCGATGGTCGAACTTACCCAGGAAGCGTTTCAGGAAAAGTATTTCGAGCAACCCCATATTATTCTTAATAACCTGGTCAAGGTAATCAGTCGATCTTCCATGATCTCGATGTTTGAAAAACCGAAGTTTAAAAGTTTTATAAACGGCTTAAGCGTGTTGGAAGGCGAGCTTTTGGTCGAGGGACTCTTTTCCCGATTGCATGATCGGGAACAACAGGGTTTTGAAACAGTGCTGGATATTATGAAAACTGGAAAACTGGCTAAATGGTCTCTGATATCAATTTGCCCCGCCTATTTTCAGCCTCTAACAGAGGTTTATGTGAAACCCACGACTGCTAAGGGTATCATTCGAGAGTTAGAGCTCGATGGTCTGGACTACAAACCTATGCCGGATTGGCATTTTTATAAGCGCTTTCGACAACTGGTCAATGAGATGAAACAGGAGGTTGATCCGAGTCTATCGCCAAGCAATGCGGCATTCACCGGTTTCCTCATGATGTCATTGTGACTGTACTGGATCTATTGCTGGCCTATTAGTGTAAAGACCTGGGTTCGATTAGCCTGGTGCAAATACCCAACCCGGATGCGGATGCTATCTTACACTGACCAGGTTTTTTCTTAAGCGATGATATGATGTCATCAACGAAGGAGTGTGGTACCCATGTTCGATTGGATATGTTTGTTATCGCGCACCTTTGCCGGGAAATATTTCTCCGTGGCTCGTGATATTGGTTTTCCCACCTAATTCAATTTGGCCTGAAGATAAGTAG
>JAALKB010000273.1 GCA_011088265.1 Gammaproteobacteria bacterium
GAAGTGCATGGGAATCGAAGGGGGAGTATGACCGGGCCATTGAGTATTTTGAGCTAGCACTTGCCAGTAACCTTAAGACCTTCGGAGAGGATCATCCCCATGTAGCGAGAGACCGCAATAATCTGGGATTAGCGTGGAAATCGAAGGGGGAGTATGACCGGGCTATTGAGTATTATGAGCTGGCCCTCGACAGTGATCTTAAGACCTTTGGTGAGGAACATCCCAGGGTGGCGATACGACGCAATAATCTGGGAAGTGCGTGGTATTCAAAGGGGGAGTACGACCGCGCCATTGAGTATTTTGAGCTCGTCCTTGACAGTGATCTTGAGACCTTCAGCGAAGATCATCCTAATGTCGCGAGAGTCCGCAATAATCTGGGAGGGGCGTGGGATTCAAAGGGCGAGTATGACCGGGCCATTGAGTATTATGAGCTGGCCCTTGACAGTAATCTTAAGACTTTCGGCGAGGATCATCCCCATGTGGCGATAGATCGCAATAATCTGGGAGGGGCGTGGGATTCAAAGGGCGAGTATGATCGAGCCATTGAGTATTATGAGCTGGCCCTTGCCAGTGATCTTAAAACCTTCGGCGAAGTTCATCCTAAGGTAGCTATACGCCACAATAATCTGGGATTAGCGTGGAATTCGAAGGGCGAGTATGACCGGGCCATTGAGTACTATGAACAGGCACTGTTGATATTTACAGAGTACCTGGGAAGCACTCATCCGTCTACGACAACGGTATCCACTAATCTGGATTTAGCCAGACAAGCGAAATCGGCGATCAAGGAGTGAGTGGAATACTTACGACTCTGACCCCACTCATACTGAGACAAAACCATGTTGTCTCCAGGCTTCATAGACCACGATGGCGACGCTGTTTGACAGGTTGAGACTTCGGGTTTCGCCGAACATGGGGATGGTGAGTCGGTTTTCCGGGGGTATTCGCTCCCTGACGGATTCTGGCAGGCCGCTGGTTTCCGAGCCGAATAGGAGATGGTCTCCTTTTTGATAACGATAGTCGCTGTAAAGGTTCTGGCTTTTGGTGGAAAAGGAGATCAGGCGATTTGGTGAGCCACTGTTCATGTGTGCCTCAAAGCGATGCCAGTCTTTCCAGCTTTGAACATCGGTGTATTCGTGATAGTCCAACTCCGCTCTTCTTAGCTGTTTTTCTTCAAGTTTAAATCCCAGGGGTTCGATTAAGTGTAAGCGGCATCCGGTATTGGCGCATAAGCGAATAATATTTCCGGTATTGGGCGGAATCTCGGGTTGGAATAAAACGACGGAGAACATAAAGGCGATTCCTGGGAAAGCTGGATGGAGAAGCGAGATAGAGAGAGCTAAACTGGTTTAACCACGACCAGTATGACGATAGCGATTAATACCAATACGGGCAACTCATTCATCCAGCGATAAAAAACGTGGTCATGGGTATTACGGTCTTCGCGAAAGGCGACCAGCGCCTTGTAACACCAAATGTGATGCAAAATCACCAGGGCCACCAGCGCCAGTTTCCACATCAGCCAGGAACCACTAAACCCATAACCTAACCACAACCAGGCGCCCAATATCAGGGTCAGAATTCCCCCTGGGGTCATGATGCCGAAAAACAGTTTTCTTTCCATGATCTTGAATCGCTCGATACTGATTTCGTCTGTTGCCTGAGCATGGTAGACGTACAGCCTCGGCAAATAAAACAATCCGGCAAACCAGGTCACCATGGCGATAATGTGGAATGACTTAACCCAGAGCATCACGGTTTCCTCTGTTAACTTTTACCACTATTTTCATGCCAATTTTCATATCAGTTTTTTAATTTTCCAGGACAGCAGATTACAACTCAGCCTCATGCTTACATGGGACCTGATCTCAGACTAACCCCAGACTGATCCCAGGTCGAGCGCCCAGGACACCCCCCCTGCCGAACCGGGTGGCCTGAAAAAACCAGCCATAAAACAGAAATCATCGCCTAACCGAGGTGTTGCATTCATGAGGCCAAACACCGTGAATATGATATCATCCACAGTCCAGTTTTCACTCTAGAATCTTGCTGTGTCTGAACAAATTCTCGCGCTCAATGCACTAACCGCTCTTTCACCACTGGACGGACGATATGAGCAAAAAACCGCTGAGCTTCGCCCCTATTTCAGTGAGTATGGCCTTATACAGGCTCGGGTAAACGTTGAAGTTGAATGGTTTATTCATCTCTCCCGGCAGAGTGATATTCATGAGGTCCCTTCCTTTTCCCATGAAGATCTGGAATTTCTGGGAAACCTGGTCACAAACTTTTCCGTGGAAGATGCCCAGCGAGTCAAGGAAATAGAAAACACCACCAATCATGACGTCAAGGCGGTTGAGTATTTTCTTAAGGAAAAAATTAGCAACCTACCTGCTTTAATGGCGGTTAACGAGTTTATTCATTTCGCCTGCACCTCCGAAGACATCAATAATCTTTCCCATGCGCTCATGTTAAAGGGCGCCAGAGATAATGTGGTGTTACCTCTAATGGAGGCGACCAACCACCGTATTCGCGATCTCTCCCAGCAATACGCCGGGCAACCCATGCTCGCCAGAACCCATGGCCAACCTGCCAGCCCCACCACCATGGGGAAGGAATTCGCCAATGTTTCTCACCGATTGGAGCGGTGCATCGAACAGCTTTCGGCTCAGACCATTTTGGGAAAAATGAACGGTGCCGTAGGGAATTTTAATGCCCATTTCAGCGCTTATCCCAAGGTCAATTGGCCTCAGGTTTCAGAAACCTTCGTCACCAGTCTGGGATTGTCCTATCACCCCATGACAACCCAAATTGAGCCCCATGACTACATCGCTGAGTTTTGTCACACATTGTCGCGCTTCAACACCATATTACTCGACTTCGACCGGGATATCTGGTCGTATATCTCCCTGGGTTATTTCAAACAGAAAGTCGTTAAGGGAGAAGTCGGATCCAGCACCATGCCCCATAAGGTCAACCCCATCGATTTTGAAAACTCCGAAGGAAACATTGGCATGGCCAATGCCATGTTGAATCACCTGGCAAACAAGCTGCCCATTAGCCGCTTGCAACGGGACCTGACCGATTCTACTGTGCTACGGAATCTTGGCGTTGGGGTTGGTTACAGCGTTATCGCCATGTCGTCCACCCTAAAGGGCATAGGCAAACTGGAAATCAATGCCCATCGCCTGAACCAGGATCTGGACAATAATTGGGAGGTATTGGCGGAGCCAATTCAAACGGTGATGCGTCGCTATGGTGTGGATGAACCCTATGAGAAACTCAAGGCGTTAACCCGGGGAAAAGACGGTATTAATCAATCTTCCCTAAAAGCATTTATCCAGAACCTGGATATTCCCATGGAAGCCAAACAGGAATTAATGACGATGACACCGGCCAGCTATATTGGCAATGCGATTCAGGCGGTGGAATCATTCAATCAGCGATAGATGAAACCCACTATCTACTTTTTCCATACCATACCAGACCAGACTAATGACAAAGAAAGGAACAGCAAATTCAGCCAGCGGGGAGGAACCCGTTCGTCTGTCCAAGCTCATGTCTCAAAGGGGAATATGCTCTCGTCGTGAAGCGGATAGGTTCATCGAAAACGGCATGGTCTATGTGGATGGCGAGCGAATCCATACCCTAGGTATCAAGGTATTACCCTCTGCCAAAATCACCCTGAATAAGAAGGCACAGGACGCCCAGGCGTCGTTGGCCACTGTATTACTTAATAAACCCATGGATTATGTTTCCGGCTTACCGGAAGACGGTTATACCTCCGCAGTCATGCTCATTGATGGAGTAAACCGTCAACACCCCGGGGACAAAATACCCAGCCGGAAGGGGCTGGCACCAGCAGGGAGACTGGATATCGACTCCATGGGGCTGATCGTTTTTACCCAAGATGGACGCATTGCCAAACAACTGATCGGCCCTGAAAATCGTATCGAAAAAGAA
>JAALKB010000036.1 GCA_011088265.1 Gammaproteobacteria bacterium
CCCCTTCCTTTAGGTTAAATTTAGAAACCTTTGCATAAGCCTGAGCGAATCCACCAGGATGAGAAGAGATCCCCTGCAAAATGTGTAACCCTCGTAATGGAAGGGTCATTGAAGCAATGTAGAAGCAATCATTTCTCTTTCAGGACGATCGTTCCATCGATCACACTCATATCTTAACTTTGTCTACATCCGTTTCAAAAATAGACGGTGGACGATGTTCGTCAATTCGCTGGATCTGTCCTTAATCAGTTGTTTGATGGTCTCCAGAGTAACCATGTTCACGTTATTTGGACCATCAGATATCAATTTCAGGCAAACCGCTTTGCTGGATAGGTTTTTGGAATTCAAACACCTCAGAAACCCTGCGGACTCCATCTCATAGACAACGTTATCGTGATAAATCCTCTGCATTTCATCTACGCAACAGATGGCTACCGTCTGCAACCCTATATCCTTAACTGAAGAAAGATTCCAAATATCCCCGGAAGTGCGATCCATGATCTGTCTTGCGATAATAAAATCTCCAATAGAAAATCCACCAGAACCAGCCACACCGAAGTTTAACCAATGATCGTCGACTCCTGCGTCCCCGGTCAAAACATTTGTGGCGTTAAAAGCATTATGGGCTCCTTGTCCACCAATGATCAATCGGACCTGATCGTTTTCGTACACAGGATATAGATTCTGTTCTTTACTCCGTCTTAAATCAAAAAACTCTATCAGCGGAATAGCTTCCGCTTTAAATGCAATTAAGATTTTTAGCACCGCTCACTCCGGTATCGCCAAAATATAGAAATATCAGAAGCCATTACGCCACGCTCATCATGACCACTTATCCAATAAAGACTGATACAACCCATACTCTTCCAGCTTTCCCCTTTTTTGGAAACCATTCATGAGAATATATAATTTAGTGCATAACACTTCTCTGGCTTCTCTCTCATTGACTTCGTTCAACTGACCTGATTCGAGTACTTTGATCAAGGCACGGACACGAAACCGATCCATCCCCCAATATAACCGGGATAGCTGATCTGAATGGCCACCATACTTTTTCATCAAATACTCTGGAACAAATACTATCGCGTAGCAACAAAAGACTCTCAGCCATAGATCATAGTCCTCGCATGCAGGAAGTGATTCATCAAATGTCCCAATATGATTTAACACTTCCCGACTGATGAGAATCGACGAAGGAGAAACACAACAAAGAGGCAGACATTGGCTAAAAATCCAACCATTGGGCTTTGCATGCTTCTTCATGGCATTCACCCTTCGACCATTTCTAACCCAGATCTCGTCAGTATGACACACCTGAAACTCAGGATTTGCTACCAGCGTCTGTACTTGCCGGGCCAACTTGTTATTAAGCCATTCATCATCAGAATCCAGGAGCGCAATCCAATCCCCGCTAGATATCCTGATTCCTGCATTACGAGCCGCACTCACCCCTTTATTTTTTTGGGTCAAAACGGTAATGGACCCACGATAGCGCGCCAATACCTCGCCGGTCTGATCCGTTGATCCATCATCAATAACGATAATTTCGTGGGGCAAATACGATTGAGCCAACACCGAGTCAATAGCCCGCCCGATGACCAGGCTCCGATTGAATGTTGGAATAATGACGCTAATTTTCAAACTACTTTCCAGGGTTGTGCGTAATATGCGTCTGAAACGGAAGCGGAGAACATCATGCCTGGTAAATCATCTGTTTTGAGTTTCATTTCCATAAAAAAACGGGCTGTTAAGCCCGTTTTAAAGCGCCAAAATAGTGAAATCACATTAGATGTTTCACTGCTTCTCTTTCCTCTTTTAACTCATTTTCAGTCACACTCATTCGTTGCCTACTAAACTCGCTGATCTCCAGGCCCTGAACGATTTCATGGTTCCCGCCACGACATATCACTGGAAAAGAATACATCAACCCCTTCTCAATACCGTAACTACCGTCAGATACAATGCCCATGCTAACCCAGTCTCCATCCGGAGTTCCCAAAGCCCAGTCTCTAACATGATCGATGGCCGCTGATCCAGCGGATGCAGCACTGGATGCTCCTCTGGCTTTGATAATTGCAGCACCTCTCTGTTGCACGGTGGGAATAAAATCATCCTCTAGCCATTCCTGTTCTACGAGGTCACTGGCTGTTTTCCCATTCACCTGAGCATGGGAAATATCCGGATATTGAGTGGCAGAGTGATTTCCCCAAACAATCATTTTGCTGATTTCATCGTGGTGGATACCGAGTTTCTCAGACAACTGAGACTTTGCCCTGTTGTGATCCAAACGCATCATCGCAGTAAACTGCGAGTCATCCAGATCAGGAGCGTTCGCCCGGGCGATTAATGCATTGGTATTTGCTGGATTACCAACCACGAGAACTCTCACATTAGAGGAAGCGTGGTCATTCAATGCTTTACCCTGGACAGAAAAAATTTTTCCATTGTCTTTTAGTAAATCTCCCCTTTCCATTCCGGGTCCTCTGGGCTTGGAACCCACCAAAAGTGCATAATCAACATCAGCAAACGCGATATCGGCATCGTCAGTAGCAACAATCCCATGAACCAAAGGGAATGCACAGTCATTTAACTCCATCACCACCCCATTCAATGCGTCCAGAGCAGGCGTAATTTCCAATAATTGTAAAATAATGGGTTGGTCTTTCCCCAACATATCACCCGCCGCGATACGGAATAATAGAGAATAGGAAATATTACCAGCGGCCCCTGTGACCGCAACTCGAACAGCAGATTTCATTGAATACCTCAATATTGAATAGAGACATTCGATTATAGCTTAATCCGTCCCCTTACAATACCACACGATCTCATTTATTCTTATCCGTGGACAATATAAGAACCTGGAAAAGTTCTCTTGTTTTTGATCGCTACAGATGACAATTCGGTCAATGGATATGTTACCTGTGCGGGTCTGAGGATCCTTATTCCTAGCGCTCTGGAAAAACGTTAGTTTTTTCTGAATAAGTGGCTGTTCGGGTTGACTATGGTGATACCGAAACGTACCATGCCGCGCTATGAAAAATCCCACTTTCAAGGCCCTTCTGATCTGCGTGATTACCCTTTCTTTTCTAAGTGGCTGCTCTTTTCGACTTCCCTGGCGCTCCCAGCAAGAATCCGAAATTTCAGCTCCTAAAACGCCGTCTGTCTCCGCTTCCGTTGAGGAAACATCAGAAAGCGTCACCAAACAGAAAGATAATGATCTGCAAAACCAGCCACAGTCATTAAGTCAACAGATTAATGAAACTGATGATAGCACTGACAATGGACATGTCGATGCGGATAAGGTCGATGCAGATAAGGAGGTCGTAATGACCTCCTTCAGCCCTTCTATCCCTAAACCACCAGAGAATACATGGGAGCGTTTGCGCCGGGGCTTCCGCATGGACACAGCCTATCTTGACAAAGAAGCGCTCGCGAAATTCGAACAATGGTATAGCAAACGCCCTGAATATTTTGAACGACTTGCTGATCGTGCATACTGGTTCCTTTCCCACATACTCGACGAGGTGGAAAAACGAGGAATGCCTACGGAAGTGGCCTTACTACCCGCCATAGAAAGCACTTTTCGACCGGATGCGACGTCAAGATCCCGGGCAGCGGGTATGTGGCAATTCATGGGATCCACTGGGGAACGATTCGGGTTGGATCAAAATTGGTGGGTAGACAATCGGCGGGATCTGGTTTCATCCACCACCGCCGCACTTGATTATCTTGAATATCTCTCTTCTGAGTTTGAAGGGGACTGGGAGCTCGCATTTGCTTCTTATAACGCAGGAGAAGGTCGAGTCAGTCGGGCAATCAGGAAGAACATCAAAAAAAGCAGGCCCCCCTACTACTCTTTTCTTGATTTAAGCAAAGAAACAAAACAATATATTCCAAAGCTTATTGCGGTACGCAATATTGTGAGTAGTCCGGAAAAATATGGAATTACATTAAAACATATTCCATTGGAGCCCACGCTGGATACCATTGATGCCAAAACCCAAACAGATTTGACGGTAGTAGCCTCTCTAGTAGACATCCCGATGGAGCAGTTGTCATTTTTTAACCGCAATTATAAACGCGGAGTAACTCACCCAGATGGACCTCATACTATTGCTATTCCCGTAGCACTGTCGGAAAAACTGACTCAAAAACTTGGCAACCTTACCCCTAGAGAAAGATTGCGATGGGCAAGACATCGAGTCAAAAAAGGAGAATATTTAGGGAAAATGGCGCGGCGACACGGTGTGACTGTAAATTCAATAATGTCAACGAATAACCTATCTTCCAATCTGATTAAGCCTGGTCAGGTATTAAGAATTCCATTGAGTACGGGGAAATACAACTATAGCACCACCCGGTTTAAATCTATCAAAGCCCGGGAAGGAGACACCCTGTATGTCGTCCAGTCAGGAGACTCTCTCTGGACGATTGCCCAACGAGCTAATACAGCGCTTTCAAACCTCCTTAGCTGGAATGGAATGACCAAACGCACTCGGCTCTATCCTGGTCAAAAACTGATCATTAGTCGATAAATAGGGCACTAAATAGACCACTAGTTTGGACGGGAAATATTCGCCACCAACGAATAGAACTCCGATTAGCTTTTTTTTCGTAGCGTCATCACAAGGGCATCTTCCTGACCACTGGTGTTTCCAAGGTTGCGATGATAATAGTTTTTCCGGGTACCAGACTGGGTAAATCCTATTCTTCCATATAGCTTTCTTGCGGGAACGTTGGATTCTCGCACCTCTAACCAAACATCTTTCACTGATTCATAGCGTTTCATCTGAAAAATCGACGTCAACAGAAACCCACCATACCCCATCCCCTGATAACGACGGTGGATCACGATATTCAGTATCTCCATTTCTTCTCCAATAAGCTGGATGACACAGTATCCTGAAACCCGTTGATCTTCGATTAGCTTGTAGCAGTCGTATCCCGCGTTGATACTCGATGCAATATCCGATTTACTCCATCCATATTTGGTCGAACATTTCTCTAATTCTAGAAGAATATCGATGTCTTCAACGGAGCACGGAACAATTTTTAAACGTTGAAAACAACCCATTTTCCTACACCCCTTTAATTCTGTCACTCAGGAGAAAAGATAAATTTGACAGAAACAGTCAAAAATAGTCAGCGAGGGACATCACATCAATCAGTATCGCCATCCCTCTTCGCCAATTATCAAATGTTAACGGTGTCGGTCATGGAACTTGCTGACTCGACCAATTCCCTCGCGAACCATAAATCGTCCCAGGCTTTTGATTTCTGATCGGGACTTCTTAGCAGATAGGCTGGGTGATAGGTGGCGATCAGTGGAATCTGCTGTTCGCCATAATAGTACTTGCTTCCCCGTATTTTTCCCAGGGGCTTCGTTGTCTTAAGCAACGCCTGGGCGCTAATTCGACCTAATGCAACGATCACTTTCGGTTGCACCAGCGCCAACTGCTGCTTGAGATAGTTTTCACACTGCTCTACTTCCGAAGAAAGAGGATCTCTGTTGTTTGGAGGTCGACATTTAAGGACATTAGCAACATATACATCTTCACGCTGGATCCCCAAAGCCAGAATCATCAAATCGAGAAGTTTCCCGGCACGGCCAACGAATGGAGATCCTTGCAGGTCCTCCTGCTGCCCTGGCGCCTCCCCCACGAACATCCAGTCTGCATTGGGATCCCCATCTCCGAAGACAACGTTTGTACGGGTTGCATGCAATTCGCATCGCTGACAATTCGTCACATGAACTCTAAGCTGGTCAAGAGACGGTAAAATATCGACAACTGCAGTCCGCTCCGCTGTTGTGTTCCGCGAGTCTTCGACCAATGAATTGTCCTGCATTCCCTCGTAGAGAGAATTACTTGCTGATTCACCTGACAAGTTCGTTCCCGTGTCTGTCGTCGGTTGCCCTCCAACCTCTATCCCTGTTTCGGCGGTGTGGGTAGCAACTATTTGGTCGCGTTCATTATCCTGGATAGGAGGTTTCCGTGTTACCCAGACATCGACGCCCATCCGATTCAAAAGTTGTAGCTGATAGTCTGAATACGGCATCGTTATTCCCTTCTATATTTACAATTTTCAGTAGTCGACCTGAGTGAGTGCATCAAATCACAAAAGAAAAGGCATCGATGAATCGACACCTTTTCTCCAATTACCTATTTATAATCACCTATTTATATTGCCTGCGCCATTTGGGGATGCACTTTACCTTCTGGGTTACACAGTTTATTCAGGGCATTAACGTAAGCTTTCGCTGATGCGATCACAATATCCAGATCTGCACCATGGCCGTTGACAATTTCTCCATTTTTCTCAAGCCTGACACTTACTTCACCCTGGGCATCGGTGCCACTGGTAATGCTATTGACCGAATAAAGCTGGAGTAACCCACCAGAATCGACGATCTTCTCTATAGCTTTAAACGTAGCATCGACTGCTCCATTACCCTGCTCCTCAGCCTTGGCGTCTTCTCCATCAACTTCAACAACCACGGACGCAACCGGGGTTAAGCTGGTTTGGGAACGAGTCTCAATGTGCTTTAAAACAAACCGTTCGTTTTCTGAAATATTTCCTGATTCCGTCAGCAGTGCTTGAAGGTCGTCATCAAAAATTTCATGCTTTTTATCGGCGAGGTCCTTAAATCGGGTAAAAGCGGCAATGGAATCCTCTTCGGACGCGAATTCAAAACCCAATGATTTCAACCTTTCCTTAAAGGCGTTACGCCCCGAATGCTTACCGAGGACCATACGATTAGCTGCCCATCCAACATCTTCAGCACACATTATCTCATATGTTTCCCGCGCCTTAATTATTCCATCCTGATGGATTCCTGCCTCGTGAGCAAAAGCGTTTGCGCCAACAATTGCCTTGTTGGGTTGCACCGGAAACCCAGTAATATTTGAAACCAGTCTGCTTGCAGGAACAATCTGAGTAGTATCAATGTTAATGTCACAAACGAATTCGTCCTGACGAGTCCGTACAGCCATCACAATTTCTTCCAACGACGCATTGCCCGCACGCTCTCCTAGTCCATTAACGGTACATTCCACTTGTCTAGCCCCTTCCATCACCGCTGCAAGCGAATTTGCAACAGCCAGACCAAGATCATTATGGCAATGCACAGAGAATACTGCTTTGTCGGAGTTTGGTACATTTTCCATAAGGTTCTTCACCAAAGTACCAAACTGGGACGGAAGGTTATAACCGACTGTATCTGGAATATTGACAGTGGTCGCACCAGCGTCGATAGCGGCCTCTAGAACCCGGCAAAGAAAATCAAATTCTGATCTTCCCGCATCTTCTGGAGAAAATTCGACATTATCCGTGAAATTCCGGGCTTGCCTGATCGCTGCCACAGCATGGTCAATAACTTCATCGGGTTGCATTCGCAATTTGTGTTGCATATGAATGGGCGATGTTGCAATGAACGTGTGAATCCGCGATGAAGCCGCGGGCTTTAGGGCTTCTCCCGCTTTTTGGATATCTTTCGGATTTGCTCTTGCCAGGCCGCAAACGGTGCTGTCTTTAATGATCTCAGAGATCGCATTCACAGACTTAAAATCTCCTGGGCTCGCTGCTGGAAACCCAGCCTCAATCACATCGACTCTCATCTTCTCGAGCAGCCTGGCAATTCTGATTTTCTCGTCCTGAGTCATTGAGGCGCCTGGGCTTTGTTCACCGTCCCGTAATGTGGTATCAAAAATCACTAATTTGTCTTTCATTGTTCTAGATGCGTCTAGCTAAAGTTAAAATTCAGGTATTCGTTTCCTGTCTGTCTTGTAGACAGAGGAGGAGATTCAGCGAGAAGGGGGAATAATTAGTGCGCCAAGCGGCGCAGTAGTAGAACAACACAGGCAACCACAAGCTGATTACAGCCTGGGGTTTTGTTTGAATCAAATTGAAATACCTGAGTCATGGGGGCAGTCTATTACAAGGTTATCATCTTATGCAAGTCCATATTTCATCTGTTTTATATTTTCGCCCTGTTAGTCCCGGGACTCTCCGCTATCTTCATCATCTTCATCCGGCAAAAAAGCCGGTGTCCCTTCTTCTCCTTTTTTTCTTCGAATCAACCAACCAACGGGACCTGAAACGACGTAGCCCAAGGCAAAAATAAACAACACCCTTGGAGGATCAAATGAAATTAGAACGAAGGTCTCCAAAAGCGCGATAAGAACAAAAAAAGGAATCTTATGCTTTGGATCAAAATCCTTAAAACTGCGAAACTTAACATTACTGACCATCAACACCGCCATAGCAAGTGTCGCTGCTGCACTCTCCCAGGTCATTGACTCACCATCTATTTCTGTTACATGGAAATTCCAAACCCAAAAAACAATGAATGCCGCCGCCGCAGGACAAGCCAAACCATAAAAATACCGACTATCTTTTATAACCAACGTATTAAATCGAGCCAACCTCAACGCTGTAGCAGCTGCATAAAGAAATGCGATTAACCATCCCGTTTTGCCAATATACTGTAATGACCAGAAGTACATAATCAATGCCGGGGCCAATCCGAAAGCTACCAAATCCACCAGGCTGTCGTATTCCTTACCAAAATCACTCGCGGTATTTGTCCATCTGGCTACCCTTCCATCCAGCCCATCCATGATCATTGCAATAAGCAAACCGACCGCTGCACTACCAAAATTATTTTGAGTAGCCTGAATAATTGCGTAAAAGCCAAAAAAAAGTCCAGCAGTCGTAAATAGACTGGGTAAAAAATAAATGCTTTTTCTGGTACCTTTATTTTCTTCTTTATTCATATTTTTAGCTCTATTTTATTTCGAAGAAGGTTACGCAAACCCAAAATCCGATGGCCAATCTGTTTCAGGAAACAGACTTGGGGGTAATCAGTCCAATGACATCATTACCAGAACTTACCCATTGACCCAGCTTAATCGAAACCCTGGTCTCCAGAGGTAAATATAGATCAACTCTGGATCCAAACCTTATAAAACCATATCGCTGGCCTGTTTCCACCTGGTCTCCCTTTTTTACGTAACATAGAATTCGACGGGCAATCAATCCCGCTATTTGTACACTCACTATATCATCTCCCTCCGCTGTGTGAATCCATACTGCGTTTCTTTCATTTTCAGAGGAAGCTTTATCCAGAGCCGCATTTACAAATTTCCCAGGGTGATACCAAACACCCCTTACTTCTCCGGCAAATGGAATCAGGTTTGAATGCACTGAAAACACATTCATAAAAACACTGACTTTTCGGGACTTCACGCCTTCAATATAGGGATTAGCGACTTCTTCGATAGCAACAATTTTACCACTTGCAGGTGACACAACCGCACCGGGCTGAGTGCTGATATTCCTTCTTGGGTCCCGAAAGAACTGCACCACAAATAGCACTAGAACCCACACAGGTATGGAACCTAAACCCCATAACCATGTGCTCAGGAACCCGCAGAAGAACGCAATACCCAGATGGATTTTCCCCTCTCTCGCGAAAAAGGGATAATCAAATTGTTTTATTTTGGACATGATAGATTCATGGTAGAACCATGAAATTCAAAGTGGCATGTTAACTGATCAAACATTCTTATTCATGCTCTATCAGAAACACATTGGATTTAACGAATGCTCAACTTTCGATACAAAATCATTTCGCAGATGTTTCTTATTCAGTAATGGACAAGCTCCGATACAGATACGCTGCATCGGAGCATCAATACAAAACTGAGGTTATTTTGAGTAATGTAAAGACTAACTAGTTTTTTGTCTTATCAACAATTTTACTATCTCCAATCCATGACATCATAGATCGAAGCTTACTACCCACTTCCTCAATCTGGTGCTCCTCGCCTCTTCGACGAAGCTCAGGAAAGCGCTTGCCGCCACTTGCGCTCTCATCCATCCACTCTCTGGCAAAATCTCCAGATTGAATTTCAGTCAGGATTTTTTTCATCTCAGCTTTGGTTTGCTCGTTTACAATTCTCGGCCCGCGTGTCAAATCACCGAATTCCGCTGTATTTGAAATAGAATATCGCATATCCGCAATACCCCCTTCATACATTAAATCGACGATCAGTTTGAGCTCATGAAGACATTCAAAATATGCCATTTCCGGGGCATAACCTGCTTCAACCAGCGTTTCAAAACCTGCCTGAACCAGAGCGGTGGCTCCGCCACACAATACAGCCTGCTCACCGAATAAATCCGTTTCTGTTTCTTCTTTAAATGTGGTTTGAATAATCCCGGCTCTTCCTCCACCTACTCCAGAAGCATAAGCCAGAGAAATAGCCAGAGCATCGCCAGTGGCATCCTGATGAATCGCAACAAGACAAGGAACACCGGCTCCTCTTTCAAACGTAGAACGGACCAGATGGCCGGGACCTTTAGGGGCGATCATAATAACATTGAGATCTTCACGAGGATTGATGTATCCGAAATGAATATTGAAACCATGTGCAAAAGCCAGTGTCGCGCCCTGCTTAAAACTTCCCTCGATTGAGCCATAGATTCCTCCCATCAGCTCATCAGGACACAGCATCATTACAACGTCAGATTGAGAAACAGCTTCATCGACTTCAGCGACGGTCAAACCAGCTTGCTCTGCTTTATTTCTACTCGAGGATCCTTCACGCAGACCAACAACAACGTCAACCCCATTATCCTTGAGATTATTAGCATGGGCGTGCCCCTGGGATCCGTAACCTATGATCGCTACTTTTTTGTCCTTAAGTAGCGCCATATCCGCATCGTTATCGTAAAATACTTTCATCTTTGTGTCTCCAATATCTTGATTTGGCTTGATTTGGATCGTTTGCAACATGACTTCAATTTTTCATTGAACTGGATTTGCTAACGACTGGGTAAATTAATAAGTAACTAAACAGAATCGATTGTGCTAGCGAGTCTTAAGCCTTAAGGGCGCGTTTACCACGCCCAATACCTGAAACGCCTGAGCGAACAACTTCGATAATTTCAACTTGGGATAGCGCATCCAGAAATGCATCTGCTTTGCTGGTACTGCCGGTCATTTCCAGCGTATAGGTTAGTTCTGTAACATCGATAATCCGTCCACGGAAAATACCGATAAGGCGAGCAACCTCCTCCCTTTGTTCATTATTCGAGGCGGTTACCTTAACCAGCATCAATTCCCGCTCGATGTGTTTTCCTTCGGTTAGGTCGATTAGTTTTACAACATCAACCAACTTATTCAGCTGTTTTGTAATCTGCTCAATGATCGCGTCTGTTCCACTAGTAACGATGGTCATCCTGGACAACGAAGGGTCGTCAGTAGGCGCGACTGTCAAGGATTCGATGTTGTATCCGCGAGCTGAAAATAGCCCAGCAACCCGAGATAAAGCGCCTGCTTCATTTTCTAGCAGAACCGAGATGATTCTTCTCATTACGCTAACTCCCTCTCTTGCTGATCACTACCCTGTCCCGGTTTCATCACCATCTCATTATGACCTTTCCCTGCTGCAATCATTGGATATACATTCTCAGTATGATCGGTCATCACATCAATGAAAACCAGACGATCTTTCATGTCGAATGCTTCTTTTAGTGCAGCCTCTACATCTTCAGGTTTTTCCACACGCATTCCAATATGCCCAAAGCTCTCTGCTAGTGACACAAAATCAGGAAGCGCATCCATATATGAATGCGAATATCGTCTGTCATAGAAGAATTCCTGCCACTGACGTACCATTCCCATGTATCTATTGTTCAGATTTAGCACTTTGATTGGCAGTCCGTACTGCAGACAGGTAGAGAGTTCCTGAATGCACATAATGATGCTGGCATCGCCAGTAATACACACCACAGTTTCATCCGGATGCGCCAGTTGAACTCCCATAGCGGCCGGCAAGCCGAATCCCATCGTTCCAAGACCGCCTGAGTTTATCCATCTTCGAGGTTTCTCAAAGGTATAGTATTGCGCTGCCCACATCTGATGCTGCCCAACATCGGATGTAATGTATGCATCGCCATCGGTCAGCTCCAGCGCTTTTTGAACAACAAACTGGGGTTTGATTATTTCATCACTCTCGTTATACGCCAGCGAATCCAATGAACGCCACTGGTTGACCTGTTCCCACCATCTATTAATCGCAGATCGATCGATTTCGTCCAATCTACCGGAAAGCTCCTTATTCATCGCTGTCAACACTTCGCTACAATCTCCAACGATAGGAACCTCAACCTTGACATTCTTGCCAATGGAAGATGGGTCTATATCTATCTGTACGATACGCGTATTAGGGGAAAATTTTTCGAGATCACCTGTGACCCGGTCATCGAACCGGGCACCAATAGCGATCATAACGTCACACTCATACATCGCCATATTGGATTCATAGGTGCCATGCATTCCCAGCATACCGAGGAAATCAGGATGGGACGCTGGAATGGCACCTAATCCCATTAGCGTACTCGTGCTTGGATAGTTCAGTAATCCCACAAGTTCACGTAGCTGTTCAGATGCATCACCAATAACCACACCACCACCAGTGTAGATAATCGGTCTTTTCGCTGAAAGCAGTAGATCGACACCCTTGGTGATTTGTTTAGGGTTACCTTTGGTATTAGGCTGGTAAGAGCGCATTATCACAGATTCCGGATAGCTGTAGTCCGTTTTTTCTGCAGTAATATCTTTTGGTACATCCACAACAACTGGCCCGGGTCTACCAGACATCGCAATATGAAACGCTTTCTTCATGGTGCTGGCAATATCATTGACATCCTTGACCAGAAAATTATGTTTCACACAGGGACAGGTGATACCAACCGTGTCAACTTCCTGAAAGGCATCATCTCCAATCAGACCAGACGGAACCTGACCACAGATCACCACCATAGGTATAGAATCCATATAAGCAGTCGCAATTCCTGTGATTGTATTGGTCACACCGGGCCCGGAAGTCACCAACACTACCCCAGGTTTGCCAGTCGATCTGGCGTACCCGTCAGCGGCATGGGTTGCACCCTGCTCATGTCTTACCAGGATATGTTTGACCTGATCCTGCTTATATATCGCATCATAGATATGTAATGCGGCTCCGCCAGGATAGCCAAAAATATGTTCAATTCCCTCGTCCTGCAAACAACGAACAAGAACATCAGCACCAGTTATTGTCACTCTGTACCTCTATGCCTATAAAAAAGGTCCGCATGAATGTGCGGACCAACGTAAAATTAGAATCCGATATTATAGCGATATTTAGCCTGAGATACCAAGCGTTTAAGCTCGGTTTCCGAAATAGAAATGCATCGAAGAATCCAATTTGTCTGACAGGCAAATTGTTATATCCACCCACTATTCAGTGAGAGAGGAACCTGCCGGAATCAGAGCGGCATTCCTGGCATCCCACCTCCCCTGAATTGATCCATCATGCCTTTCATTCCTCCTTTTTTCTTCATTCGTTTCATCATCTTCTGCATCTGCATAAACTGCTTGAGCAAACGATTTACGTCCTGAACCTGGGTACCGGACCCCAACGCAATCCGTTTCTTTCGTGACCCCCTTAACGTGGCAGGAAATCGTCTTTCGTTTGGCGTCATTGAACTAATAATAGCGATGACCTGCTTTGTTTGTTTATCACCAAATTGGTTCATGGCCCTGGGAGGCAGGTTATTCATACCTGGCAGCTTATCTACCATACTCATCATTCCCCCCATTTTTTCCATCTGCTCCATTTGTTCCCTGTAGTTTTCCAGATCAAATCCTCTGCCCTTTGCCAGCTTGGTTGCGAGCTTCTCTGCTTTCTTTTTGTCTACTTTACGCTCTACTTCCTCAACCAACGTGAGCACATCCCCCATCCCCAAAATACGGGAAGCAATACGTTCCGGATGGAATGGTTCTAGTGCATCCATTGCTTCCCCAGTGCCCAGAAATTTAATGGGCTTTCCGGTCACGTGGCGAATGGACAGGGCTGCTCCCCCCCTTGCGTCACCGTCTGTTTTCGTCAGCACCACACCCGTCAGGGCCAGAGCTTCATCAAATGCCCTAGCGCTGCTCGCAGCATCCTGCCCTGTCATACTGTCCACGACAAACAGGGTTTCAATGGGGTTTATTGCCTGATGAAGTTCCGTAATCTCGGACATCATCTCTTCATCGACATGCAGGCGGCCCGCCGTATCCACGATCACTACATCAATGCCGTTTTTACGAGCATGATCAACCGCATTGGTTGCTATCTCTACCGGTTTCTGGGAACTATCACTTGGAAAAAACTGCAGGTTGAGAGTTTTAGCCAATAAACCAAGCTGTTCGATAGCCGCAGGTCGATAAATATCCGCACTCACCAGAAGCACAGATTTCTTTTCTCTCTGTTTAAGTAGATTACCCAGTTTTCCGGTAGTAGTGGTCTTCCCGGCCCCCTGGAGACCAGCCATGAAAATAACAGCAGGTGGCCGTGTGGAGAGGTTTAATTGGTCATTTTCCTCGCCCATAAGACTAACCAATTCGTCATTAACTATCTTAACAACAGCTTGACCAGGTGTGAGGCTATTGAGCACCTCATGTCCAATCGATTTCTCCTTTACACGCGCAACAAACGTCTTGGTAACCTCCAATGAAACATCCGCTTCCAGCAACGCAATCCTGACTTCTCGCATCGCTTCAGAGATATTTTCCTCGGTTAGTCTGCCCTTTCCATTTAGGCTTTTAAAAGTACTTTTGAGCCTATCACCTAGCTGATCAAACATAAGTTCTCTATTCAATATTCAAGTTAGAATCCGCCGCATCCGGGGAAACAGGCGTGTATAATTAACTCGAAAATGAGTCACGCCAACAAAATTAAAAAACAAAATCAAACAAATCCTGTCTAATGGATACAGTCTATCGACACGGAAATATGATAGACAAAAACATGGTAGACAACGGAATTAAAGCCACGCAAATAAATTACGCTATAAATTACGCTTAGGAAACATCCTTTAACTATTCATGTCCATTTTATTCGTAACCACCCTGATAAGCTATACCATGAGCATTGGTTTGGTTTTTTTCACGGTAAAAAACATAAAAAGCAGAGACAAAAAAGAGGCAGAAAGCCGATTTAAGACAGAGAGTATCTGTCGTTTTTCGCTCTTAGCCAGCATCGTATTGCATGCGGGTTTATTATATATGACTAATCATTACGATGGAGAATTCAACCTATCCCTTGGGCGAGCAATTTCTCTGTCCGCCTGGATGTCCATGGCGCTATACCTGGTTTTTTCACTTTTTACCAAAACGCTCAGCCTCGGAATTATTATTGCCCCCATCGGTATGTTTGGTTTTCTCGCGGGTTACATGACACCCGGATCTCCGTTTCTAATTAGCGAGCTATCTACAGGTCAAAGTTTGCCCGGCATGATCTTACACATCGTTATCGCCGTTCCGGCCTATGGGGTTTTGTGTATCGCCTTCGCCCAGGCCATGGTGCTGTTCTTTCAGGAAAAACAACTTCATCGACCAAACCCAGTTTCCCATCTGAAATTTTTACCCGCCATAGAAACAATGGAATCCAATCTTTTCTGGTTAACCTATATGGGTTTTATCCTATTGACTGTAAACTTGATTATGGGTGGTTACCTAAGTTGGCACTACTATGGACAGGTGCTCTGGATAAACCATCATATCCTACTATCACTACTTTCCTGGTTTTGTTTTGGGTTTCTCCTGCTAGGTAGAAATCTATTTGGTTGGAGAGGAGAGCATGCGGCTAAGTGGACAATGGGGGGATTCGCATTCCTTGCCCTGGGTTACTTTGGCACAAGATTCGTAAGAGATATCATTCTTGCCTAAATTTTAAACACTACCATCAAACACTACCATACATATGGTCTTGAGTATCGCTCCAAAAACAGAACCAAATAATAACAGGGCGTGAAAACCGAACGTCGAATCTGAATCACCGCGCAAAGTCTAAATCAGGGATAAAAATGGAAGCAATCACTCCAATATCTTTTCGCAATAAACTTCATCGAATTCTAGTATGGGTTCAGCAACCAGTTGTGTCACACTCATATACCCTAAGATTAGTTTTTATCCTTTCTACACTAATCTCTTTAAGCGCCCCTTTTTCTCTTTCAGCCAATGAAACACCTACTGACCTGAAGGAAGCAGGTTCATACACCATCTATCTCACAAACAAAGTAATAAATGGGCAGCCAGACACAAAACCTGCGGAGGTATTTGATTGCTCAGACAGAATTCATTTAGTTGTTGAAGGTCACAACCTGACTCCAGAACGACACGAGTTAACCGTTAAATGGCATAACCCAATCGGAGATCAACAGGAATTGACCCGATTTAAATTCGCTGGCGCAGTGATGACACGCACCTGGGCCTGGCTTCAGCTCCACGGCTCTACCGCTGCCTCTGTGGGGCAGATTTTTGACCCTTCCTTTGGCATGGATGATTTTATTGGCTTTTGGCATGCAGAAGTACTTATCGACAAAAAACTGATCAGGGAAATAAAATTCGAAGTGCTTTGCTAACGACCTGGCACCCCTAATGCCTCTAATACTCACAAGCATATCAAAGGCCAGTCATTGCACCGTGACTTCCATTGACTACCTTACCCGAACTATCCCACATTGTAATGCTAGGGGCCCGTCGATTTGACCACCTGATTTCGCACATAACTTGCCCGTAAATCCAGAGGATTCACGCAAAATTCCATCCCTTTCATCGAGGCAACTTTATTGATAAACCTGGCCTCAGGGTACTTCCCTTTCTCCCACCGAATATTCGAAATACTCCCTTTTTCCTGGATCTCTGCGAGCCCCTCCTTCATTTTTAATCCATACTGATCCCATCCGCTTCCTAACCCCAGGACGGCCTCTTCCCCAATCACAATACGAGTTTTAGCAGGATAACAAACGATAGGTGCAACCACTTCAACCAAATCTATTGAAGTATCATAGAGTCCACAGTAAATTTGCCCCATTCGGGCATCAAGGGCTGGAAGTATGGTCCCTTCCGAGGTAGACGCCGCTAACACTTCCAAAGAACTTACACCTAGAACAGGTAAATTAGCTCCATAAGCCAGCCCCTGGATTACCCCTATCCCTATCCGAACACCGGTGAAAGAACCAGGACCAATATCAACAGCCATAACATCTAGCTGGGAGATAGAAATTCCCATATTCTGACAGAGTGTCGAAACTAATCCCAAAACCAGGTTTGAATGCCCAATACGTTCATCACTAACCAATTGCTCAGTTTGCCCATCGTAGGTAATAGCGACCGAACAAACATCTGTGGCCGTATCAATGGAAAGAATATTCATACCTCAAATTTTCCAAAAAAGTTTCTAACATCCTGAATAGATCCAGTTATTGGCATCGGAGGCAAGCTATCAATAAATAGAGACCCATATCTCCTGGTAGTTATTCTGGGATCACATATCACCAGCACACCATAATCCTGCTCGGACCGGATGAGCCTCCCTACTCCCTGCTTAAGGGTAATCACCGCATTGGGAACCTGCAAATCGATAAAGGGATTTCCACCTCTTTCTTCGCAATCCGACAACTTGCTTTTTGTTACTGGATCGCCGGGTGAGGCAAAAGGAAGTTTGTCAATAATGACACAGCTCAGTGCCTGACCTTTGACATCCACTCCCTCCCAAAAACTATAGGTACCAAGAAGGACGGAATTAGAAGTAGATATAAATCTATTGAGGAGTTGCTGTTTGGGTGCTTCGCCCTGTACCAGCATTGGAAATCCAAGCCTCCCCGTTAGGTTCTGACGAACTTTTTCCATCATTGCGTAACTGGTGAAAAGGCAAAACGCTCTTCCAGAACTCGCCTGAGTCACCTGAAGAACCTGTTCTGTGAGGGCATATGCAAATTCCTTATCCCTCGGATCTGGCATTCGCGAAGGCAAGTATATTAAGCCGTTAGAGTGAAAATCATATGGGCTTTGCCACTGTCGTAAGTCGACATCCGCGAGGCCCATTTCATCACAAAAAGCAGAGAAGTCATCGCCAACGGCAAGCGTCGCCGACGTAAAATTCCAGGACAGTTTATTTGCCGCCATCACGTTTTTGAACCGATTACTAACTCTTAATGGAGTCGCCACCAGACGAAATGACTTTGATTCGGAATCAATCCATCGAATAAGCTCCCGATCCCGACCTTCAATCCATATATCCAATCGGTTCTGAAGATCCAGACATCGATCGTGACAACGATTTAGTTCTTCCCCAACCATGGCAGCATTGCCCAGTAACTGCTCTAATTGATCGAGACAGGCCTGAAACTGGCCTAGCAGGTCATCAAACGCCCGGTTTTGCAACTGTTCATATCCCAGATATTTCTCACCTGACTTCCCAATCCTGATTTGGAGTTCTCTTGATAACTGTTCAATTATGGAAAGCACCAACCGGAAATCCTGAGCGCTATTTTCCTTTTTTTCTGCATTAAGAATGTCTCTGCCCAGCTCCCTGATCTGGTAACTGGAGATTGAGAAACCAAAAAACAAAGACGCAACTTCTGCAAGGTTATGGGCCTCATCAAAGATAACCACCTCATGCTCCGGTAACAATTCGCCAAATCCATCTGTTTTTAGTGTCAAATCTGAGAAAAATAGATGATGATTGACAATCACGATGTCCGCCTTCAAAGCCTTATGTCTGGCCTTATTAACAAAACATCGAGAGAAATCCGGACACTTTCCACCGAGACAATTATCCGCCGTGGACGTGACCTGCTTCCAAACCTCTGACCCTTCACTAATCCCTGACACCTCGGAAATATCCCCAGTCGATGTTGTTTTTGCCCATTTTTCGATGTCAGCATAGGATTGCCTATTTTGCTTGCCAATCAAATCCGTCTGCTCCTGCTGTTGGCCAAGATAGTAATGACAAAGATAATTTGACCTTCCCTTAAGCAAAACCACGTTGACAGGTACGCCTAAACTATTGGCAACCACGGGCAGGTCTCTTAAAAAAACCTGCTCCTGAAGATGTTTGGTTGCCGTGGAAATAATTCCCTTTTTTTGGAAAGAACCAATGGGACCAAATAGGCGTAGGTCTTTCCTGTTCCTGTTCCTGATTCAGCAACCAGACAACCCTTAAACCTGATTGCGTCCTCTACAACCTCGGCCATTTCCTGTTGAGCCAACCGGGGTGAAAAGCCGGGAATGTTTTTATGGAATACGCCATCTTCAGATAACACCCTGACACATTCCGGTTGCTTTTCGCTATCCATTGCTGACTCCATTCGACCCATCACTCCAAATCCAATGCAAACCCACTACGCTTACCCCGATAAAGATCGTGACAAAGGTCGTAACAAAGGTTATTAAGTCGTTCCTCATTATGCTCAGGGTTTCACGCAGATGCGCAAACTCTACGTCCCCTCCCAAGCAGGTAAATTGAATTGGTAGAAATAAAGAAACACTGGAACATCTGGAAACCCATCAATCAGAACTCAGACAATCACCCAATGCCGTCTTCCAATGCCGCAGTTCCTGGCTATAAACTTCCTTCATCTTCTGATTGGACAAAACAGAATAACGGGGTCTTGGAGCGGGTGTCGGGTATTGATCACTCGATATGGGATTGACCGATATCGAGTGATCAAATGTTTGCTTCATAATTTGCTGGCAGAATTCATACCAACTGGTCTCCCCCTGGCCTGTAGCATGAAAAATACCGCCGCGATGAGAGAATCTCCCATCCGAGATCCCAGAAATAATATTTGTCGTCACCTGAGCCAGATCTCCAGCAAAAGTAGGGCTACCGATCTGGTCACTTACTACATTGATCTCAGGTCGTTCCCTGGCGAGACGTAACATCGTATTCACAAAGTTATGTCCTTTTTTAGCGTAAACCCAGGAAGTCCTCAGAATGATGGAAGCGGGAAGCTGTTTTAAAGTGGCTAGCTCGCCTTCCCGTTTGCTTTTGCCATAGACACTTTTTGGATTGGTTACATCTGTCTCCGTATATGGACAACTTCCCTGTCCATCAAACACATAATCAGTAGAATAGTGTACAAAACCTGAACCAATATCCGCACAGGCAGCAGCCATACGACAAGGAGCCTCTGCGTTAAGCCGAAAACACAATTCCGGCTCACTCTCCGCTTTATCCACAGCGGTGTGGGCAGCAGCATTAATAACCCAATCAGGTTTGAGACTGGTAATAAACGGAATAATTCGATCTGTATCCAAAAGGTTCAGATCAGTTCGATCAACCTCAACGAGATCAAATTGCGGGAGATTTGTAACATAATTCTCCAAATAACCACCTACCTGCCCACTTCTGCCAAAAACGAGAATTTTCACTCTGATTGATAATATTTAAAATGATGAATAGTTTTTGTGATGTCTACCTAACATCATGGGCTTCCACCAGGCTACCATGGTTAGAAAAAGCCCGACCGCATGGATATCCCGCTTTCCATTCGTGCAGGAAATTTGATTTCCACAATACCTAAAAACCTAACCTCAAACAGAACCGTATAGACAGGGCCAATGGTCTAGAGCGTTCGAATATCGGACAGGAAGGGAGCAGAACTGTCTTTCTTTGATATTTCAGGATTGTTAATTGGCCAATCGATGTTTATTTCCGGATCATCCCATCGAACCGCCGAATCATCTGATGGCTTGTACAGAGAGGTGCATTTGTAAACCACATCCGCAACCTCACTGATTACGCAAAACCCATGAGCGAATCCTGGGGGTATGTAGAGTTGCTGTTTATTGGTCTCATTCAAGTAAAAACCCACCCATTTTCCAAAACTCGGTGAATCCGCCCTAATATCTACAGCAACATCAAATATCTCCCCAACAACCGCTCGAACCAACTTACCCTGCCACTGCGGGTATTGATAGTGGAGACCTCTTAGTACACCTCTGGTAGAACGTGAATGATTATCCTGTACAAATGTATTAGGTAAATTGTACTGGGCAAAAGAAGACTCGTTGTAAGTCTCCATAAAAAATCCCCTCGCATCATCAAAGATGCGAAGAGTTATAAGAACCACTCCGGGTAAGTCTGTTTTTTCTACGTTCAAAAGAATATCCGAACCACGGTTAAAACAACTTTAAAGCCCAATCAAAAATGCAAGGCCCATGAATGATTGTCAAGTCACTAAATCATCAAAGAATGATTTTATCTTGTCTGTCCAACTTCCGCTACGAGGAGAGTGGCGGTTTCCGCCTTCTGATAAGCTCTTATCAAATTCTTTTAACAACTCTTTTTGTTGTTTGGTAAGGTTGACTGGCACCTCGACCACAATTTTGCAGTATAAATCACCCTGATTACCATTTCTTACATTACGCACTCCTTTACCTCGAAGTCGGAAAACTTTTTCAGACTGTGTCTCAGCAGGAATCTTAAGGTTTGCCCTTCCTGACAGAGTCGGTACTTCAATTTCTCCGCCTAGCGCCATTGCACTAAAGCTAATGGGAACTTCGCAATATAGATCATCACCATCCCTGTCAAAAATGGGATGTTTTCGAATTCTTACCTGCACATAAAGATCACCCGGCGTAGTCCCTGGTCCACCACTCTCTCCTTCACCAGATAAACGGACTTGATCTCCTTCATCAACACCCGCAGGGATTTTCACAGACAGGGTTTTTTCATCACGCACCATTCCCTGACCGTGGCAGGATGCACAAGGATCAGTAATAACCTTTCCCTGTCCTTTGCAGTTTGGACAAGCCTGCTGAACCGAGAAGAAACCCTGTTGCATCCGAACCTGACCCTGGCCGTTACAGGTTCCACAGGCTTTGGCCGTGGATCCCGGACGTGAACCAGATCCTGAACACGTTGCACAATCCGACATTTTTGGTATCTGGATCTTTTTTTCAATTCCTTGAACCGCTTCTTCCAGAGAAAGTTCCAAATTGTACTTTAAATCGGAACCTCGACTTCTTCGACGTCCCCCTCCAGCAGCACCACCGAAAATATCACCAAAAATATCGCCAAAAATATCGCCAAAAATATCGCCGAACCCTCCAGCACCTCCTTCACCACCACCTGCGGAACGATCAACTCCAGCATGTCCAAATTGGTCATAGGCCGCTCTTTTTTGACCGTCGCTGAGAACACTATGTGCTTCTTTGACCTCCTTGAACTTTTGCTCAGCCTCCGCACTACCCTGGTTTCTATCAGGGTGATGCTTCATTGCCAAACGGCGATATGACTTTTTAATTTCATCATCGCTCGCGCTACGGTCAACGCCCAGTATTTCGTAATAATCTCTTTTCGACATGTTTCAATTCACGCAAAAACGGGATCATCAGATCCCGCTTATTGTTAACAATACTGTCTGATCGTAATAGTGCCGGATCAGCCCGGATAACGCCTATTTTGTTATCCGGGAATTGTATTTATATAGTGTACCTCGTTTATCGGGTTTCATGAAAAGTTAATAATTTAAGGAAGAAATGAAATCAATTTCAGGATTTCTTCTCTTCATCTTTCACTTCTTCAAATTCAGCATCCACAATGTCATCCGTGTTAGCAGAATCGTCCTGTTCCGATGGGGTACTTTCTTCAGATTGAGCATACATTTGCTCTGCCAGCTTATGACTGGCTTGAGTCAGTGTAGCTGTTTTTTCATTGATCACATCAACATCATCAGTCTTCAGCGATTCCTCAAGTTCAGAAATCGCAGCCTCAATCTTCGCTTTTTCATCCTCATCAAGCTTATCACCCAATTCGGTCATGGATTTATTGACACCATGGATCATCGCCTCCCCCTGATTACGGACGTCGACCAACTGTTTGGCCTTTCTATCCTCATCCGCGTGCTCCTCAGCATCTCGAACCATTTTTTCGATCTCCTCGTCGGACAGACCAGAACTGGATTTGATAACAATTTTATTTTCTTTTCCAGTAGCCTTGTCTTTGGCCGAAACATTCAAAATACCATTGGCATCGATGTCAAAAGAAACCTCGATCTGAGGCACTCCTCGTGGAGCAGGTGGAATTTCAGTTAAGTCAAAACGACCGAGAGACTTGTTACCATTGGCCATTTCGCGCTCACCTTGCAGCACATGTACCGTTACAGCTCCCTGATTATCATCCGCCGTTGAAAAAACCTGGCTAGCATTAGTTGGGATCGTTGTATTCTTATCTACCAGTTTAGTCATGACACCACCTAGCGTTTCTATACCAAGTGACAATGGAGTAACGTCAAGCAGGAGCACGTCTTTTACATCCCCTCCCAGTACACCGCCCTGGATAGCGGCACCCATAGCAACAGCTTCATCCGGGTTAACATCTTTTCGAGTTTCTTTACCAAAGAAGGCCTCAACGACTTCCTGAACCTTAGGCATACGTGTCTGACCACCCACAAGAATCACTTCATCAATTTCTGATGCGCTGACACCAGCATCTTTTAGCGCTATTTTGCAAGGCTCAAGCGTTCTTTGCAATAACTCATCCACTAATGACTCCAGTTTAGCCCGTGTCAGCTTCATGGTAAGGTGCTTGGGGCCACTGGCGTCGGCGGTGATATAAGGCAGATTTACCTCGGTTTGAGAGCTGGACGATAATTCGATCTTTGCTTTCTCCGATGCTTCTTTCAACCGTTGCATGGCTAAAGGATCTCCTTTTAGATTCATCCCCTGGTCTTTCTGGAATTCATCCGCGAGATAGTCAATCAAACGACGATCAAAGTCTTCCCCGCCGAGGAAGGTATCTCCATTAGTGGACAACACTTCAAACTGATGCTCGCCCTCAATCTCTGCAATCTCGATAACTGACACATCGAAAGTACCACCACCTAAATCATATACGATGATTTTGCTATCGCCCTTGGACTTATCCATGCCATAGGCCAAGGCAGCCGCTGTGGGCTCGTTAATAATTCGGCGAACTTCAAGACCCGCAATCCGTCCAGCGTCTTTCGTCGCCTGGCGCTGAGAATCATTAAAATAAGCCGGAACCGTGATAACAGCTTCTGTAATCTCTTCACCCAAATAATCTTCAGCTGTTTTTTTCATTTTCTGGAGAATCCTCGCAGAAACTTCAGGTGCTGCCATTTGTTTGCCACCAGCCTCAACCCAGGCATCACCATTTTTCGCCTTAATGATTTTGTAAGGCATCAAATCCTTATCTTTTTGAACCACATCCTCATTAAATTGACGGCCAATCAACCTTTTAACAGCAAAAACGGTGTTCTCTGGATTGGTAACTGACTGTCGTTTTGCAGATTGGCCAACTAAAACCTCACCATCCTTCGTGAAAGCAACTACAGAAGGAGTTGTACGATCACCCTCGCTGTTTTCTATAACTTTAGGCACATTTCCTTCCATCACCGAAACGCAGGAATTGGTTGTCCCCAAATCGATACCAATAATTCTTGACATTGTATTTTGTCCTCTATAAAGCCTGAGATAATTAAACTGCCCCTGATATAGGGCTTATAACTTGAATAACAAGGTTATTTTTCAATGATTAACACCAAAAAAGCCCTTCCTTTTCAAGCTATCCTGATTGAGCAACAACGACCATCGCGGGTCGGAGTAGGCGGTCTTTCAACATGAACCCTTTTTGCATAACATCCACAATGTGATCCGGCTCAATTTCGCCTCCCGGGATCATGCTGATCGCCTGATGGAATTCGGGATTAAACCGTGTACCAGGTTCCGCTTCAACTTCAACTACTGAAAATCGGGAAAGCGCCGAATCCAGCTGTTTAAGAGTTAGTTCTAACCCTTCTTTCATTTTTTCTGTGGTTTCAATCCGGGATTCTTCCAACGGTACCTTCGATGCCTGATCCAGACTATCTTTTACACCCAGTAACTCCTGTGCAAATCCTTCTATGGCATATTTTCGGGCTGACACTATCTCATTTTGAGTTCGACGACGAATATTCTCCACATCAGCCTTGGCTCTGAGATAACCGTCTCTCATCTCAGAGATTTGGCTATTCGCATCTTCTAACCGGGTAATTAATTCTTCTTTTGACACTGCTTCCAACGCTACCTCATCCCTATTTTCAGAAAAATCTGATTCGGTTTCTTCCTCAACAGATTCTCCAGCGTCAGAATCAACGTTGATTGGAGCTTCGGAATCAACATCAACGGAGTTTCCAGCATCATGAATGTCTTTTTCTTCGTTATTCATATGTGACGGAGTTCTTTTTACTATTTGAAATAAGTTAAATTTTCGGCAATATGGGGCCGCCTGGTAAAACCTCAAGGCGCAAAGTGAAATAAAATTTAAAATACTTCCGAACCCACATCTGGGGATAATTTTCGGCAAGAACACCGATTGCATTAACTAATCTGGAAGGGCGCCCATCAATAACGCATTTGAGCACCGAGCAGAATCCTGGAATTGATTTACCACGGAACTGGGACAAGCTAGTTGATATTGATTACGACGTGCCAGGTACGACATGCTAGGTACGACATGCAGGTCGCAACGGGCCTATCACAACCGATCTGATTCGAATTTGAATCCGTGACAAGGTTTCCGCTCGATAAGAATATTAGACTACGAACCCCTGGATCACAACTCGATCGCCAAACATTAAACAACAGACTTTGAGGAGTTGTTCGAAGATCTCCCTTTTCTTAAACATCGTTGCATCAATATCGACACCAGGAATCGATACCAGGACTCAGGTTACTCAGAAATACCTGTAAGAGTTTTCCCGTTTCTAGATCGAGAACGATGATCCGCAACCACAGGTAGTTGACGCATTGGGGTTATTGACCAAAAAACGGCTTCCCAGAAGATCATCCTTGTAATCAATTTCAGCTCCGTCTAAATATTGAAGGCTAAGCATATCAACGAGCACCCGAATTCCTTTTTGCTCTATGGAAATGTCATCTTCCGCAGCAGCGTCATCAAACTCAAACCCATATTGAAAACCTGAACACCCCCCTCCCTGAATGAAGACTCTGAGCATCAAATCAGGATTGTCTTTCGTCGACAATAACTGCTGGACTCGAGTTACCGCACCATCAGAAATCTTTAGATCAGTTTGCATAGGAATAATGTAGGCAATTAACAGGTTATAGATTATAAGCCAGGCAAAACCTGATTCACATCATCTTAATGATAGCAAAACCGAAAAAGTAAATAAGTTTCGCCTCCAGAAGTTATTGACCCTGGTTGATCTGTTCTCATATTTTCTGCGGCATCCTCAAATAAGTTGGCCTTACTGTGTTATCGTGGTTTGTCAAGGTGGCTAACCAGTACACACCCAACGTTTACGAATCTTCCACGAATTTAAACAATTGAAGGTTCATTACATACCAATGATCTGTATTGAGTTATACCCCCCAGAAGAGATTAATACATTACTGATAACCCACTCCAGTTTGAATAAACTACCCCGCAGCAAGCTACGGGGTATTAGAATAGAGTAAGCTGATAGTT
>JAALKB010000274.1 GCA_011088265.1 Gammaproteobacteria bacterium
CCCCCCCCCCCCCCCCCCCCCCCCCCCCCCCCCCCCGCCGCCCTTCCGATCTGATGCCTTTACAGTCTGAGCCTGTATTTTTGATCGCTGATGAGCCGACTACGGCACTTGATGCCACACTGGAGGTGCAAATTATTCATTTGCTAAAGGAATTGCAGTCGAATATGGGGTGTTCAATATTGTTCATTTCTCATCATCTCGGCGTAATCGCGGAACTGTGTGATTTTGTTGTTGTGATGTATGCCGGTGAAGTGGTGGAGCAAGGAAGGGTGGGTGATGTCTTCCATCGTCCAGCGCACCCATATACCGAACGATTGTTGAAGTGTGACCCGGCTAGTATTTGTATTAAAACCCGTTCTTTGCCGACCATTCCAGGAGAAATCCCGGACCTCGTGACCATTCCCCCTGGCTGTATATTTAAAAATCGGTGTGAGTCTTTTATGACCCGCTGCGATACTGTTGTTCCCGATTGGTCAGAAGGCGCCCCAGGGCACTTCGTGAGCTGCCATCAGAGCCGGATATGAGTACCGGATATGAGTAAGGTTCTTGCAGTAGAGAACGTACGCGTACGATTTCGATCAATGTCTACGGTGCAGGCGTTGCTTAAACGGGAGTCTGATCCTTATATCGACGCTGTGCGAGATGTTACTTTATCCGTATCCGAAGGTGAGACGTTTACATTGGTAGGAGAAAGTGGTTCAGGCAAATCTACATTGGCTCTCGCCATGGCCGGACTGCTGCCTGCGTCGGAGGGCTCGATACTATTCAACGATAAGGAAGTAACTTCGATGAATAATACCGAGATGATGGCATACAGAAAACAAATCTCATTCATGTGGCAAAACCCAATTGGTTCGCTTAGTCCCAGACAGAATGTTGGTGCACTAGTGACAGAGCCCTATATCGTGCATGGACTCAAAGATCGAAACCTGAAAAAGGAATGTGCACGGCTGTTAAAGATGGTTGGTCTGCCAGCGCATTTTTCTGATCGATATCCCCATCAACTCAGCGGAGGTCAGGCCAGAAGAGTGGGAGTGGCGCGCGCTCTGGCGTTAAATCCAAAGTTGATAATTGCGGATGAACCCACCGCAGGTCTGGATGTTTCCGTTCAGGGAGAAATTCTGAATTTGTTAAATAAATTACAGGATGAATTGGGCGTTAGTATGTTTATTATTACTCATAACTTAAACATAGTTCGGCATATTTCTGATCGTACCGCCATTATGTATTTGGGTCGGTTTGTGGAACAGGGTCCGACCGATGATATTTTTTCTCATCCACGACACCCCTATACTCTGGCATTGTTATCGGCCAATCCTCAACCAAATCCGGATGCGGATATAGAGCGTGCTGAATTAAAAGGTGAAGTACCGAGCTTAATGGACCGACCGAGCGGATGCGAGTTTCATACCCGTTGTCCGTATGTATCGCAAAATTGTGATAGTCAATTTCCACCGATTCATTCTGTGAGCGAAAATCATTTGCTTACCTGTCACTATCCACGACAGGCTGTATAAGATGGTTAAGTGCATCGATCATCTTTGGATTCCAATGTCTGATGGCGCCAAACTGGGGGCCAGATTGTGGCTCCCGGAATCAGACTCTGGCGAGAAAATACCTGCAATTCTGGAATACATCCCTTATCGAAAAGACGATTATTCAGCGCTTCGGGATTCCACAACCATTGCCTGGTTTGCAAATCACGGTTATGCCTGCCTTAGGGTCGATATGCGCGGCTCGGGTAGTTCTGACGGCATTATGCTGGATGAATACACGGATCAGGAGATTGAGGATGGTGTTGATGTTATTAACTGGATTGCAGACCAGTCCTAGTCTGACGGAAATGTCGGCACAATTGGAATTTCCTGGGGTGGAATATCCGGGTTGCAACTTGCCCAAAGAAAGTTAGAGCCGCTCAAGACCGTGATTGCTTTGGGCGCGACTGAATTTCGATATTATGATGACGCTGGTTATTACATGGGTTGCATGGTGGGTCAGACCATTGGCTGGGCGACAATGATGTTTGGTTATAATACCCGGCCTCCCGATCCTGTACTTATAGGGGAACAATGGCAAACGTTGTGGCGGCAGCGATTAGAGCAAACACCTCATTACCTGGAACACTGGCTTAGCCATCAACGTGAAGACGACTATTGGTTGAGAGGGACCGTAGGAATGAATTACGACACAATAGATATCCCCGTCTATGCCATCAGCGGACATGCGGACTGCTGGCCCAATACTGTTACGCGTCTGCTAGAAAACCTTGCTGTTCCACGTAGAGGGTTACAAGGCGCCTGGTGCCATCGTTATCCGCATTTGGGTGTGCCTGGCCCTACAGTGGGATTCCTTGATGATGCACTACGGTGGTTTGATCAGTGGTTAAAAGGTGAGGATACGGGCATCCTGGATGAATCTGTTTATCAGGTATTTATCCAGGATAGCGTTCGACCTGAACGATTTTATGAGACCCGTCCTGGCCGGTGGGTTGGAGAATCCAACTGGCCGTCCGAAAACATATCCTGGCAAAGTCTAAATCTTGGTAAAAATACATTATCAACAGCAGATATTGTCGATTCTGTTCTTCAGATTTGTTCGCCACAGACGGTTGGCCTGGATTCCGGAGAGTACATGCCCTGGTTCGCGTTTGGCCCGGCTGATGAGTTGCCAGGTGATCAACGAATAGAAGACCAGGGCTCGTTGTGTTTTGATCTGGACGTGGAATCTGACAAACTGGAAATTCTGGGAAACCCAGAAGTGGAACTAACACTGGATAGCAACAAACCGCAAGGGCTAATTGCTGTTCGTATTTGCGACGTTTGGCCTGATGGTGTAAGTACACTGATAACCTGGGGAGTATTAAACCTGAGCCAGCGATTAAGTAAGTCAGATCCTGAATTCATTGAACCTGGTTCGAAAACCAGGGTAGTCGTAAAATTAAATCATGTCGGTTATGCCATACCTAAAGGACACAAACTAAGACTGGCCATTTCGACCAGCTACTGGCCCATTGCCTGGCCTTCTCCGGAGAATACTACGGTAAGTATCTATACACAAAATAGCCAGTTAAAGCTGCCGATTCGTAAAGCTGATGCATTTTCGGACAAACTCACTGACTTTCGCGTCGCTAGAACTGGAGACCCACTGCCCACCACACAACTTGAAAAATTCAAACATCATCGTACGGTGACTGTGGATTCGGCTAGTGGTGAGCACATCTTCGAAATCTACGCAGACAACGGAAAAATTCGTTTTGAGAAAAACCAATTGGAAATGGCATCCACAACGCTACAACGATACACCATTCATCCTGATAACCCATTGACGGCGAAAGCTGAATATGAATGGCAGTGGGAGTATTCCCGGGGGGCTGATTGGCGCACCAAAACGTTTACTCGAACAGAAATGGCCTGCGATCAGGTGCAGTTCCATTTAAAAGCGACGTCCATTGCCTGGCTCAACGACCAGGAATTCTTCAGGAAAAATTGGGATAAAAAATATCCCAGAGATCATTTTTAATCCGACTAGACAGGCTATCGAACCCCTTTGTGGGCCGTATCAGGAGAGGCAGGGGTCCGACTGGCTGATCGCTGGTGCTTTGAATCAGGATCCAAATGCCTACGACAAAGATGGCAGGCAAAAAGCAGAAAAAGAAAACGATCCCGGGGTAACTTCAATTCGGGTGAATGTAACACCTGGCGTGACCTGATACGAACCACGAGCCAAACCAGCAAAGATGTGGTGATCATTCACCTGGGTTTGAAGGACGAATTTGTAATGTGGTCAATGAATCATGAGTAGCGAGCAACCGTGCGAAAAACCGAGGATAAAAACCGGATCAGATTTACGCCAGGGGTCGTTATTTCTAATGAGCGAAATTCAACTAAAGACGCTCAAGTAACTAGTCGTCCCTGAAGAACCCGAAAAGGCTACATATCCAGTATAAACTGGA
>JAALKB010000037.1:0-21015 GCA_011088265.1 Gammaproteobacteria bacterium
TGAAGGTGGTCGAACTGTTGGCGCCGGTGTGGTTGCCAAAATTATTGAATAAGACACGCCATTACTTTATTAAACATTTACCTAAATCAGAGTCACGAGAGAAAACAGAATAATGGTTGAAAATCAAAAAATCCGAATTAGCCTGAAGGCTTTTGATCACAAGATGATCGATCGTTCTGCGTTGGAAATTGTCGAAACGGCGCGTCGTACTGGTGCTTTGGTTATGGGGCCGATTCCATTGCCAACAAAAATAGAGAAATATACGTTGTTGCGTTCTCCTCATGTAAATAAGAAAGCCAGAGACCAGTTTGAAATTCGGACTCATAAACGCATTCTGGATATTATCGAACCCACTGATAAAACTGTCGATGCTCTTATGAAGCTTGATTTATCTGCTGGTGTGGATGTGGAAATAAAGCTCAACTAAAAAGTTGGCGATCAGAACGAATAGAAAAGTAAAAATAGGTTACTAAAAATGTCACTCGGACTAGTTGGAAAGAAAATAGGTATGACCCGGGTATTTACTGAAACTGGTAATTCCCGACCGGTTACAGTAATTGAAGTGTCGCCCAATCGTATCACTCAAGTGAGGACCATGGAGAATGATGGTTACGACGCCCTTCAGGTCACCGTTGGCGAGCGTCGGGCAAGTCGTGTGACGAGTCCAATGAAAGGACATTTCGCGAAGGCGGGGGTTGAACCTGGTAGAGGGCTTTGGGAGCTCAGGCCTACCGACCCTGTTGAGCACGCGGCGGGTGAGGAACTCACTGTTTCGCTGTTCTCGGAAGGCCAGAAGGTTGATGTGACCGGCCAGTCCATTGGTAAAGGTTTTGATGGTGTTATGAAAAGACATGGCTTTGCTGGAGGTAGGGCAACCCATGGTAACTCTAAAGCTCACCGTCTTCCGGGTTCCATTGGAAACGCACAGGATCCAGGGCGTGTTTTTAAAGGTAAGAAAATGGCTGAACACATGGGTGCAGCTCAACGGGTGCAACAGAATTTGGAAGTTATCAGAGTTGATAGTGATAGAAACCTGATTCTTGTTGAGGGTTCGATTCCTGGATCCAAAGGCTCAGATGTCATCATCAGGCCTTCGGTGAAAATGAGTTCGAAGAATAGCGACTCTGAATAGCATAGCTGAAGCGAAGAACGATGAGTATTCAACTGAAAGTAAATAGTGTGTCTGGTAGCGAAGTTGGCAATGTCGACGTTTCTGACGTCAATTTCGGTGTCGACTTTAACGAGGCGCTGATTCACCAGGTTGTAGTAGCCTATCAGGCTGGTGGTCGATCAGGCACTCGTGCGCAGAAGAACAGATCTGAAGTGAGTGGTGGTGGAGCAAAACCATGGCGACAAAAAGGTACAGGACGAGCCAGAGCTGGTACAATACGCAGCCCGATTTTTCGTGGTGGCGGTCAAACGTTTGCCTCTTCGACCCAAAACTTTGAGCAGAAGGTGAACAAAAAGATGTATCGAGCTGCAATTCGTTCGATCCTTTCGGAATTAAATCGTCAGGAACGATTGATTGTGGTTGATGGATTTGCATTAGACGCGCCGAAAACTAGGGACCTTCTCGGCCAGCTTGATGGTTTGGGTGCGCCTGAGGCTCTGGTTGTGCTTTCGGGGTCAGATCACAATGTTGAATTGTCTGCGAGAAACCTGAAATACGTATCGGTTTGCAGCAATAGCGAGATAAATCCTGTCAATTTGATAAGTCATGAAAAAGTAATTATGACAGCGGATGCGGCAAAAAAGATTGATGAGGCATTACGATGAATAAAGAGCGGCTTTATCAAATTATTCTGAAGCCAGTTATTTCGGAAAAAACAACGATAGCGGCGGACAAGCACGGTCAGATTGTGTTCCAGGTTTTGCCTGACGCAACGAAGATCGAAATTAGTGCTGCAGTCGAGGAGCTTTTTGAGGTCAAGGTTAAGTCTGTCCAGGTTTCCAACGTCAAAGGTAAGGAAAAACGGTTTGGTAGGGTTCAAGGAAGAAGAAGCAATTGGAAAAAGGCTTATGTTAGGTTGCAAGAGGGTCATGACATCGATTTTCTTGGGATGGCCGGAGCATAAGTAATAATTTTTTGCCGAAAAAATCAGTATTGAGTAACTAACTATGGCATTAGCAAAACAAAAACCGACTACCCCCGGTCGTCGAGGCATGGTCAAGGTGGTGACACCTGATCTGCACAAAGGTAAGACTCATGGGCCCCTGTTGCAAGCAAAGAAGGCGATCAGTGGTCGGAACAACGAAGGCCACATCACTGTACGTCATCGAGGGGGCGGTCACAAACGTCACTATCGAATTGTTGACTTCAAACGGGATAAGGATGGAATTGGAGCGGTAATCAAACAGATTGAATACGATCCAAACCGTAGTGCTCACATTGCGTTGCTGGTTTATAGTGATGGGGAGCACCGTTATATGATTGCTCCAAGGGGATTAACAGCCGGTGACAAAGTCATGTCTGGGGTTGGTGCGGGATATAACGTTGGGAACTGTATGCCGCTACGCAACATCTCAGTGGGAACCGTTGTTCACTGTATCGAATTAAAGCCGGGGAAGGGCGCTCAGATAGCTCGCTCAGCTGGCGCATCCGTACAGTTCATTGGTAAGGAGGGCGCTTATGCCCAGCTTAGATTGAGATCTGGGGAGATGAGAAAAGTCCATCTCGATTGCCGCGCCACAATTGGCCAGGTTGGTAACTCAGAGCATAGCCTAAGAAAATTGGGTAAAGCCGGAGCTAAACGTTGGCGAGGTATTAGGCCGACTGTTCGTGGAGTTGCCATGAATCCGGTCGATCACCCGCATGGTGGCGGTGAAGGCAGGACCTCAGGTGGCCGTGACCCTGTATCACCATGGGGAATGCCAACCAAAGGTTATCGTACACGTTCAAATAAACGTACTTCATCAATGATCATACGCAGGCGGAAGAAATAGCAATGCCACGTTCAATTAAAAAAGGTCCTTTCGTCGACCATCATTTATGGTCAAAAGTTTTAAAGGCCAAAGAAGAAAACTCTCGCAAACCGATTAAAACCTGGTCAAGACGATCAATGATTATGCCAGAGTTTGTTGGGATCACCATTGCCGTTCATAACGGTAGGCAGCATATGCCGGTTCTTATCAGTGAGAATATGGTTGGGCATAAGTTGGGAGAGTTTGCTCCAACTCGTACATATCGTGGCCACATTGCGTCAAAAAAGGCTAAATAACTATGCAAGCTAAATCAGTAGCGAAATATATTCGCCTCTCACCTCAAAAGTGTCGCCTGGTTGCAGATCAGGTCAGGTCTCTGCCCGTTGAACGAGCTTTGGAGATTCTTGAGTTTAGTACCAGGAAAGGTTCGTTGCCCATGAAAAAGGTGCTCGAGTCGGCCATAGCCAATGCTGAGCACAACGAAGGTGCTGATATTGATGAGCTTTGGATTAATCAGGTAATGGTGGATGAAGCACCTACTTTGAAGCGTTTTCGTGCAAGAGCGAAGGGGCGGGGTACAAGAATTCTTAAACGTACCTGTCACATCACGCTGAGTGTCAGCGACGAACCAAGAATTTCGCAAAAAAAATAGCGAGCGGAGAATATAAATGGGTCAGAAAGTACATCCTAACGGTATCCGGTTAGGAATTGTTAAAGATTGGAGTGCGAAGTGGTACGCTAATAGCGGAAACTACGCAGCTACCCTTGAGAACGATCTCAAAATCCGCCAGTTCCTGGCTAAACATCTGTCGAATGCGGCTGTCAGTAAAATAGCTATAGATCGACCCGCTCAGAATTTGAATATCACTATTTTTACCGGGCGGCCTGGTATCGTTATTGGTAAAAAAGGAGAGGATATCGAAAGACTCCGTCACAAGCTCACAAAAATCAATGGCGCTCCTGTTCAGGTGGCTGTTGAGGAGATTCGTAAACCTGAGCTTGATGCCAAACTGGTTGCTGAGAATATTTGCCAACAATTAGAAAAGCGCATTATGTTCCGACGGGCAATGAAAAGAGCCGTACAAAACTCGATGAGACTCGGCGCCGAGGGCGTTAAAGTTATGTTGGCAGGTCGTTTGAACGGTGCGGAAATCGCGAGAACTGAATGGTATCGGGAAGGGCGTGTGCCGCTGCATACACTTCGTGCAGACATCGACTATGGTGTACACGAGGCCCACACTACCTATGGAATCATTGGCGTAAAAGTCTGGATTTTCAAAGGTGAAATTTTCGAACAAGAAAAGGCTGCGTCTGAAGGCGTAGAACAAAAGAAAGAACTGGCATAGTTCGGGGTTAATGGAAAATGCTTCATCCTAAAAGAACAAAATTCCGCAAACAGCATAAAGGCCGCAATCGTGGCTTGGCAAGTCGCGGAAATAGAGTGAGCTTCGGTGAGTTTGGTCTTCAATCCTCTACCAGAGGGCGTTTGACTGCCCGGCAAATCGAAGCCGCTAGAAGAGCTATCACCCGTCACGTAAAACGGGGCGGTCGAATCTGGATTCGTATATTTCCAGATAAGCCAGTTTCAAAAAAGCCTCTTGAAGTCCGTATGGGTAAGGGTAAGGGTAATCCCGAGTTCTGGGTTGCATTAGTTCAGCCTGGTACCGTGCTTTACGAAATTGAAGGGGTTTCTGAGGAGCTGGCACGAGAAGCCTTTCGCTTGGCCGGTGCCAAGTTACCACTACAAACAACTTTTGTGAGACGTCAGGTAGGCTAAGATGAAAGCTTCTGAATTAAGAACTAAAAGCGTTGAAGAGCTCAACGAAGAATTGCTTGGTCTTCGGAAGGAGCAGTTCAATCTTCGGATGCAACGAGGTGCAGGTCAGTTAGCCAATCCAGCTCGTTTCAACATTGTGCGAAAAGATATTGCCAGGATTAAGACGGTTCTGACAGAGATGGTGGGTGATAAGTGATGACGACAGATACAGCAGTGGTAGAAAACTCCGAAGTTGCTAAATCAGGACGACTGGTGGAAGGAAGTGTTACAAGCGCTTCAATGGATAAGACCATTACCGTTCTTGTGGAGCGTAAGATCAAGCACCCCATTTATAAAAAATATATTCGGCGATCAACGAAATTGCATGCACACGACGAGCAAAACATATGCCAGGTCGGCGATATCGTTCGCATCGAAGCATGTAGGCCATTATCCAAGTCAAAAACCTGGCGATTGGTTGCAGTATTGACAAAAGCGGTTTAGCCGTAACGTTTGGGAGTTAACAATGATTCAGATGCAATCGATGATGTCCGTTGCCGATAACAGCGGAGCTAAGAAAGTGATGTGTATTAAAGTGCTTGGTGGATCCAAGCGCCGATATGCCGGTATTGGAGATATCGTGAAAATCACCATTAAGGAAGCGCTACCCAATAGCCGCGTGAAGAAGGGGGATGTTTATGATGCAGTTATTGTCAGAACCCGAAGTGGGGTTCGACGACCAGACGGCTCTCTTATTCGTTTCGATCAAAATTCAGCAGTTTTATTGAACGCAAACCATCAACCTATTGGTACACGGATATTTGGTCCTGTCACCCGTGAACTGCGCTCCGAAAAATTTATGCGTATTATTTCATTGGCGCCAGAAGTTCTGTAACCGGGACTCCACCGAACTTCCATATTAAGAGTAATGACGATGCAAAGAATCAAAAAAGGTGATGATGTCATAGTGCTTGCCGGTCGCGATAAGGGTAAGCGGGGCAATGTCCTGGACACCATTGGGGATAACAGAGCTTTGGTTGACAACGTTAATATTGTTAAGAAGCATACCAAAGGAAACCCAAATACAGGGGAAACAGGAGGGATTCTTGAGAAAGAAGCACCTATCCATGTCTCTAACCTGGCGTTATATAACCCGGTGACAAATAAAGGCGAGCGGATTGGTTATAAAACTTTAGAGGACGGCCGAAAGGTACGTTATTTTAAGTCCAACGGCGAAGTTATTGATCTCGCATAAGGCGATATCACAACCTGTAGAATAAAAGCTATTAGAATGTCTAGATTACAAGAGTTGTATAAAACAGAGATCGCTCCAAAACTCCTGGAGGAGTTTGGATTTGCGAGTAGTATGCAGATTCCCAGGATAACAAAAATCACCCTTAATATGGGTTTGGGTGAGGCAGTAGCAAACAAGAATGTGTTGCAAAACGCCACTGCAGATCTCGAAAAAATAACGGGGCAAAAGCCGGTTGTTACCAAAGCAAAGAAATCAGAGGCTGCTTTCAAAATTCGTGAAGGTTGGCCAATCGGGGCAAAAGTTACGCTGAGAAAAGAACGTATGTATGAGTTTTTAGATCGTCTCATTTCAGTAGCTGTGCCACGAATTCGGGATTTCCGGGGACTATCAAGCAAGTCATTTGATGGCCGTGGGAATTACGCATTCGGACTAAAGGAACAAATTGTTTTTCCAGAAATCGATTACGACAACGTTGATGCATTAAGAGGTATGGATATCTGTATTACAACCTCAGCAAGCAACGATGATGAAGCTAGGGCTCTGCTAAGAGCATTCAACTTTCCTATGAAGAGCTAAGCAAATGGCCAAAAAATCCATGATCGCGCGTGAGGCTAAGCGCGCAAAGTTAGTTAGTAAATATGCTCAAAAAAGAAATGAGCTGGTTCAGGTTATTTCAAATCTGGAAACTTCGGGTGAAGATCAATGGGAAGCGATGATCGCTTTGCAGAAATTGCCCAGGGACTCCAGCAAGGCACGCCGTCGTAATCGCTGTGCGCTGACGGGACGCCCCCATGGGTATTACAGAAAATTTGGCCTTTGTCGGAACAAGCTAAGAGAAGTAATCATGCGGGGAGAAGCTCCCGGTGTCGTAAAGTCGAGCTGGTAACAGTTAGGAGAATATATAAATGAGTATGTCTGATCCCATTGCGGATATGTTGACCCGTGTTCGTAACGGGCTTCAAGCCCGAAAAACCAGCGTGTCAATGCCTGCTTCGAATAGCAAAGCAGCAATCGCCAAAGTGCTACAAGATGAAGGCTACATCAAGGGCTTTGCAATTTCTGGTGAAGGCGCAAGCAAAAGTATGTCCATCGATCTGAAGTATTTTCAGGGAGAGGCGGTTATCGAAGAGATCCAGAGAGTGAGTTTACCAAGTCGTCGGGTCTACAGTAGTTGTGATGATTTGCCAACAGTCAAAGATGGATTGGGAGTCGCTTTAGTCTCTACTTCCAAGGGTGTAATGACCGACAAAGCTGCACGTCAGCTGGGTGTGGGCGGCGAAGTCATTTGCACCGTCTTCTGATTGGAAAGCTAACAGTTTAACAAGAGTAAAGTCATGTCACGTATCGCAAAAGCGCCGATTTCTATACCCTCCGGTGTGGAAGTATTAATCGAAGAAGGAACAGTTCGAGCTAAAGGCCCTAAGGGTGAGCTTAGTTTGAATCTGGCACGGGATATTCGTCTGATACAGGAAGAGGGTTTGCTGAGTGTTGAGACAGCCGATGCTACTGATAAGGCAAAAAAGGCTAAGAACCTGGTTGCCATGTCAGGCACCACCCGAGCCATGGTTAACAACCTGATAGTGGGAGTGTCCCAGGGTTTCGAACGCAAGCTGAATATCATTGGTGTCGGGTATAGAGCGCAAGCCCAGGGAAATAAACTAAACCTGAGTCTCGGTTTTTCCCATCCTGTTGCCTACTCTTTGCCGGAAGGCGTCACAGCGGAGACACCTACGCAAACTGAAATAGTTTTGCGCGGAACAGATAAACAGGTTCTTGGGCAGGTTGCTGCGGAAATTAGATCATATAGACCGCCTGAACCCTATAAGGGCAAGGGGATTCGATATGCTGACGAACACGTTGTCCGTAAGCAAGCGAAGAAGAAATAACCAGAAATCACTGTAACTATTATGAGCGATAAAAACCGGGCTAGACTCAGAAGAGCGAAAAAGTCCAGAAGCAAAATAGCTAGATTGGAAGCGACAAGACTGTCAGTCCATCGTACTTCACAGCATTTCTACGCACAGATTTTTGACCATTCTGGTCAGTCAGTCCTCGCTTCAGCATCAACGTTGGAAGCTGGGCTTCGACAGGAGCTAAAATCTGGCGGAAACTGTGAGGCAGCAGTTGCAGTTGGTAAGTTATTGGCCGAAAAGGCGAAGAGTGCGGGTATCGAAGATGTTGCATTTGATCGATCAGGATTCCGCTACCATGGAAGAGTTAAGGCTTTTGCCGACTCTGCTCGTGAACACGGTTTGAAATTTTAATTCCACATTATTATCATGGCTAAAGCAAGAGAACGAGACAACGCGCGTAAAGACAATTATCAAGAGCAGTTGATAAACGTAAGACGGGTTTCAAAGGTAGTAAAAGGTGGGCGTATTTTTGGTTTTTCCGCACTGACAGTTGTAGGAGACGGCGAGGGACGTGTGGGAATGGGTAGAGGTAAAGCCCGTGAGGTACCTATTGCTGTTCAAAAAGCAATGGAAGATGCGAGACGGAATATGTTTAAGGTCCAAATGAAGGGAGCCACGTTACAGTACCCGATGATTGGTCAGCACGGATCTGCTCGTGTTGTTCTTAGACCAGCGACTGAAGGTACCGGAATCATTGCCGGAGGGACGATGCGGGCAGTGTTCGAGGTCATGGGTTTGCAAAATGTCCTGGCGAAGATTATCGGAACGACTAAACCCGTCAATGTCACTCGGGCGACGATATCGGCACTTCGAGGTATGAAGAGCGCTAGTTATGTTGCCGCTAAGCGCGGTAAAGACGTGAAAGAATTACGCTAGATACAAGATTCCCGTTAAAGAGTACGTATAGATTAGAGGATTGGGTAATGGCTGAAGGTAAAAAACTGCAGGTTACTTTGGTGAAAAGCATGAATGGTCGATTGAAAAAACACCAGGCATGTGCGCGAGGATTAGGACTTAGGCGTATGCACCATACAGTTGAGGTGCTAGATACACCTCAAAACCGCGGAATGGTAAAAAAGATATTTTATATGGTGAAGTGTGTAGAGGTCTAGGGATCCTATATTTCCTTCTATATTCACTACGCACAATTAGATCTGAGACATGCAAATGCGACTGAACACGATAAAGCCGGCCGAAGGGTCCAAAAAAGTAGCCAAAAGAGCAGGGCGTGGACCTGGGTCCGGGCTAGGGAAAACTGCTGGACGAGGGACTAAAGGACAAAAGTCAAGATCAGGTGGCTATCATAAAGTAGGCTTCGAAGGTGGACAGATGCCACTTCAAAGGCGTTTGCCAAAACGGGGCTTTCGTTCAATGACTAATAGGCACACCGCTGAGATCAGGCTAAATGAGCTTGCGAAAGTGGAGGGCGATGTCGCCGATTTGAAATCACTTCAAAGCGCAGGGGTAATCGAGCTTCATATTGATAGGGCTAAGGTAATATTGTCCGGAGAAATTAACCGAGCTATTACGGTAAGAGGCCTGACAGCTACTAAAGGTGCCCGCGCTGCTATAGAACAAGCAGGCGGAAAGGTAGAAGACTAGTGGCTAAATCAGGAGTTCCTTCCCCAGGAATGCTTGGAAATCTCTCTGAGCTCAAACAGAGGATCCTTTTTGTTCTTGGTGCCTTGGTTGTTTTCCGTTTGGGAACTCACATTCCCGTTCCTGGAGTTGATCCCGCGGCAGTAGCTGCTCTTTTCGATCAGACAAAGGGCTCCATCGTTGATGTGTTTAATATGTTTTCCGGTGGTGCATTGAGCAGGCTATCAATCTTTGCCTTGGGCGTAATGCCATATATATCTGCCTCGATAATCATGCAGATGATGACTTCAGTGGTGCCGAAGCTAGAGCAACTAAAGAAGGAAGGAGAATCAGGCCGAAGGAAAATTACTCAATATACCCGTTACTTTACAGTGGTTCTTGCTGTTTTCCAGGGCGTGGGTATCTCGGTTGCCATTGAAAGCCAGCAGGTTGCCGGCAGTCCTATCATTCTCATTCCAGGTATTGGATTCAAGATTATAACGGCTGCTACGTTGGTTGCTGGAACGATGTTTTTAGTCTGGTTAGGTGAACAAATAACCGAAAGAGGAATTGGGAACGGGATTTCCTTGATAATTTTTGGGTCTATTGTTGCGGGGCTACCTTCGGCGGTGGCAGGTACGTTGGAGCTGGCCAGAACAGGGGCATTTTCTCCTCTGGGAGTTTTAGCTTTGTTCGTTGGTGCGATTGCTATTACATACTTCGTTGTATTTGTTGAACGGGGTCAAAGGCGAATTACCGTTAACTATGCAAAGCGTCAACAAGGCAGAAAAATGCTTTCCGCGCAAAATAGCCATTTACCCTTGAAACTGAATATGGCAGGCGTGATTCCGCCCATCTTTGCTTCCAGTTTGATTTTATTTCCCGCCAGTATTGGTAGTTGGTTTGGTCAGGCAGAGGGCATGGGCTGGTTAGGCGATCTTGCGACTAAATTACAGCCCGGCGAACCGATATACACTCTGGCTTATGGGGGAATGATTGTTTTCTTTTGTTTCTTCTACACTGCTATGGTTTTTAACCCCACGGAAATTGCGGATAATCTCAAGAAATCCGGGGCCTTTATTCCCGGTATCAGGCCTGGGGTGCAAAGCGCGAAATACATCGACGGTGTTGTCTCCAAGTTGACTTTAGTTGGCGCAGCGTACATTACCTTTGTGTGCCTTATTCCTGAGTTTTTAATTGTGAAGTGGAGTGTTCCTTTCTACTTCGGTGGAACCTCTTTGCTGATCATTGTGGTGGTGACGATGGATCTGATTTCTCAGGTGCAATCCCACCTAATGTCCAGACAGTATGAAAGTATTTTGAAAAAGTCGTCACTTACCGGCCCTCAGGGGATTAGGTAGTGCTGCTGTAAAATGACAATGTTGATATAGGAACTTAAAGTGAAAGTTAGAGCTTCAGTAAAAAAGATTTGTAGGAACTGCAAGGTGGTTCGGCGAAATAGAACCGTTTGTGTGATTTGTTCAGATCCGAGACACAAACAACGTCAAGGATAAAATCCCCGAATAGTACTGATATTCGATTGAAGGTAACGTCTAAGTTTGTTAGAATCCGGCGCCCTTCGAGATACCATCGATATTTAAATAAACTTACCAAGAGTATATAACGTGGCACGTATTTCTGGAATTAACCTGCCAAACCATAAACATATTGAGATTGGTTTGACATCAATTTATGGTATTGGACGTAAAACTGCGCAGAATATTTGTGATGCTGCGGGTATTGATCGATCAGCAAAGGTTCACAGCTTGAGCGAAGAACAGGCTGAAAGGCTACGTGCACAAGTTGCCCGATATGAAGTAGAAGGAGATCTCAGAAGAGAGATTTCTATGAATATTAAGCGACTCATGGATTTGGGTTGTTATCGTGGCTTGCGCCATCGCAGAGGCTTGCCGGTAAATGGGCAACGTACCAAGACTAATGCGCGTACCCGAAAAGGTCCGCCTCGTGCAGTTAAGAAATAGTTATAGGGGCATATCATGGCTAAGGTTAGCGCAAAAAATAAAGCAAAGACGAAGGTTAGAAAAAATGTTACTGAAGGTATTGCACATGTTCATGTAACCTTCAATAACACGATTATTACGATTTCTGATCGTCACGGAGATACCCTATGTTGGGCGTCTGCGGGAAATTCCGGTTTTAAAGGCTCAAGAAAGAGCACCCCTTTTGCCGCCCAGATGGCTGCGGAAGTTTGTGGTAAAAAAGCTCAGGAAATGGGCGTAAAGCAACTTGAAGTAAAAATTAAGGGACCTGGACCCGGTCGTGAATCCGCTGTGCGGTCTCTCAATGCATTGGGTTTTGAAATACATGCTATTTCTGATATCACCCCGATTCCACATAACGGTTGTCGACCACCTAAGCGTCGTCGTGTTTAGTCTACTGTTTAAACTAGGTAACTGTGCTAATGGCAAGATATATCGGACCAACCTGTAAGTTGGCCAGACGTGAAGGAACCGACCTCTTCCTGAAAAGCCCCGTTCGTACCATCGATTCCAAATGTAAGTTTGATCGTGCTCCAGGGGTAAAACCAGGCGGGAGACGTCCTCGTACCACTGTATATGGTACACAGCTTCGTGAGAAGCAAAAGCTAAGGAGAATATACGGCATCCTGGAGAAACAGTTCAGTAACTACTATAAGGAAGCAGCAAGGCTTTCCGGCTCAACCGGTTTAAATCTTCTGCAACTGCTTGAAAGCCGACTCGACAACGTTGTTTATCGTCTAGGCTTTGGGGTTACCCGCGCCGAAGCGAGGCAATTAGTAAGTCATAAGTCAGTTTTGGTTAACGGTCAGAGAGTCAATGTTGCCTCTTATCAGGTACGTCCTGGGGATGAGGTAGAGGTTGCCGAGAAGTCCAAAAAGCAACTTAGAATCACCTCTGCACTGGAAATCGCGGAGCAAATAGGTTTCGTTCCTTGGGTGGATGTGGATGTTAAAGGTGTTAAAGGCACTTTTAAAGCTTTGCCAGAACGCTCCGATTTGCCGCCTGATATCAATGAAGCACTGGTCGTTGCTCTTTACTCCAAGTAAAGAATTATTGTTTCAGTTTTGATATTAACTTCGTCTTAATTACGAGGAGTACAGATGCAGGATCCAACAGTCGAATTTTTGCGCCCACGCTCGGTGGAAGCAAAAACCATCGATGAACAGCTGTCACGTATTACAATTGAGCCTTTGGAAAGAGGTTTTGGGTATACCTTAGGCAATGCACTAAGACGTATCCTGCTCTCTTCCATGCCCGGTTGCGCTGTCACCGAGGTGCGAATAGAAGGTGTGTTACATGAATATTCGGCGCTAGAAGGCGTTCAGGAAGATGTCATTGATATATTGATGAACCTTAAATCTTTGTCTTTGATAATGCATGACCGCAACGAGGCGACATTAACACTGAAGAAGAAAGGCCCCGGGCGGGTGACTGCTAACGACATCGAACTCAATGATGATGTAGAAGTAGTTAATCTGGATCATCATATTGCAACATTGTCCAAGGACAGTGAGTTGGATATGGAATTGGTTATCAAACGGGGTAGGGGTTACGAAACCGCAGAAAGCAGGATGCTGGGAAGTGAAGAAACCCGTTCAATCGGCGTAATACAGCTCGATGCCTCTTTTAGTCCAATTAGTAAAATATCTTATTCCGTCGAAGACGCACGGGTTGAGCAGCGAACGGATTTGGACAGATTAATACTTGAAATCGAATCTGACGGATCTATCGACCCGGAAACTGCAGTCCGAAGGGCGGCGACGATTCTGCATGATCAGATATCTGTGTTTGTGAACCTTGAAGAATCCATGGTTCAAAGTAAGGTGGAAGACGAACCCGAAGTCGATCCAACGTTGCTTAGACCTGTTGATGATCTTGAGTTAACCGTTAGATCAGCTAATTGTTTAAAAGCAGAAAATATCTACTATATCGGTGATTTGGTTCAGCATACAGAAACCGAGCTATTGAAAACCCCTAATTTGGGTAAGAAATCGCTGACAGAAATAAAAGATGTACTTGCCCAACGCAATCTGGTATTGGGTGTCAAATTAGAGAACTGGCCGCCGGCTTCGATTGCTAAAGAAGAAGAAGGCAGCAACATCGGAATGGGTTTATAGCAATGCGTCATAAAAAAGCCGGACGGAGTCTTAATCGAACTTCTTCCCATCGAAAAGCGATGTTTAGCAACATGACTAATTCTTTACTGCGTCATGAGCAAATCAAAACAACGTTGCCTAAGGCCAAGGAATTGCGGCGAGTTGCCGAGCCATTGATTACCCTTGCAAAGGAAGCTAGTGTTGCAAATCGCAGAATGGCTTTTGCAAAGCTCAGAGATCGAGAGATAGTGGGTAAGTTATTTGATGATCTTGGTCCACACTACAAAGCCCGTCCTGGTGGATATCTTCGGATACTTAAGTGCGGCTTTCGCGATGGAGATAACGCTCCCATGGCCTATGTACAATTAGTTGACCGCCCGTTGTTGGAAGATTCTGAAGCTGAGATAGCCTAACTTACCTCTCCTTTTTCGATTATTATAATGGGCGTGTATATTATTGCACGCCCATTTCGCTTTCTTGATAGCTAATACGATTTGCTTCATGACTTTAACGTCAGCGACAGCATAATACCGTGCAATCATTCTTTTTGAGGTTCAGAACCCCAGAAATTTTGCTCATGCTTATGGCATCAGCGGTTCCACTTTCATTTTCGACCTGGTCAGTTCTGATTAATAACTTCACAATTGAAGTTGGTGGATTTACAGGTGCTCAATTCGGTATATTGCAGAGCCTTAGGGAAGTTCCTGGTTTTTTGGCATTTTTGGTTGTTTTCCTATTATTAGTTGTTAAAGAGCAAAAGGTTGCTTTGGTTTCCTTGTTGCTGTTGGGGATCGGGACCTCTGCTACCGGTTTTTTCCCAACCGCAGTTGGACTGTATTTTACGACTGTACTGATGTCTGTTGGTTTTCATTATTATGAAACTATCCAGAACTCACTTTCGTTACAGTGGATCGATAGGAAGAGAGCTCCCTATGTGCTAGGAAAACTAATCGCTGTTGGTTCTTTTTCCTCGTTGCTCGCCTATGGCGCTGTGTTTATGGGTCTCACCTGGTTTTCCAGGAGTTACGAGACACTGTTTCTGGTGGGTGGGATTGCTTCTATCGTCATCGCAATTTTAGCGTGGTCCATTTTTCCACACTATACCTCAGACTTTACGCAAAACACTCAAATTGTTCTGCGCAAGCGATATTGGTTGTTCTATGTTTTAACTTTCCTTTCTGGGGCAAGACGTCAGATCTTTGTAGTATTTGCCGGGTTTATGATGGTAGAGAAATTTGGGTATAGTGCTTCCGATATAACTATTCTATTTCTGATTAATTGCGGTATTAACATCTGGTTAGCTCCATTAATAGGAAAGATGGTTGTTCGTTGGGGCGAGCGAAGGACGCTTATTTGTGAATATATCGGGCTGGCGGTTGTTTTCGCGACGTATGCGTTTGTCGAGAGCGCTGTTTTGGCCACGGTGTTGTACATTATTGATCATTTGTTTTTTGCCATGGCAATTGCAATAAAAACCTATTTCCAAAAAATTGCGGATCCTGCGGACATTGCTTCAAGCGCTGGAGTGTCGTTTACGATCAATCATATCGCCGCGGTTGTATTGCCCGTTGTTTTGGGTTTTGTTTGGTTATCATCACCTTCACTCGTATTTTTGTGTGGTGCGGCGTTTGCTGTTTTGTCTTTAATCATGTCTCTGATGGTGCCTGGTGATCCCACCACGGGTAGTGAAACCCGAAGAATTATCCAACGAAGCACTTTTCAGGTTTGATACATCTATAAGTAAACTTTGGAATAAATGATCGGTCATACTCCAATGTAGTTGTTAAGGTGAGATAGAAAATTCTCTTGTTTCAGGTTTCCCCGGTGTTGTTTGAATAGGTTATGTTGCCGGGCTAATTCAGGTATTTTATTGGGGCTGGTTTAAATGTCTAAACAGATTATCACGGTGATACCAGGTGATGGTATTGGTCCAGAAATCACCGAGGCGTCATTACGGGTATTGGATGCCGCAGGATGTGATCTCGGATATGATATTCAAATAGCTGGTTTGCAAGCGATCCAGGAAGGATTGGAATTGATCCCTGAAGCGACTTTGGAGAGCATTCGGGCAAATAGTATTGCGCTGAAAGGGCCGCTTACTACTCCCATTGGAAAGGGTTTCACGAGCCTAAATGTATTATTGAGGAAAGAGTTCGAACTCTACGCTAATGTGAGGCCTGCTATCACAAGAAAAGGAATTAAATCCAGATACTCCAATATTGACTTGATTACGGTGAGAGAGAATATGGAAGGCATGTACTCTCAGGAAAAACAAACGGTTTCTGACGATGGAGAAAGAGCTGAATCGCTAAGCGTTATAACCAGAGAGGGAGCAACCAGGATACTGCGCTATGCCTATGACATGGCCAAGAGGCAAAGCAGGAAGAGAATTGCAGTTGTACACAAGGCTAATATACTAAAAGCGACTTCTGGTTTATTTCTCGAAGTCTCTCGTGACATCAGGGAGGAATATCCCGAAATCGAAACCACTGAGTTAATTGTGGATAACATGTGCATGCAATTGGTGACGCGGCCTGAGCAATTCGATGTCATTGTAACGACCAATCTTTTTGGCGATATTATCTCCGATCTGTGTGCTGGTTTGGTTGGCGGACTAGGAATGGCTCCTGGCGCGAATATTGGCGACGAAGCAGCAATCTTTGAAGCCGTCCATGGTTCAGCACCCGATATTGCCGGCAAAGGTATCGCTAATCCGATAGCGCTTATCCTCGCAGCCACAATGATGTTGGATCAACTGGGTTTGGTCGGACAAGCCAGGAATATTCGAAATGCCATTGACGAGGTCATTGATCACGGCGACCGTTTGACCGCTGACTTAGGTGGTGTTGGTACGACACGTGAAATAACAGATTCGATTATCGACCGATTGTGAGCGCGTGGAGAATTTCTAACGGTTGAATGGTTATACGGGAAAGTTGATCGAGGACTTGGGTGCAGGTAAAAATATAATTGCTACTCGACCGATCATACTGACAAAGTTTGCTCCACACTGATCGCAAACACCTTTGATCGTTGCTAATCGATTCTGTTTTTCCACTGCAGGTAATTTTATTTTAATTAGTTCGTGGTGGTCGAGGGCAATTTTGATTTCCGCGATTACGGTGTCTGTTACGCCATTGTTACCAATGATAACAATGGGTTTTTTATCATGAGCGAGTGCTTTAAGGTGTTTGATCTGCTTTTTATTTATTGCCATAAGTCAGTCCCCCGTGAATCCATTTGAGTAAGATGTTATTTGCGAACGATATTATATAGTTTATGTCCAAAAGCCGACAGCAAAAGAAAACCAATAGGTGGAATGATAAACAAAATCGGGATCAGTACGTTAAGAAAGCCCGGGAGTCAGGATATCGTGGCAGAGCGATTTATAAACTGGAACAAATTGATAGGAAATACCGGTTGATCAATCGGGGTTCGCTGATTGTAGACCTCGGTTCGGCCCCGGGAAGTTGGTCTCAGTATGTGTCTTCCATCGTCTCATCCTCGAATCAGATTGTAAGTGTTGACTTGTTGGAGATGGAGACCATAAAGAATGTTCATTTCATACAAGGTGATTTTACCGACCTTGAAGTGGTGGAAAAGATACTAACAAGCCTGGATAATCATCAATTGGATCTTGTATTGTCTGATATGGCCCCCAATATCTCTGGGATACGTTCTACTGACCAGGCGAGAGCCTGGGAGCTACAGGAGATGATCAGCGTATTTTGTGATCGGGCGTTGAAAAAAGGCGGCACCTTGCTGACAAAGCTGTTCGAAGGTGAAGCCTCAGTGAGTACAAGAAAACTATTTAAACAGCAATTTAAGGAGCTGCAAATGATTAAACCGGATGCGTCCAGGTCTGAATCAAAAGAGATCTTTTTATTAGCCCGTGGCTTTAAACTCGATTAGCCAACTTTCTGATCGAATAGGAAGAATTATTTGTTTCTTGGCTTCCGAGTGAGCTGTTCCGCAACATCCATCAAATTGTATACATTATCTATGTTGGAAATTGTGGGAAGCTTTAGCTTGAAGTTCCCGTATAATGTGAGATAGCCAACCAGGTTGGTGGAAAAAACAATCGTCCAGGAGTCAGTACTTTGCCAAACATGACCAAAAATATTTTGCTATGGCTAGTTATCGCCATGGTTTTGATGTCGGTTTTTAATAATTTCGTGAGCCCAACGAATAACTCGCGTCATGAGATTGATTATTCTACTTTTCTTTCCCAGGTAAAGAATGGAAATATTGCTTCTGTTGAAATTGATAAGGAAATTATTACGGGTCAAAGCGTCTCGGGAGAGGCGTTCGAAACTTACGCACCAAACGACCCCAAGCTGGTCGACGATTTATTCGCTAATGGGGTCAAAATTAAAGCGGTGAAAGAAGACGAAACATCGCTACTCGGTCATTTGCTGATTAGTTCGTTTCCGATACTACTACTCATTGGGGTCTGGATTTTCTTCATGAAACAGATGCAGGGAGGTGGCCGGGGAGGGGCTCTTAGTTTTGGCAAAAGTAAGGCCAAAATGCTGACGGAAGACAAAAACCAGGTGACCTTTGCGGATGTTGCTGGGGTAGACGAAGCGAAGGAAGAGGTCGAAGAGTTAGTTGAGTTTTTAAAGGATCCATCCAGATTTAAGAAACTTGGAGGAAGGATTCCCAGAGGTGTGTTGATGACAGGTAGTCCAGGAACAGGGAAAACACTGCTTGCGAAGGCCATTGCGGGTGAGGCGAAGGTTCCCTTTTTTACGATTTCGGGTTCTGACTTTGTAGAAATGTTTGTCGGTGTTGGTGCGTCAAGGGTTCGTGACATGTTTGAACAAGCCAAGAAGCACGCTCCATGCATTATTTTTATCGATGAGATTGATGCTGTAGGTCGACAACGGGGAGCAGGTTTAGGTGGTGGTCATGACGAGAGGGAGCAAACCCTTAATCAACTTCTCGTAGAAATGGATGGCTTTGAAGCTGGAGAAGGTGTGATCGTGATTGCTGCAACAAACAGACCAGACGTATTGGATCCCGCACTATTGAGACCAGGGCGTTTCGATAGACAGGTTACTGTTCCACTTCCTGATATTCGAGGCCGGGAAGCAATTCTTAAAGTTCATATGAGAAAAGTACCGGTAAGTGATGATGTTAAGCCTGCTATTATTGCTCGTGGGACACCCGGTTTCTCAGGTGCCGATCTTGCCAATCTCATCAACGAAGCCGCGTTATTTGCGGCGAGAAATGACAAGAGATTGGTGACCATGGAGGAGTTTGAAAAAGCAAAGGACAAGGTGTTAATGGGTGTAGAACGACGATCGATGATAATGCCAGAAGAAGAGCGTAAGAATACGGCTTATCATGAATCAGGTCACACGGTGGTGGCCAAGATCCTGGAAAAAGACACTGATCCGATTCATAAAGTCACAATTATTCCCCGAGGGAGAGCATTGGGTGTGACTATGCAGCTGCCTGAGGAAGATCGCTTTAGCCATAATCGAACCTACTTATTGGCCCGCATTGCTGTGTTGATGGGTGGACGAATCGCCGAAGAAGTTTTCATGAATCAAATGACAACTGGCGCATCCAATGATTTTGAACATGCAACTCAACTAGCCCAGAATATGGTGGCTAGATGGGGAATGAGTGATGCGCTTGGTCCCAGGGTTTATGGGGAAAACCAAAGTGAAGTGTTTCTCGGTAGAGAAATGTCAACCCACCGCAATGTGAGTCCGGATACCGCAGAAAGAGTCGAGAAAGAAATCTCCCGAATTATTGACCAGGAGTATGCTCGAGCCCGAGAAATCATCGAGAATAACAGAGACAAAATGGAAGTGATGGCACAAGCGCTGCTTGAATGGGAAACCCTTGATGCGAGTCAGGTGAGCGAGATAATGAATGGACATCAGCCCACTCCTCCGGATGAAAAAAGCGATGACGATAAATCGGGAAGGAATGGCTCTACACCAACAGAGGGTTCAAAAAAGTCTCCTTCATTAGATGAGTCAGATTTGGATCTATCCGCCTCTGACACGTTGTAAATTGAAGGCTGTACATAGAAAACTGATATCATAATTCCATTCGAGAGGCAAAAATGTCCGAATCCCTGTTTGGAACAGATGGAGTAAGAGGGAGAGTCGGTTCCGAACCTATCACTCCTGATACGGTGCTGAAACTGGGATGGGCTGCAGGCTCAGTTTTCGCTGAGGCTGGCTTATCAGGCGACAAGGTACTTATAGGTAAGGATACCAGGGTCTCTGGCTATATGATGGAGTCGGCGCTGGAAGCGGGCTTTTCAGCGGCGGGAATAAATGTTTCCCTACTTGGCCCGATGCCAACTCCTGGTATTGCCTATTTGACAAGAACAGCGAGAGCCTGTGCGGGGGTGGTTATCAGTGCCTCCCATAATCCTTATTATGACAATGGAATAAAGATATTTTCCTCAGAGGGAGCCAAGCTCCAGGATGAGCTCGTCGAGAAGATAGATGCAAAAATGTCAGAGTCCATGACCTGCGTGCCTTCCGAACAATTGGGGAAGGCAGAAAGATTCTCTGATGCTCCGGGCAGGTATATCGAGTATTGTAAGAATACCATCGATGGAGCTCTGAACTTATCCGGACTTAAGGTAGTATTGGATTGTGCAAATGGTGCAGGATATGACATTGCTCCCCATGTTCTGACTGAGTTAGGGGCGGATGTCACGCCCATTGCCAATCAACCAGATGGGTTTAATATCAACCGGGAATGTGGTTCTACTCATCTATCACTTCTAAAACAGCATGTTATGGAATCGGGAGCGGATATTGGCATTGCTCTGGATGGAGATGCTGATCGGGTTTTGTTGGTCGACAGCAAGGGAGAGGAAGTAGATGGAGACAGCATTCTATTTGTGCTGGCTAATCAACGGAAACGGGATGGACGACTTTCTGGTGGAGTCGTTGGTACGGTAATGAGTAACCTGGGTTTGGAGCTTGCATTGAAGGATATGTCTATTCCGTTTCTCAGGTCCAAAGTGGGCGACAGATATGTTCATGGAATTCTTAAAGAGAAGAATTGGGTGCTGGGCGGAGAAGCATCTGGTCATATTATTTGTTTGGACAAAGGTACTACCGGGGACGGCATTGTCGCTGCGTTGGAAGTCATGGAAACAATGCTGAAAACGGGCCAATCGCTTCGTGAACTCACTAAAGGCATGGCGATTTATCCACAAAAGATGGTGAATGTATCATTCGCGCCTGGTGGAAGTAGCAAGGCAATCGTTGCAAGCGACACCGTTAGAGATGCCGTTGTTAAGGTGGAGGCGATGCTTGGTAAAGCAGGGAGGGTTGTGTTGCGACCTTCGGGAACTGAACCCGTTATTAGGGTCATGGTGGAAGGAGAGCAACGTTGTGAGGTTGATAGCCTAACCCATGAACTTGTTGAAGCTGTTAAATTGGCTGCGTCCTAATTTGCCGAAGAGTGTTTTTACATTCACTTTTTAAATCCACATTGTTTTTAAATCCACATT
>JAALKB010000037.1:21115-26301 GCA_011088265.1 Gammaproteobacteria bacterium
TTTTTAAATCCACATTGTTTTTAAATCCACATTTTTGTATTTTCCAGGTTCCAAAATAGGATTCTATTTTCCATAGAAAATAACACCTTGTTGCGTCTGATGTCTGGCTCGTTGGAGAGAGAGTATCTCCTGAGAAAGCTGGAGCTAATCTTCCAAAGATTGCAAATAGGCCAATACTTTTTCCGGATGGTTAGCTGCTTTGGGTACCCTTTTCCAGTGTTTTAAAACATCACCATTGGGTCCGATTACAACCGTTGAGCGAATCGTTCCTATCCGTTTTTTTCCGTACATCATTTTCTCTCCCCATGCACCGTATTCAGACATGACTGTTTTCTCTGGGTCGGATAGCAACGTGAAAGGCAAGCCAAATTTTTCAATAAAACGGATATGTGAGTCCGCGCCATCAGGGGAAACTCCGAGGATTACAGCGTTCAGGGCAGTAAACGCTGGTTCGTTGTCTCGAAAACTGCATGATTCTTTTGTACAACCAGGTGTGTTGTCTTTTGGGTAGAAATAAAGTACTACTGTTTTTCCCCGAAAGTCGCTAAGAGAGACATCATTTTCATTTTGGTCCTTTAAAGTAAAATTGGGAGCCGCGCTATTTTCTTCTATATTCATTCTTTCTTTGATTTATTAGCAATGCAGTCAATTGTCAGGATATAGGGAGTCGATTTTACCTGGCGTATTAGGGCTTTCTGGTTGGCGTATTAGGGACTTCTTTATAGGGTCTATTGGATTTAAGTGGGAGGCGACCACCGCGGATTTCCCCAGAAGGGAGTGCGGATTTGTCTTCCATGTCCACGGAACCTTTGAATTGACATCCATCACTCAGAACGACCCTCGGAGCTCTTATATCTCCTATCAGTCGCCCGGATGGATTGATTGTGACTTGTTCATTGGCCCTTAGCTCGCCTTTGACCTCACCATCTACATGGATTGTTTTAGCAATCACATTCGCATTCACTCGACCACTCTGGCCAATCAGAACATTATGCTCGCGAAAATCAATGGTTCCTTCTACGCTCCCATTAATTATGATGTCTTCTTTTCCACTAATATCTCCAGTAATAATAATAGAAGAACTAATCAGAGCTTTTATATCAGATGGTTTTTCATCGAAGCTAACAGATTCCGTTTTCATTTTCTTTTCAGTCATGGCGGTGATTTAGATGGCAGGTAAGCTTGAATAGGATTCAGTTTCTACTTTATATCGTTTGGAGTCTTCGAAGATTGGTAAGGCTGTTCCCTATGTGGTACTCCTTATCACGTCTGGAATAGACAACGCTAAAATAATGGGCAAACCAATTTCGGTCCAAAACCTTGATTTTCACTACTAAGTCTAACGTTTCCAGTTTGAATTCGCCAGCGAATCAGGAGTTTCTGAAATGCCCGATTGACGAATAGATGGTTGGTTGATGTTGAATAATCTTTGCTATTCCAATCTATCTTCATGATCATCAGCGAATATATTTTGACATACGCTACAGCTTGGTAGCGAGCTTTCTTAAGAGCAGCCAATTTATGCGTTGGGATCTAAACAGAGTTTGAACTTCACAGGATTCGTATCCAGGGTACCTTGGAGAGGCCTGGGCGTTTGAGGTCCAGGAGTTTGAGGTCGAGACGTTTCGGGCTCCATCTATTATCCGCTGGTCGCCCGCTTACTCTGGGTCCATTTAATCTGGGTCTATTTAACCTGTATCTGTTTAACTCGAGCCGATTTGATTTTAGCCAGCTAAATCTATCTGTCTTAGCTTATCCAGCCTGGCTTCCCCTTCTTTTCTTGCGATAGGTCGTAGCGAACAACGAATAAATGATATCTTCCTTGTGCGATTACGATTTCGTCCATGGTACCGAGGGTCGGACTCGAACCGACACTGAGTTTCCCCAATCAGATTTTGAATTCAGACCTTATACTCATTTCTCGACGTTGAATAACGTTCCGTAAAGTAGATTAAAGCTCTCTATGTTGTTGATATAAAAGGCTTTGTATCTATATTCTGTCTGCGGTAGGCAATTCTGGTGTTACTCAAGATTTCTCTTGGGATGCAAAAATTACTTCCATTTGCATCCCAGATGCATCCCAGATTTTGCCGGTGAGGATGAACATAAGGAGATCTCATGGGAGCTATATCTGATAACCGAATCAAGTTCAATAAACCGAACCTGAAAGCTATCGAGAAACGTATTAATCGAGGAGAGTTTACCAAAGAGACCTACATTTATGATGCGGATAGTCATCTGGCTGTTCGAGTAAGACCTGGTCGCTCCTACATTGATAGTGCTTTTTGTATGTATGCACGTATTCGAGTTCGTGGTGAGCACAAGAGCAGGATGTATAAACGCCAGATAATGAAGGTCGGCGAAGCTCGTAATGCTGAGATCACCATTTCAGAACTACGGCAGAAGGTTGATAGCTTATTTTTGGAAATTCAGGAGGGCCGAGACCCTCAAGTAATAGCTCAAAAAGAAGCCGCAAAACAGGCTGATAACCAAGGCCTGATAGAGGCAAGGCGCTCATTCAAAGATATGATCTACGGAACGCCGGTTGATGGAAGTGATGAATGCCTGCCAGATGGCTTTATTGCCGAGAGACGTCCAGGCCAGCGTTATTTAGTGGATATCAGAAATAAATGCGAGGTTCTCTTAGTTGACCTGTTAGACCTGCCGTTACACAGTATTTCGGCAGAGCAGGTAAAAACTGTTTATCTCCAGAAAGTAGTTCGTGGTGAAACCCAGCTCAATTGTGCTATGCGTATTCTTAGGTCGATCTGGAATTGGGCACAGACTAAATACGATGATTCGGATCTCTTTATCCGAAATCCGATTAGCCGCGCTATGAAGCAGCTGGGTGTAAATATTAATCGTACCAATCGTTGTACTGGCCGGTTAGATGATGCTGATTTTAAGCCATATCTGAAGTCTGTCTTAAACCTTCGAGAGCATGATCATACATCCGCTTATCGTAATGGCCGTGATGCATTGTTATTCATGTTATTTTCCGGCGTAAGGCGAACTGGGACGATGACTGTCCGAATGGACGGGATTGATCTTGATAGATTAGTGTTCAACATTATAAAAAAGGGGGGCGATCAAGTAGAGCTACCCCTAAATGCAGTAACCGCAGCTATCGTTCGTAATCGCCAAGATTATTTGCCTAAAGATACTGAGTATTTGTTCCCCGGCATGGGAGGGAGAGGATATTACAGAGATACCAAGTCCGTCCGCGATATCGTTAAAAGCCAAACGGGCATATCTGTTACCAATCATGACCTTCGACGCACGTATAAATCTATAGGGACGGAACTAGACATTAATTCCGTGATTGTAGATGAGTTATTAAGTCACGCGAGGGAGGGTGTTGATGCCCATTATATTCACCCGTCTATGACAAGGCTTCGAGATGCTAGTCAGAAAATTGCTGACTACATGGTTAAACAAGCAGGGTTTGATTTGATCGACGAACTCACGAGCCGCTGGTAGCAACCAGATGCTATCTGTGGTTACTTCATTTCGGGAAGGCTATAAAGTTCTAAATATATATGTCGTTAGATGAGATTTTGGTGCTCAATTCTTTGAATTCAAGAACGTCTGATTCGAGATAGAATACATGGCGAAATCGCTTTCTCCAGGTTAATTCGGGGTGTTCATGGGTGCAGCGCCATTTTCTCAGTGTGCTGGGTGATAAGCCAAGTAGCGAAGCCGCTTCCTTGGTTGTGAGTTCACGGTCATTATTAGCTGCTGCGATATCATCCATGTTTTGATGTCCGGAAGAGTCAAAAGCTCATATTAGCCAGCCAAAACATTAGCATTGAGCTAATTATTTTTGCAAGCTAGAATCCAAGCTATCTTTTTATCAGGGAGCTAAACACGCCCTTTGCGAAGGCAGTCACTTTGTTCCGGATGGAGTCCCTGGCGTGGCAGTAGAACCTGGTCTGATGGCTTTATCTCTGGACTGCTTTCGTTCCTCGATCCAATGCTCTACTTCAGCTAAATCCCAGGCCACCTTGCGGCTCGTCAAAACGATACGGCGTGGAAATTCTCCACGCTTTTCCATGTTGTAAATGGTACGGTCCGAAAGTGGGATCATTGCCAGCAATGTTTTTCGGTTAATCAAGGTTGTTATCTTGAGAGTGCTGTCTGTACCAATCATTCGCTTGTTCTCTTTTGGGGTCGGCGATTTATCTTACGATCAGTGTTCAGACAACTTCTCCCTTGAAAACAATGACCCCACAGATAGTGGCTTCTTCATTCACTTCGATAATTCGATTGGGCCAGTCTGGGTTGAGGGCTTTTAGATACTGTTTCCCTTCCTCAATGATCAGTTGCTTGAAAGTCGCTTCATTTGAGTCATCAAGCCTTACCACCACGTATTTTCCGTTGTCCGGTGAGACATCGGGGTCGACAAAGATCAGATCGCCTTCATGGAATTTGGGTTCCATGCTGGCTCCACGTACCCGCAGAACAAAGGAGTCTTGGCTGCACTTTACCGGGCAGGGCAGCAACTCCGCACCGTAGGCCGGTGCAAAGCTTTCAGATATTTCATGCCAGTTTCCAGCTTGAACCCAGGAAATTAACGGGAGCAGGCTATGCAGATCTGGGCCGTCGTGAGCATTGTTTTCTTCGTCAGGGCTTGCCCCGTCTTTGTGCGGCATATCCATCCATCCTTGGGGCTTCTTAGTGGCTTTTTCTAGTTTTACTGCCAAGTCGTCCCCGATTGCGCGGGGAGTCCCTTTCTTGGTGGGTAGCTGATTACGAACCTGGCTCAGGTAAGAACTATTGGTATTTGCTGCCCGCGCCAACTTCGCGGCAGACCCCGACTCGGCAATCAAAATTTCGAGATTGTGGAGCCGAATCTGGTTAACTTTTCGCATCATGCTAAATACTTTATCAGAAAATTTAGCAGAGTGATAAACAAAAAGTGGGCGCTGTACCATTGTTGAATGATTTGCATGGTGCTAATGTTTCTGCGCATGGAGCTAAAGGACTTTCTCAAAGAGGCAACCAAGAGGGAACGCGCAGAAGTTGCCGTTGTTTGTAACGACTCTGTTTCCTACTTGTATCAGATTGCCGGACATCACCGCTACGCAAGCCCTCTGTTGGCGACGCCGACCGGGCGGTATACCCGGGGTGGGGCCGGGGGGGGGGGGGGGGGGGGGTGTTGTGTGGGGTTGGGGGTGGTTTGGTTT
>JAALKB010000038.1 GCA_011088265.1 Gammaproteobacteria bacterium
TCCAAAAATCCGTATCCTCGTTGTCACTGGCAAAAACCAAACGCTGATCAGGCAACAACCCGGGTTGGCTTATGGCGCATTCTGGACGATCCATCACAGGTTCGATCCGATCAACACAAAAAACGTCGTTATGCTCGGAAACCTGTCCACGCATTAAACGACTTTGATCCCATTGCATATAGGGGTTATCCCACTCGATCCACGCAAGGGCGCTTCCATCACTGGAAACCACTGGGGAACAGTAAAAATCCCGACCGGAAATAATTTTCTTTGGACTCACAGGTTGGGGAGCAAGCAGATTAACTTTGATGGAGATCAGAGAGTTTTCATTTTGTTGTCCCGGAACACGTTCTTCACAAACAGCAACCACCACACTATATTGTTCGATAAAGATCAAATCAGCATAGCCGCAAACACCAGAATCGTGGTCATGGTGAGTTAACTTCACGGGAGGTTGGGATTGGTCAAAGTATTGCAGATAAAGACATCCATCCATGAAATTGTTGAAAACGATACCGTTACCCACATCAACAAAACAGTTCCCCCCGTATTCGTGCACCTGGGACCGAATATTAAACGGTTCTGGCAGCAAGCAGATTCGTTTATCATCCAAAGCTCTCATCAAGGCAATACGCCCCCCTTCGTCAGATCGTGCCTCCAACCAATACAACCTATCCTTATTATAAAAAGGGTACATGGGAGGGTTTGCATGGGAAAACAAATCAGCCACGCTAATTGCACTTTCCCATTGGCCATAGGGCATCACTGTTTTCCCCGCAGCAGTCTCAACACCACCGGATTTACCGGAAACCGGGCCTGACTCTTCACTATTTATCATGGTTTTAACTATCTTTCGACAAGGACCAACCTACTCTTTCCCGGTATGAACTGATGCTCCTTAAAAAACCCTGCTCTTGCCTCCAAAGCAAATTGAAAAGGAGCATCTGGGCCATAAATCGGCTTCGCTTCAGTCCGATAGATGTCCATCACCTCGTGATGGATCAATACACCATGGAGATCGAAAAAACCAATATCCAGAGGAGCTTTAACATTATTCATATGGAATCTGGCAACGATGGGAGTGGAATAGAAAAATAGGATGGTACTTGTGTTTATCACTTCTTCACAAACAAACTGATAACCTGCCTGCCTTTCAGGTTCGCTATCCGCTATATGGGTTTTTATCGGCACCACCTCTCCCCGGGCGTTTATGAGAGAAATGGTTAATTGCTCCATGCTGTCCATCCCTGGGGTCGATAACTGACAATCATCCGCCAGCGTAAGAGGACTGAATAATAGAAAAAAAGAGTCAACCACAGGAACCTGGGACTCCTTATCCTCCCCAGGGAATAGGCTCCGCATCCACCTTTAATTTCACAGGTTTGTTGGAGGTTACTGACTAAAAGCAAATTATTTTCTCTAGTGTAGAAGTTCGTGAGATGAACAAGTAATGAGTCAGCCGGTCTATCCTGCTATCACAGATGGTGCGCCAAACGCTGCGCTGCCGGATCGAAACTGTTCAGGTTCATTGATATTGACTGATGTGGTGTTGCACTGGCATCGTCCTGGGCACCCCTTTGGTATTAGGTTGATTGCATTGGGCGGTCTATTGGTCTTTATTTCCTTGTTGTCTCGTCGTCACCTGGGGCTTTTTCTCTCCAGTTTGTTTCACCACTTTCTGCTTACTCCCCCCTAGCAAATTCCCTGATCCTGACCAGCTGATATTCGAGCTACCAAACTGATCACTTATTCGCTGGTAAATTTTCGGCCTAAGCTCATCGCCTAAGACCCTCCCAACCTGCAAACCTTCATGTACAACCAGGGGCATCACCTTTAACAGTTTTCGACCCGCAGCAGTCTGATTGAATTCCACAATGGCTCGCAAATCAGAGGAGGTAAAGTATCGGTGGTAGATAGGATACATCAATGACTGTAATCGGTTACTGGTAATCACTGAGGAATAAATCAGTTTCTGCACTTCTTCCTCAACAATTGTGAACGCCTTGGGTTCAATATCTGGATCGGTTTCGTTCAACGAATCGGTAATTTGCTGAATGAACGCTGCGGCAAATTGACGACCTATATTCGCCGGGGATTGTCCATTTTGCTCCAAAAACCGATCAATCAAAATCTGTTTTTCTGAATTGATATCACTAGCAGTGATTGGCTGCGAGAAAAGGGCCATGATCACAATCACCGCTCCAGGAACGTTCGCCTTTGTAGCAACACGGAATATAAAATGAAAAAGTCTGTATGAATTCGGTTTTATCATAAGCTCGTGGGTTCACCATTGGTGGTATTGAGGAATAACATAATTGCAACAAAACCGATTAAAACAAAAAATTGCTGGAATTTTCCCTAACCACCGCTGTGTTTCTTTCTAAGATTTTCATTTATTTCCCTAAAATCTTCGATCAGGGCATCACAATGTGTCTTCTCCGACTCGCACAATGCACTCATACTGATAAATAATCCAGACTCCTGATTTGTAATATCCCGACGGACGACACTTGGATGTGCGGGATGACTCAAGGGAGTAAATGACCATAGGGTATAGATACCGTTGTGCTTCTTATTATAGATAATCCACCCTTCAAAATTTGTCATGGTAGCAGATTGATCTGCGCTCAAAACCTGATAGGCCTCATCAACGGAACCGAAATCAATAAGTGAATCGGATTCATCCGCCACAGCATTTATCGCAAAACATAAACCGAACGAAAGCAGAGCGATTAATTTGGACATATACCTACCTTTTACTTATCTTTTGAAAAATACATTTAGAACCACAATCTTATCGGTTAGATGACTCCAGATAATTTTCTTACTCGAGTTTCGCCTATCCCCGAATAATCGGCTTAATTAGAAATTGAAACCTGTTACTTCCGGTTGATCGCCTTATCTTTCCCTGAAGAACACAAATTTCCCAAGCCTGTATCTTATCCCGAACGACTCCTATCCTCCATGCTCAATTGGAGGGAGAAATACTTGCATAAATTGCTAGCCCTTCGGATTCGCTCTCAGATTCGGGATAGCAGACCATGGATTCAATATTATCCGCTAGAACGGACTCCCAGGTTTTCACGGATTGACTTTCATCGTTAATTGTCACATTCCATACTCCGCTAATAACGAACAGAAAGCGTTTTCCATTGAGATCCAACTCTTCAATACCAGAGGTAACATGACAATCATTCATAGTCCCAGCATTGCGCCGAAACATGACATTCAACACCTGTGCATTTCCATCGATTGGGCTTCCAACGGGACACAGTCCAGAGTCGAAATGATAAGTTTGATTGATCGATAACAGTATGGACTCCCGTTCAAATTCGAGCTCAACTCCATTCCCCTGAATCATCGTAATGAACCGATCAACACCGGGAAACGCTGAAAAAGGAGCGACACGATCAATATCCGATAAACTAACACGGAACTGGAATTCTTCATGACTAGCACCAGGAGGCAGAAGACAGATATCTGTGGTCATACCCTGTCCATTTTTCCAGGGCTTGACCTCATAATCCCTCTGGCAGAGATGGCGAATGTTTTTCATTTCTTATAAATCAGGTTGTTTTCTAATTTGTGTCTCAGTCCACTACTTCGTTCCATCTGACCTTATGAAGGCTTCACATCCCCTGGTTCCCGCCCCCTGACAAAAGTGAATAAGATAGGGATTAGAAGGATTATAATCCAGGGGTCTCTACAAAAGTCCGGACAATAGTTTGAAACCGGATCCCATTGATGTCCAGTAAAACAGTATTTATTTTTTGAGTATTCATTATTTTGGTCTATCAACACTCAGGCAGAATTCATCGCGATACCCACTGTGGCGAACTTAACCAGGAAAACTTCAGGAAAAGACATGGAACATATTATCCCCGAACTTAGGCAAATTGTCGGCGATAATCATATTCTTACCAATCCCGTGGATACCTCCTCCTATCTTGCAGAATCAAGACACAGATATACCAGCGAGTGCCTGGGAGTAGTTTTGCCGGAAAACGCTATCGAGGTCACCAAAATAGTAGAAATTTGTGCAAAAAATGAGATCGGTATTGTCCCACAGGGCGGTAATACCGGAACTGTGGGGGGAGCAGTAGCGGAGCCCAATCAGATTCTGCTTAACCTAAAACGCATGAACCAGATTCTGTCTGTGGATCCCGGCAGTTACACAATGACGGTACAAAGCGGGTGTATCCTGGAAGCGGTAAAAGATGAAGCAAAAAAACACAGTCGCCTGTTCCCATTGACCCTTGGGGCTCAGGGAAGCTGCCAGATAGGAGGCAATATTGCCACCAATGCTGGCGGAGTTAATGTACTGCATTACGGAAATACACGGGATCTGGTGCTTGGTCTTGAGGTCGTTCTCGCCAGTGGCCAAATATGGGATGGTCTAAGTGATTTACGAAAAGACAACACCGGCTACGATTTAAAGAATCTCTTCATTGGTTCTGAGGGAACACTGGGAGTGATTACCGCAGCCACTTTAAAGTTATTCCCAGACCCGCAGGGAAATGCAGTATTCCTCATTGGGCTCTCCTCCCCAACCCGTGCGCTGCAACTGCTGGACGTCCTGAAAATAGCCAGCGGTGACCGCCTGACCACTTTCGAATTAATGTCAAATATTGCGGTCCAATCCGCTGTTCAGCACATCGAATATCAATCTGATCCATTTAAAAGTCAGCATCCCTGGTATGTTCTGGTAATAGCTCAGAGCAGTAATTCGGATCCAAATATGAAGGATCAAATAATGGATACATTATCTCTCCAGTTAGAAAATCAAATTATTGATGATGTATTAATTGCCCAGAATCAAACTCAGGCTGATGCATTCGCTCAACTAAGGGAAAATGTCGTCATAGCTCAAAAGTCTCTGGGAGCCAGTATAAAACACGATGTCTCCGTCCCAATTTCAGGTATTCCGGGTTTTTTGGAGCTTGCCTTCCAAAGAGTGGTCTCCCGCTTTCCTGGCGCCAGGCCCTATGCGTTTGGACATATGGGTGATGGCAATATTCATTTCAATGTATCCCAACCCAAACATGAAAACCCCGCTAATTTTCTCGCCAAATGGGAAATAATGAATGAACTGGTCTACGATCTCGTTAGTGATCTCAAAGGTTCTTTCAGTGCTGAGCACGGTGTGGGAATATCGAAAATCAATAAGATGGAAAAGTACAAGGACCCAGTTGAACTCGAGTTGCTACGCAATATTAAGAATACCCTTGACCCACAAAACCTATTCAACCGTGGAAAAATAATTCGCGAAGGTAGCTGGAAAAACTGTCGGGAAAACTGTCGGGAAAACTAATGGATCAGAACAATACCATGGGAAATTTGGCTCTGTATCTGGCCACCATACTGATATGGGGAACTTCGTTTTATGCAATCCGACTGCAATTGACCGATGTGGAACCGGAGGTATCGATTCTTTTTCGTTTCTCCATCGCCAGTACAATCCTTATCGTTTATTGCTTGCTGGGAAAAAGAAACATGCGGTACCCACTAAAAGTCCATCTCCGCTTTATCCTGATGGGCTTTTTCCTGTTTTTCCTAAACTTTTTCCTCATTTATTTAGCTACCAGACATCTACCAACGGGTTTGGTATCAGTGGTGTTTTCAAGCGTAGTTATTTTTAATATGATCAATGGTGCTATCTTTCTCAAAGATAGATTGAGTCCATTAATGATCGCCGGTGCATTAACAGGAATCACAGGAATTGTGTTCATCTTTCTACCAGAAATCGCAACATTCGATTATCAGGATCAGAGTCTGGCTAGCTTCGTGCTGGCATTAGTAGCGACAATCAGTGCGTCAACCGGGATGTTGTTATCCTCGAAAAACCAACGAGATAATTTACCCGTGATGCAGAGCAACGCATGGGGAATGTTTTATGGCGCGGTAATCATGCTACTTTATATCGGTATCTCAGGTATTCCAATCACCATTGACCTATCAGTGAGTTATCTCGGCTCACTTTTTTACCTCGCCCTGTTTGCTTCTGTATTGGCATTTGGATTTTTTCTAACTCTGGTAGGACGTATTGGTGCAGGCAACGCTTCCTATGCATCCGTTCTTTTCCCCATTTTGGCATTGGCCCTATCCACTTGGCTTGAGGGTTACCAATGGACGACGTTAGCGGTTCTGGGCGTGGTTCTCGCCATATCCGGAAACGTATTAATACTGATCGACAAACAGAAGTAGGATTAACCCCAACCGCATGCCAAAAGTTGCCTGCTACTTCTTACTTTCAATTAGAATGGCCAGACAATAGTAATCATGGGAATGGAGATAGCGATAACAATCACTTCCAGGGGTAACCCCATTCGCCAGTAGTCACCAAAACGGTATCCTCCTGGCCCCATGATCAATGTGTTATTTTTGTGCCCTATGGGCGTTAGAAAAGCGCAAGATGCTGCAATCGCAACGGCCATCAGAAAAGGATCTGGACTTACACCAAGGCGTCCAGCGATATCGATAGCAATCGGTGCTGCGATAACCGTGGTTGCGGTGTTGTTCAACACATCCGACAACGTCATGGTAACGACCATCAACAGTGTTAAAACAACAAGGGGTCCATATCCTGCCGCAAAATCGAGAATCACCTGGGCAATGAGTGCTGTTCCACCGGACGCTTCCAATGCAGCACCAATGGGTATCATTGAACCGAGAAGAACAATAACCGGCCATTCAATGGAGGTATAGATTTCACGGATAGGAACAATATTAAAAGCAACCATAACAATACAGACAATGGCTAACGCTGCAGGCAAATGGAGCAATCCCATGGTCGTTGCCATTATGGCCACGCTAAAACTCCCCACAGCAATCCATGCCTTGTTTCGCTGAACCACTTGCAGATCCCTCGCTTTTAAAGGAAGCCCTCCAAGCCATATCGCCACATCATTGACTCTTTCAGACGGCCCGAGTAATAAAAGGACATCACCACTTTTAATAGCCAACTTCCGCACACGATCGCGAAATGCCTTTCCCTGTCGGGAAACCCCTAACAAAGTAACCCCATGACGATAAAGTAATTTCACACTAAGCGCAGTCCGACCCTCGATTCGTGCTCCTTCAGGTACAACCACTTCCACAAAAGAAAGGTCTTCCCCTACCAGGCTATCGTGTTTCTCCGAACCCACGTATTCCAATGCGTTTTCACCAACAAAAGTATCAATATTGGCCGCGGCGGATTCAATGACAAGCAGATCTCCCTTACGAACCATTTCTCCTCGAGCATGTCCAGCGAATCGTTTTCCCTGTCTTACCAATCCAATAATCGCAACATCTGCATTTTCTCCAAGATCATCAAGCTCTCTTATTTTCTTTCCAATGAGCAAAGACTTTTCACCCACTCGCACCTCGGAAATATATTCCTGTATTTTGAAGATGGCATTACCGACGCTCTGGCTGCCAGCGACCTGGGGAATTAACCTCCATCCAACCAGGGCCACAAAAACGAGCCCCCCCATGGCAGCAACAATCCCTACTGGAGAAAAGTCAAACATCCCGAACGGCTCACCGACAGCCTTCTCCCGAAAGCTCGCAATAATGATATTCGGAGGAGTACCAATTAATGTGATTAAACCTCCGAGAATGGAGGCAAATGAAAGTGGCATCAATGTCAGGGACGGGCTTCGTTTCGCTTTTGCCGCCGCTTGAATGTCAATGGGCATTAACAAAGCAAGCGCAGCAACGTTATTCATCAACGCAGACAGTCCCGCCGCCACACCAGACATAATACTAATGTGAGCAAACAGGGATCGACCTGCGGAAATCACGAACTTTGCTACCAATTCAATAGCACCTGAATTGGATAGCCCCCGGCTGACGATTAAAACGAGCGCAATAATGACAGTGGCATGATGACCAAATCCATCAAATGCATTTTCCTCCGGGACAACACCGATCACAATGGCGAGAATGAGCGCAGAAAATGCAATCAGGTCGTATCGAATTTTCCCCCAAATTAGGAGACCAAAAACGAGGACCAACAAACCAAACAACAAAATTTAATCAAGAACCATATTTAATATCCACTTAAATTCTTTGAGACACTCTTTGGACTATTGTCTTTGGACTATTCCTAGACGAGTGTTTGTACGAGCAAGCCCTATTCAGCGCGCTGTATGGTAATAATTCCAACGCCAGCAATGGCCAGAACCCCTCCGATGATCATCTTCGTTGTCAGCGTTTCACCAAGAAAAAATACTCCACCGATAACTGCCGTAACCGGAAGTAAAAGTAAAAACGGCATCACCTGGTTAACGTTGTACAACCCGATCAATCGATACCAAAGCGCGTAGGCAAGTGCCGTCATGATCGCTCCAAGATAGATCACGGAACCCCATGCGCCTAATGACGCCGTTTCTATCTGATCCCATTGATTGGACTCAAAAAGAAACGATGCGAGAAATAGCTGAGGAGTAGCAAAAACAGCAACCCCGCTGATCAACATAAACCCACCGGGGCTACCAAGTTTTTTGATCATAATTTGGCCCACGGCCCAGGACAGTGCACCTCCGATCACCATAAAAGCGTAAATAAGATCACCAGACAATCGGGGCTCACCAATAATTAGAATCGCGCCCACAAACGAAATCAGCACACCAATCGCTTGCTTTAAAGACAATTTGTCACCAAGCCATAACCAGGCAAGCAGTAACCCAAATGGAACTTCTAACTGAATCAATAGTGATGCGGTGGATGCATCAATGCCGGAAACACCAGTAAAAGTCAGACTGTATTGGAGGGCTGCACTGACCAGTGCAATGAAGAACAGGGATTTCCACATCTTAATCGGAGGTCGGAAAAACCAAATAAGACACAACGTAGTTAGCAAAAACCGCAGAGCCATAAGAAAAATTGGTGAAAAATGCACCATGCCTGCCTTGGCTACCACAAATCCCATTCCCCAGATCACTGCCACCGTGACGGCCATAAAAGCATCAACTCTTTTCATCGCCGCTGTTCCTGAGGAATTATTTGAGTCAATCCATTGCGTCCTTAATGAAACAGAGATTTGCTTACACCATTCAAGGCAAAGGCAAAATCAATCATATTTGACATCCAGTATTTCATAAACACGTTTACCACTTGGCGCGTTTACCACTACCTCATCCCCAACATCCTTGGCAATCAGCGCCTTACCAATGGGAGAACTAATTGAAATTCTGGCTTTTTCGAGATCCGCTTCCAGATTCCCCACCAATTGATAGCTCACTTCACTGTCAGTGTCTTCGTCATAGAGAGAGACAGTCGCTCCGAAAACCACCTTCCCCTCCACGGCAATGGAGGCTGGATTGATGACTTCTGCAATAGACAGGTTTCCCTCTAGCTCAGCAATTCTACCTTCAATAAACCCCTGCTGCTCCTTAGCTGCATCGTACTCTGCATTTTCTGATAAATCGCCATGGGCACGAGCCTCTGCGATTGCCGCAATCACATTGGGTCTGTCTGTGCTTTTTAATTTTTTCAACTCCGCCTTGAGTTCTTCCGCACCCCGACTCGTTAGTACGACTCTTTGATTACTACTCATTTTTATTTATTTCTTCCAAAACCCTGTTCAGTTATCGAGCACAGGGATATTTTTGTCTTACCAGAATTAACCCATGGAACCTCCACAAAAGTCGTAAACAGTGATCCAAATTTGATTCACCCTGATTTGTACAGAGGCTTCTTAAGTCAGTTATAGTGTTCATGCAGTTGCTGCAACCTATTCACAACAATTTCTTTACCATCACGATGGGCTTCAACCACGGCCTTGGCAGCTGCAAGTGTCGTATAATAAGTGATTTTGTGCAGCAGCGCCTCCCTTCGGATTTTATAGGAATCCTTTATGGTCTGTTTCCCTGATGTGGTATTGATTATCAATCCAAATTCCCGGTTTTTAATCCTATCCACAATATGGGGGCGGCCTTCATTCACCTTGTTGACCCTCCCTACTTCCAAACCAGCGGTGCTTAAAACCAGTGCAGTTCCCTCAGTAGCGAACAACTCAAAGCCACAATCACTAAAATAGCGAGCAATATCAACCGCTGGCTGCTGGTCTTCCAGTCTCAAACTAAACAGGATTTTCCCAGAACGGGGAATATCATAACCACTAGCTCTCTGGGACTTATCAAAGGCTTCACCAAAGGTTTCACCAATCCCCATTACCTCTCCGGTGCTCTTCATTTCGGGTCCCAGAATCGTATCCACACCAGGGAATTTGATAAAAGGAAAAACCGCTTCCTTAACTGAATAAAAAGCGGGTTTCACTTCATCAAAAATATTTTGTTCTGCTAGACTCATGCCTGCCATACATCGAGCAGCAACCTTCGCCAACGGTCTCGCGGTAGCTTTGGAGACAAAAGGAACTGTTCTTGACGCCCGGGGATTAACCTCCAGCACGTAGATTTTGTCTTCTTTGACGGCAAACTGAACATTCATCAATCCAACCACATCAAGTGCAAGCGCCATTTCCCGGGTCTGTCGCCGTAATTCATCCTGCAATTTACCAGGCAAACTAAACGGAGGCAAGGAACAAGCCGAATCACCTGAATGCACACCCGCCTCCTCAATGTGCTCCATAATTCCCCCTATTACCACTACCGAGCCATCGCTCACCGCATCAACATCGACCTCAATGGCATCATTGAGAAAACGATCAAGCAACACTGGTGAATCGAAAGAGACACTTACCGCATTGGTCATATAGACTTTCAGATCCTCTGGATTGTGAACAATTTCCATTGCACGACCACCGAGCACATAAGATGGCCTCACTACTAATGGGTAGCCAATTTGTTCAGCCAAAGCAAGCGCCTGTTCAGGGTCCGATGCAGTTCGATTGGGAGGTTGAAGTAAATCCAGTTCAGCCAGCAATTGTTGGAAAAAGAAGCGGTCCTCCGCTTTATGAATGGAATCCGGTGAGGTACCAATTACAGGCGCCCCCGCCTTTTCCAATTCCCTCGCCAACTTTAGCGGTGTTTGTCCTCCATATTGAACAATGATACCTGTGGGTTTTTCGACCCTAACGATTTCCAACACATCTTCAAGGGTCAATGGTTCGAAATATAACCTATCCGAAGTGTCATAGTCTGTGGAAACCGTTTCGGGGTTACAGTTAACCATAATTGTTTCATAGTCATCCTCTCGCAAAGCCATAGCAGCGTGAACGCAGCAATAGTCAAATTCAATACCCTGTCCAATTCGGTTCGGTCCTCCTCCGAGAACAATAATTTTTTTTCGTTGCGTCGGCATCGATTCACATTCGTCATCATAACTTGAATACATGTATGCCGTGGTCGTATCGAATTCCGCTGCGCAAGAATCAACTCGCTTGTAAACAGGATGAATTTCATGAGCAACGCGGAAATCTCTAACCTGTTGCTCAGAACAACCAAGTAACGCAGCTAATCTGCAATCCGAAAATCCTTTTTGTTTAAACCATCGCATTTCCCTGGGGTCAATCTTTGCTAACTCCAGCGATTCAATGCGACTCTCAATTTCGATCAGCTCCTCAATTTCTGCAAGGAACCAGGGATCAATACGACAAATGTCATGAATTTGATCCAGCGACATCCCCTGGCGAAAACATTCCGCCAGATACCACACACGATGAGCCCCTGGAATGCGCAGTTTAGAAGATAAAAAGTCCTCTATTGACTGATCCTCTGGCAATTCACAATTATCCAGCCCATCAGAACCGACCTCCAGGCCACGCAAGGCCTTTTGAAACGACTCCTGGAAAGTTCGACCAATTGCCATGACTTCACCGACGGATTTCATCTGTGTCGTTAAGGTAGCATCAGCCTGCGGAAACATCTCAAAGTTAAACCGCGGAATTTTTGTTACTACATAGTCAATACTTGGTTCAAACGAAGCCGGGGTTGCTCCCCCTGTAATCTCATTGTTCAATTCATCCAGCGTAAAACCAATAGCGAGCTTGGCAGCAACCTTGGCGATAGGAAAACCGGTGGCTTTGGAAGCAAGGGCTGATGATCGTGATACCCGGGGATTCATCTCGATCACAATCATGCTACCGTCTTCGGGAGAGATCGCAAACTGAACATTAGAACCACCTGTATCCACACCAATTTCCCGCAGAACTGCAATACTTGCATCCCGCATGATTTGGTATTCCTTGTCTGTCAGCGTTTGTGCAGGCGCGACCGTAATTGCGTCGCCAGTCTGCACCCCTATGGGAGCAAAATTCTCAATAGAACAAATAATAATACAATTGTCATTTCTATCTCTGACAACCTCCATTTCATATTCCTTCCAACCCAGAATACTTTTTTCAATCAGTAGCTCGTTGGTAGGAGAGGCATCCAGTCCACGACGACAAATTTCATCGAACTCATCCGGGTTGTAGGCAATGCCTCCACCGGTTCCTCCCAAAGTAAAAGAAGGGCGGATAATGGCCGGAAAACCCACGTCTTCCAATATTCTATTAGCATCCTCAAGGGAATGTGCAATATCGCCAGAAACCGTTTCCAGGCCAATTTTCGACATGGCCTTCCTAAACAAATCCCTGTCTTCAGCTTTATCAATGGCGTCGCTGGTTGCACCAATCATCTCGACACCATATTTTGCCAGTACGCCATGACGATTCAGGTCAAGGGCACAATTTAATCCCGTTTGGCCGCCCATGGTTGGTAATATGGCATCAGGGCGTTCCTTTTCGATCACTTTTTCCAAAACCCGCCAGTTAATGGGTTCAATGTAGGTAGCATCTGCGAAATCTGGATCCGTCATAATGGTTGCGGGATTCGAATTCACCAAAATCACCCGCAGGCCTTCTTCTTTTAGCGCTTTACATGCCTGTACACCGGAATAGTCGAACTCGCAGGCCTGTCCAATAATGATTGGGCCCGCACCGATAATCAAAACGGATTCAATATCAGCTCTTTTAGGCATTTGAAGTTCCTTTTTGCGAAGTCATAAGGGATATAAATCGATCGAACAATCCCCGAAGATCTCTTGGGCCTGGACTTGCTTCAGGGTGCCCCTGAAAAGAAAAAGCGGGTTTGTCAGTTCGCTCCAGCCCCTGGATGGTGTTATCAAAAAGTGATCGGTGGGTAATTTTCAGGTTATCTCCCAACGAACTTTCGTCAACGGTGAATCCATGATTCTGACTGGTAATCAATACCTTCCCGGTTTCCAGATCCTGAACCGGGTGGTTCGCACCATGATGACCAAATTTCATTTTCTCGGTGCGGGCACCACTAGCAAGAGACAACAATTGATGCCCCAGGCAAATTCCAAAAATAGGGATATTCTGATCAAGCAGGCTTGATATGGTTTCGATAGCGTAGCCGCAGGGTTCCGGATCACCCGGGCCATTAGAGAGAAAAACGCCATCCGGGTTATAAGCCATGATTTCTTCATAACTCGCAGTGGCTGGCAATACCGTAACTCCGCATCCCCGATCCGACAACAATCTTAGAATATTTCTCTTAACCCCGAAATCACAGGCCACTACATTAAATTTGATATTCCTGGCCTCCCGGTGGCCTTCTCTAAGATCCCATCCCCCTTCGGTCCATTTATACGGAACCGGAGTGCAAACCTCTTTCGCCAAATCCATTCCACTCAATCCGGGAAACAGCTTTGCGGCAGCTATTGCCTGGTCGATATCGGGGTTTTCTGCAGCAACCAGGCAGCCCCTTAATGCGCCGTGGAGTCTAATGTGTCGGGTTAGCTTACGGGTATCAATATCGCTAATGGCAACCACATTATTCTTTTCCAAATAGTGAGGTAGATTATGTTCGCTACGCCAGTTACTGTATCGTCTGGGAACATGTTTGACGATTAGACCTGAGCAAAAAACACTTGCGGATTCTTCATCTTCACTATTGACACCGACATTACCAATATGAGGATAGGTAAGCGTCACCATTTGCTTTGCATAGGACGGATCGGTCAGAATTTCCTGATATCCCGTCATGGAAGTATTAAAAACGATTTCTCCCGTTGCCATTCCGTCGGCTCCGATTGACTTTCCGTGAAATACAGTCCCGTCTTCGAGGACAAGCAAAGCAGTTTTGTTCAATATAAACCCCTCAGGACCCATGAGCAGCGTGCAATCTTCATCAAAAGTTCTCTCAATTGCGACCACGGTAAGCAGCCCAGAAAATGCGCTTAAAAAAAGGGAGAAACCCTGTATTTGGCTTCTCCCCGTCTGGATAATTTGGCGCCGCCGATTCTACCTTTTTGCTCCTAAATTATCAATGAAATATACGTCATTAAGTTGACGCCTCATGATAAAAAACACTTTTCCCTTTCAATACGAATACGGCATCGCAAATCTAAAAAATAAAACACGCAAACAAATACCACAGTCTAAATCACATCAGCCCCAGTGCGTCTTTCATACGATAGAAACCGGGTTGCTGACCACTAAGCCAGGAAGCTGCACGGATGGCCCCCCAGGCAAAATTTTTCCTGTCCGTCGCTCGATGGGTAATCTCAATTCTTTCGCTCTCACCAATAAACATCACTGTATGCTCCCCTGCAATATCTCCTCCCCGAATGGTAGAAAATCCGATGGAACCCGCGACCCGCTCTCCGATATAACCATATCGCTCATAGACCCCGTCCCTGTCCAAATCCTTGTTTAAGGCCCCAGCCACCGCCTCACCCAAAAGCAAGGCCGTTCCCGAGGGCGCGTCAACTTTATGTCGATGATGGGCTTCCATGATTTCGATATCCACAACATCACCCAATACTCTGGCCGCCATTTCTACCAATGACGCACATAAATTAACCCCCACACTGGTATTCGCCGCGAGCAAAATAGGAATTCGCCTTCCAGCATCAACAATCATTTGCTTTTGCGGGTCATTGAGCCCGGTAGTGCCAATCACCATAGCTGCGTTATTCTCAAGACATAAGGCAATATGCTCCATGGTGGACTCTGGTTGGGTAAAATCAATTAACAGGTCGAACGACCCTCCATCAAGCTGATCGACAATCAACACATCTGTTGTCCCAAGCCCACACATCAAACCAATATCCTGCCCAAGGGCCGAACTATGTTTATGTTCCAAAGCTGCTACCAAAAATAGCTCATTGTTACCCTGAAGCTCTCTGGCAATGGCTTGTCCCATGCGGCCCGCCGCTCCGGCTATCGCAATTCTTATCATTACTTAGTTCTTCGATAAATTCCCAAAATAAATTTTAAAAAGTCTTCTAAATAAGCATCTATTAGTAAGCATCTATTTGTTTCTAATCACAGTCTTAATCGGAGAGAGATTAATTTCATCCACCACACTTCCTGAAGGCATATCGAAAATAGCCATGACCGCTTTTGCCACAGTTTCGGCGTGCAACTGATTATCCTGAGATTCTCCTGGGGCGAAATCGAGATCATCGAAGAATCCTGTATCAACCATCCCGGGATTGACAATGCTTACCTTGACATTCGAAGTCGCACACTCCTGTCTTAATGACTGAGCAAAGCCTCGAAGTCCAAATTTGGTCGCACAGTAAACAGCACCCTTCTTACCTCCTTTTAACGAGGACTCAGAACCGATAAATATGAGATCCCCCGCACCTACTGTTTTAAGAACCGGTAATACCAGCCTGCAGATCATAATATGACTGGTAAGATTAGTATCGATTAAAAGGGATATTCGCTCGTTGGAGAATTGTTCTACCGCCCCAAAGTCTCCATATCCATGACAAAGTACCACGCCATCCAGTGGATGAGATTTTTCTTTCCTGAGTCGCCTAATTTCCGGCTCCAATGAATTCGACAATGACTCGAAATCAGACAAATCACAGCCGAGAAATTGAAAGTTCTCTGAGTCAAAATCATGCATTTCTGTTGGGGTCAGCTCGGGCTCCCTTCTTGAAACTCCAATCACTTTGGCTGATCGACTTAACAGCGCCGTGGTAACCGCATGGCCAATCCCTGAACTCGCCCCTGTTACAAGAAATGTTCGGTTGGCATACATTGAAATCTCGTTAGCTTCAGTCACGCAACGTCATCAAAAAAATATCACCGAATAAAACCAACCACAAACAGTTCGAGCGAAAAAGCAAAAGAAATACATTTTCTCTCCATCCGAAGAACTCCTAGTTTTCGCTGGATAAGTCAACGCCGTCGATTAAGACCCATTGAAGGAAGACACTTTTTGGTTCGCATGTTCAATTTTTTCACATCCCCCCATGTACCTCTGAAGAACTTTCGGCACATCGACTGTGCCGTCAGCGTTCTGGTAATTTTCCAAAACCGCCACCAGAGCACGTCCTACCGCAACTCCTGAACCATTTAAGGTATGGAGCAATTCGGACTTGCCGGTTTGTGGATTACGCCACCTCGCTTTCATTCGACGAGCCTGAAATGATTCTACATTACTGCAAGAGGAAATCTCCCTGTAAGTGTCCTGGCTTGGAATCCAGACCTCCAAGTCATAGGTCTTAGCCGCAGAAAACCCCATGTCGCCGGTGCAAAGAGTTAATACCCGGTAAGGTAGTTCAAGCTTCTGAAGTACCTTCTCAGCACAAGCGGTCATTCTCTCTAACGCATCATAGGACTCTGATGGTTTAACAACATTTACCATTTCAACCTTTTCAAACTGATGCTGCCTGATCATTCCTCTGGTGTCTCTTCCATAAGACCCCGCCTCTCGCCGAAAACATGGGGTATGGGCAACATAACGAATGGGTAACTGATCTACGTCAACGATCTGATTTGATACAAGATTGGTCAACGGCACTTCCGCAGTCGGAATCAGATAAAAAGGAGGATTATCTGCCGTTGAAAATTGGTCATCTTCAAACTTTGGAAGCTGTCCCGTACCGTATAGCGTATCTGGATTAACCAGAATCGGCACATTCATTTCAGTGTAGCCGTGATTTTCGGTATGAAGATCTAACATAAACTGCGCCAACGCCCGGTGTAATCTGGCCACCGCTCCTTTCACGACAACGAATCGCGATCCCGCAAGTTTTGCTGCGGACTCATAATCAGTCCCGTTCAAACTTTCCCCAATGTCGACGTGGTCTTTAATTTCAAAGTTAAAACTTCTCGGGGTTCCCCAACGCCGAGCTTCAACATTATCCTCTTCATCCTTTCCCATGGGAACAGATTCATGGGCAAGGTTGGGAATCCCGCTCATCAGCGACTGCAGGGATTCCTGAACCTGATTGAGTTCGTTTTGGCTTTGCTTAAGCCTATTCCCCAAATCGGCAACCGAATCCATAATGGTTTGCACATCTTCTCCTTTCGACTTTGCTACACCGATCTGTTTAGACACACTGTTTCTCTCTGCCTGAAGAGATTCAGTTTCACCTTGTAGTCGACGTTTATCACTATCGAGAGTTTGAAACTCTTGCACATTCAATACATAGCCCCGGTGTTTTAGCTTCTCAGCCACCTGTTCAATGTCTTGCCTTATCAACTGCTGGTCCAGCATTTACTACCTCGTTAACGATTAATAGGAATACCAGGGTCGCCCGATTTTATGTCTTCTACCTCTTGGACTTTATTTTGGATTTTCTGAAGTCACGAGACTCACTTCAATCAGGAATTCATGATCGAGGGCACCTAGTCCGGGATTGTAACTTTTATTGTCCTTCAAAGTCATGAAAACGAAATGAAAAACTCAAATGGAGAACCTAAAAACACACATCAGCCCACATGCACTAAAACAATTATTGAGCAATATTGAAAGTAGTTGGTGAAACCACTACTCCTGTTAAAGACGCAGGACCCTATAACACAGGACCCTATAACAAAAGAGTCCTTACCCAATCAGGAGAGAAACTGGTTCAGCCAATGCCCGCTTAAAAAGCCAAGTCCAGTGGCAATCAGACAAATAACAACATTTCCAACTATATTGACGATGGCTTTTAGCATCAGCCCAGAGCCCAAAAGCTGAATCGTTTCAAGTGAAAACGCAGAAAAGGTAGTAAACCCACCTAATAAACCAACCATAAATAACGAACGGATAAAGGCATCTCTCTCTCCCTGATATCGTTGCTGAAACAGAATCGCAACAACACCTATCAGGAAAGATCCAACTACATTAACGCTCAAAGTGCCCTAGGGAAATCCGACACCGAAGCGATCATTCATTGCACTCACCGCCAGATATCTCAACATGGACCCCAATGTTCCTCCTAATGCCACTGCCAACAAGTTCATCATATGAATACGCCTGAGATTACAGAATCATCGGGATTGTTTATCCAAAGACTTTAACCAGTTCAATTTAGACGATATCTTTTTTTCCAATCCATTCTCGGTTGGTTGATAAAAAACCTGCCCCACCATGGCATCTGGCAAATAATCCTGTCCCGCACTATAGGTATTTGGTTCATCATGGGAATAACGGTATTCCTTACCATGCCCCATTTGTTTTGCAAGGTGGGTGGGCGCGTTTCTTAAATGGGGAGGCACATCCTCATCCGGGTAATCTGCTACAGCCTGAACGGCGCGATTGTGTGCGGAGTAAACCGCATTGCTCTTTGGAGCAACCGACAGGTAAATCGCCGCATGACTTAGTGCTAAATCTCCCTCTGGCACACCCAGACGATCATAGGCATTCCACGCGTCCATCGCCAGACTTAACGCCCGAGGATCCGCATTTCCAATGTCTTCACTGGCAATTCGAACCAGGCGGCGAAAAAGATAGTGGGGATCACATCCTCCTTTTATCATACGGTTTACCCAATATACTGCGGCGTCAGGGTTCGAACCACGGATCGATTTATGCAAAGCGGAAATCTGGTCATAGAAATAATCACCCTTTCTATCGTACTTCACCAACCGCTCGGACAGCACTTCGGCGAGATGATGCACACCAATAACGGCGCTCCTGATTGTCGGATATCCCCCATCATCCTCGACATCATTTAAACCATGCTCCTGATGATGAACGGCAAGATCAGCAACGGTTTCCAATAGTCCAAGTGCCCGGCGCACGTCTCCCTGAGCCTGAAAACTGAGTTGCTCCAGCGCTTCTGGGTCAATGCCCAGTTTCCATTCCCCTAGCCCTCTTTCAGAATCATCCAGCGCCTGTAGAACCACCGCTTCGATTTCTGAAGCAATTAGCGACTTCAACAAATAGACCCTTGCACGAGATAGTAATGCGTTGTTTAACTCAAAGGAGGGGTTTTCTGTCGTGGCGCCGATGAAGATAATGGTTCCGTCTTCTATATGAGGTAAAAACGCATCCTGCTGGGATTTGTTAAAACGGTGAACCTCATCAACAAAGAGTAAGGTTCTACCCCCTTCACTTTGCATTTTTTTGGCTCGTTCAATGGCTTTGCGAATATCCTGGATACCACTGGTTACTGCCGAGATTGAAATGAATTCTGCCTGGGCTTTCGATGCAATCAGCCGTGCAAGGGTGGTTTTCCCCGTACCAGGAGGCCCCCAAAAAATCATGGAATGTAAGTGACCTCCCCGATTTCTCTCCTGATTTCTTTCCTGACTCCCATCACCATCGAGTAGACGGTTTAGCGGTTTTCCTGAACCAAGCAAATGGGTTTGCCCTACCATTTCCTGCAAGTGACGAGGACGCATTCGCTCCGCAAGTGGTACGTTCCAATCTATTGGCATCTATATCTCTTTCTTCACAAGACAAACCTCAATAGAACATCAACTAGAACAACCAATCACGCCATTCAGGATAGTACCAGGTTTTCCAGAGAACCTCAGCATAAGTCAAAACGAGGCAAGCTGGATAGTTTCCTGATTAACAATTAACTATAACTCTTTGAATTTAAAATTGAACTCACAACTGAACTCATAACTACATTCACCATTAAGGTCACCATTAATTTTGCGATTAATTTTACCTTTACTGTTCTTCGGTGTTATCGATGATGTCCACACCATCCGGGGCAACAAAATCAAAGATCGTAGAGGAGATAAATACGTTCTCCTTTAAATCAACGAAACTAATCCTCGTCTTTTGTCCAAGGTTATCGAGCAATTCCATAAGCCTCAAGCGATTATCTTCAAAGCCAATTCTCACTTCCTCAAAACTGCTATTCTGATCGCGGGGAATCAGATTCACCCAATCAAATCGTCCTTGTGTACCGATGTCTTCTACGATGTAGTTGTCTTCGATCCCCGTACCCGCAAGCAGGATAGCAGGAGTATTACCTAAAGCTTCCTGTTGGTTTCGAACCGTCACCTGCTCGAGTTCCACGTCGTGAATCCAGACATTAAATCCGTCTCCAACGATCTCCTGTGCGTCTGGGGCTTCATAGTCCCAACGAAAAAGACCTGGCCGACTGATCCATACTTTACCCTGCCCTTCGTCCACCTCCTCAAGGGATTCGTTCAGAACAATCTGACCAAACCGTGCTTCAAAAGTCTTTATTTCAGTAAAAAAGAAATTCATTGCATCAAGGCCCGGACTCGCCATGGACACCTGAGATACAACCAGGCCCGTTATTAGCATTAGCGCAACCACGCCTTCGACTAATGTGTTTACTGCCAGCTTACAGATTTTCGATGTACTTGTTAATAACCTCATGGTTGTATTCATGCCTTTGCTCAAATTTTTATTAACCCTTGAAGAAACTGGGAATATCCCGCTTTCCGTGATGAGGATCTCCATCAACGAGACTATTCTACGGGTAGCGGTGCCAGCACTTCCCGCTTACCGTTTTCAGCCGAGGAAACAACACCACTTTCCTCCATTGTCTCCACCATTCTCGCGGCCCGGTTATAGCCCACTCGAAGCGCTCTTTGGACCGCGGAAATCGATGCTTTTCTGCTTTTCGTAACGAAACTCACCGCCTCATCATAAAGAGGATCGGATTCCCCTCCTCCTTCAGAAAACGATTCCCCCTTGGAGTTCCCTTCAAAGTCACCCGATGTAATTTCATCAAGATAGTCTGGTTTTCCCATGCTTTTTAGTTGCGTGACCACATTAGCCACTTCATCGTCTGAGACAAATGATCCGTGCACTCGTTGGGTGAAACCGGATCCTGGAGGGAGAAAGAGCATATCTCCCTGACCAAGAAGTTGCTCCGCTCCCATCTGGTCGAGCACAGTTCGCGAGTCTGCCCGGGAGGAAACCTGAAATGCGATTCTGGTTGGTACGTTAGCCTTAATCAATCCGGTTACCACATCCACTGACGGACGCTGGGTTGCCAGAACAAGATGAATCCCTGCGGCCCTCGCCCTTTGTGCGATACGGATGATAATTTCCTCAATCTTTTTACCGACCACCATCATCAGGTCTGCTAACTCATCGACCACAACAACGATATAAGGTAGACGGTCCAATGGCGCTGGTTGTTCTCCGGTTTCGAGCTCAACAGTTGGATCAAATAGGGGAACCCCGCTCTTCCTACCCTGATCCACTTTCTTATTAAATCCGGCGATATTTCTCACGCCAGTGGCTGCCATCACTCGGAACCGACGATCCATTTCAACAATACACCAACGCAGCGCATTGGCGGCCATGTTCATATCGGTAACAACCGGAGTCAGCAAATGAGGAATACCGTCATAAATGGAGAGCTCCAAAAACTTGGGATCAACCATAATCATCCTAACCTCTTCGGGCGTCGACTTGTAAACCAGACTGAGTATCAGCGCACTGATACAAACCGACTTCCCAGACCCCGTTGTTCCAGCGATCAGAATATGGGGCATTTTGATCAAATCGGTGATCACCGCATTACCTGCGATATCCTTACCCAAAATCAGCGTTAACGGAGAAGCACTTTTCTCATATTCACTGGAAGATAATCCTTCTACCAGCCTCACGATTTCCCGGGTTTGGTTTGGAATTTCGATACCAATCACGGTTTTACCCGGAATATTCTCAACCACCCGAACACTGACCACGGACAAGGATCGCGCCAGATCTCGGGATAGTCCAACAATCTGGCTAGCCTTCACTCCTGGGGCTGGATCGATTTCAAAACGGGTAATCACAGGCCCCGGTTGCACCGCCTCTACAGTGACGTCAACATTAAAATCCTTTAACTTTTTGATCAGCAACTGGGACATCGATTCGAGTTCTTCTCTGGAATATCCTGACGATTCTTCATCCGGCACATCCAATAAAGACAGATCCGGCAATACTCCATTGGAGGATTGTCCAGTAAACAAGCTGACCTGATACTCCTTTTGTTTTAGGACACTTTCCACAGGAGCTTCTATTTTGGGTTCGATTCTGGGCGGTTTCTTCTCCACTATTTCTGAACGTATTTTTTTCACCACCACTTCTCGCTCTTTACGAATCTTCGCGCCTTTTTTCCTCTCCAATCGTTCCTGAAGCTGACATTTGATCTCATCGAATACTGAGAAGATTGCATAACCGATCCGATCCATTAGATTGAGCCACGCCACCTGGCCAAGTAAAGTCACCCCGACGATAAGGATAACCAGAAGAAGAATGGCGCTTCCCACCAAACTAAAACTTCCCACAAACATTCCGGCGAGGTTGTATCCCAAAATACCACCAGCGAACAGGTTGGTATTCGGATTTTGCAAAGGGAAATAAATTTGTTCCAGACCACAAATACCAATCATGGAAAGAATCAGGCCAGACACACTCAAAAAAGTAAGCCGGCCCACAGACATTTTTAACGTCCGGTTCCTATAGATTCTCCAGCCTATAATGCCAATAAATGCCAACAGGAAATATGCTGAGCGTCCGAACAAAGTAAATAGCAAATCCGATATCCATGCTCCTGCATAGCCTCCCATATTGATTAGCTCCCGATTGCTACCAGTATGGGTAGGACCCGGATCATTCTCGGAATAGGTTGCGAGGCAAAGCAATAAATAGGCAATCAGCCCGAATAGCAGAACCAGACCTGCTTCAGAGAAGATACTGGAAAACTTATCGGAAAATGATCCGCTTTCCGCAGAATCGTTAGTGGTTTGTTTTTTTGCCTGAATCACGAATAGTTACTGTCGAACAAAACGGGAGGCATTCTAACATGCCCGTCACTCCTGAAGCTTCCTTTGGGGTTTGCCTCCCAGGAATTGCTAAACTGATACTCACTTATAACACTCATCTCAAAGAATCCGCCCTATAAATCCACTTTATAAATCTACCCCAGGGTCAAGGATCAAGTTCGCCCCGTCTTTAGAATCTGTTCCCTTTCCCATAAAACCCTTCTCATCCACCAATTGGAATTCGTTAACGCCCATTGTACGGGAATACCATCTTCACCATTTTGAACTGATGCTGGCAAAAACGATTGAGCATTAAAATTGTCCAGAATATCGGCCGATTCCCTGCCGATTGGGACAGTGTGATCTCGCCCCACCGTTGAGAGACCGGGGAAAATCGGTAACATCGGGCACAGGAAGAACAGCAATAGCCTACTTCCGGATTCATATTCCTCTCCCCCAAAAATCTCCTGTGTAAAAAAGTTGATCCAGCTCTGAGACAACACTTCAGGCGACGTAGGAGCACTGAATTCAGTGGATACCCCACGGTCCGATGCCCCCCCAGAAGAATTGTTATTCGCGCTGGCACTGGCATTGGCACTGGCATTGAAATTGGGTCGAAATACATGCCAATTTGGAAAAAAGTGCTCCCGAACAAAACAATCGATCTCTCGACAACATGCATCGAGCGATCTCACAGGTAAGGGTAATTGATAACTATCGAACAAAATCCGAATATCCGTTCGGTCTACTAATACTCTCCCCGCGTTTTGCCAGTTATGCTCACTTGACTTAACGAGCCCTCCATAGAACGCGGATAACAGCCCTCGGTCGCTTGATCTCAAATCCTGGCCATGGGAGAAATGAGGACTGGGGTTGGTCCATCTTGAAAGCGCCAGCTCAATGGACATATCCAGTATTCTGACAACGCCTTGTTCAGATCGCCCCAGTTCAGATAGCTCCGGTTCAGATAGTCCTGGTTCAGATAGCTCTGGCTCAGTCGTTATTCGCATAATAAGTTTCGGCGATAGAAAATAGGTAGAAAGGTCGAAGCCAATAAAGTCCGAGCACAGCCCAATTTAGCAGAACTCAAGGCGAAAAGTTGATGGACGAAAAATTGATAGACGAGAAGTTAATGGGTTAAAAATCGATGGACCAGAAATCAATGGTCCAGAGTAGGTTAACATTCCCATAATAGCCTTTAAAGCCATACTCAAAATGCACCCTTCCTAATACAGTATCCCGGTAGCAAAGGAAATCAGAATGCAACACAGACTTCCTCACCGATAACCCGCACTGGCAAAGCAACCAAAGACTGATTGATACAAGGACCACGAATACAGACCCCCGTCGTTGGATCAAATAGTGCGCCATGAGTTGCGCAGGAAAGAAACGACTTTTGTTCATCAAAGACCACTCCAGGAACCCAATCCAGCTCCGTTCGCACATGGGGGCAACGGTTAATAAAAGCATAGGGTTGCCCATCAAACTTCACCACAAACCCATTGAGAAACCGATCGACATCAATCGCAAATCCAATGGCGACTCCACGTTCGGTTAAATCGGAAACCAAACAAACCGTTTTGAATTTAGTCACCATTATTCAGGCCGCACTCTAAAATTAGAATTATTCTGGGAATAACTATGACTTAAGATATCCACGACTTAAGATATTCACGCTCGCTAAAAACCATTAAGCATCCTCAAATTGACCAGACGAAAGAACCTGGCTAACGAATTTGGCTAACGAATTTGGCTAGCCCAATCACATTTCACTCGATACTTTCCGGCTAATAAATTTCACTACCTCGTCGAATTTTTGGGGCACGCCGTCTGACTCTCCTTGACGAAAGTGAGCGGATACCAGGGGTGAGAGCTCTGCCGGGTTATGGTAACCGTAACCCACTGCCAGTCTATCCATACCAGCATTTTCAGCCATCTCAAGATCAAATGTGGTATCACCAATCATTAGCGCCTGAGCGTTATTAATTCCTGTGAAATCAAGAATATCCAACAACATTTGAGGATGAGGTTTAGATCGTGACTCGTCTGCACATCGAGTATATGCAAAATAATTAGACAAACTCGCCTCCTCCATAGCCCTATCCAATCCGGCTCTGGACTTACCCGTGGCGACCTCCAACCAGTATCCTTTTTCAGTAAGCTTCTCCAGTCCATCCATTACTCCGTCAAACAGCGGCATGGGGGTTTTATCGAGATAAATCCAATATTCCCGATATCGGGAAATTAGCGATGTAATCGCCGGAGCATCCAGATGAGGATACAAACAGTGCCATGCCTTCGACAAACTAATACCAATATAGCTTCGAATTTGTTGGCGATTCGGAGCTGGCAAACCAAAATCCTGCGCAGTAGCGCAAAAACAATTGGTTATCCGGTCACCCGAATCCATTACTGTCCCATCCCAGTCAAAGATCAATAGTTTATAGTGCATTTTTCTTTCCGCCGAAAGTCCAGACCTGCATCCCATACCCTGGATCTGATTATGCTCAGAAGCTGATGACTCACTTTAAGAGAGCCGCAGTAATACGCCCCTCCCTAATATAGTTCTCCTGACATAATCTCTCTAACTCAATCCTTCTAGCACGCCCCCTCTAAAACAATCCCTCTAAAACAACCCCTTGAATATTAACCTTTCACGTTGGTTGTTTTATCTCGCTCTTTAATTATTAAATGTCCGGTAGGGACTCAGGGTATCACCCTGACATAAGAAAGCAATAAACCGTTAAAGTGTCGTTAGAAGCTCTGACACTTGAACTGGTAGTGGTGCTTCGATGTTCAACTCAATATCAGTTATCGGGTGATACATTTCTATTCGGGAAGCATGGAGAAAGAGTCGTCCAAGTCCTTGTTTTTTCATCCGTTTGTTAAAGGCGTCGTCTCCATAAACACGATCACCGGCAATCGGAAATCCGGAACTGGCGCAATGAACCCTCGCCTGATGCATGCGCCCGGTTTTTAGTTCAATATCAACGAGGGTGGAATGCGTAAACTGGCATCGTGAAGAGATGACTGAAATCGCTTCCTGACCATTTCGATCTACCATCATACGGGCCTGCCCCTCACTGGATGAACGTTTACGTAATGCGAGTCGAATGGTTCTTGATTTTCCTCCCCAGTCGCCCTTGACCAAGGCAGTATAGAACTTAAACCTATAGATCGGTCACCACCCAGTTTCTGATGCAGCTTCAATAGTACCTGTCTGTTCTTAGCTAGTCGTCCCTGAAGAACCCGAAAAGGCTACATATCCAGTATAAACTGG